>CBFHWB010000313.1:0-1017 GCA_965659285.1 Planctomycetota bacterium | reverse complement strand
TCATGATCCGTCCGGGCTTGTCGGGAATGTGCCAGAGCGTCCGGCCGCTCATGACCATGTGACGCGAGGGCGTACAGACCCCCCCGACCCAGGCTCCCATGTGGTGGGCTGAGTCAAAGACCATGCCACCCTCGGCGAGCCGGTCGATGTTCGGCGTCTGGAGCTCGGACCTCGGATTGTAGACCTTCAGGTCAAAGGGCGACTGGTCGTCGGCGATGATAAAGAGAATGTTGGGGCGTTGGTCTTTCGCCAGGACCGTTCGGCTGGAGCAAAGCAGTACGATCATCGCCAGCAGCGACGTGATCGTTATCAGGATGCCACCTGGTCTCATGAGTTTCTTCTCCAATGCGAGCTGCCTGCGAGGAATCATTGTCGCTCCCTGGCCTTCCTGCGCCTCTTCTTTTTGCTGTCTTTGCCGCCGAAGGATACGGATAAATCAAACTCGTTCTTTTGTACAGCCCCCGGCGTACTGCGACCTCGATCGATGTAGCTCTGCATCAGCCCAGCCAACCGCTTGACGACATCCTTATTCTCCGGCGCGACGTTTTTCGTTTCACTGATGTCGGACTCCAGGTTGAAGAGCTCCCGCTCTCCGCTTCGATGAGAGACGAGCTTCCAGGATCCCTGGCGTATGGCGAGGCCACCGGGTGCCTGGTGGATCGTGGCTTCACGGACAGGGCCGGTCGCCTTACCCAGGAGACAGGGGAGAATACTCACGCTGTCTTCGGCGGCATTCGCGGGGAGCTTTGCCTCCAGGATGTCAGCGCAGGTGGCGAAAAGATCATTCAGACAGATGGTCTGGTGATTGACAGTCCCCGACTTGATCCGTCCCGGCCAGCGCGCGACGAAGGGCTCGCGATGCCCGCCCTCGTAGATGCTGCTCTTGGCTTCACGCAGCGGCGGATAAGGACGTTTGGCTGCGCCGTTGTCACCAGTGGCGATCACCAGGGTGTTCTTCGCCTGGCCGGTTCGCTCGAGCGCGTCGAGAAGCTCACCCAGCATGTGGTCGCCCTGGTA
>CBFHWB010000312.1:0-1313 GCA_965659285.1 Planctomycetota bacterium | reverse complement strand
GCCCCTTAAAAGATAAAGAAAACGGCGGGTTAGGGCTGATTGCCGGATAAAAACCCGCTCCCGCCCCCACCCGGACTTCCGGCACCGCCAATCTTCCTCCGAATGAGGCTTGCCCGAAGAGCAAGGGCATTGGATGATCTCTCCTATTGAAAGCAAGCCCCCTCGCCCCGAGCGGGCCGGTGAGGATGATTCAGCGTGGACACAACCAATAACGAGGTAACTGTGAGAGACGTCCCGCTGCTGGATTTAAAAAGACTCGATCCAGAGCTCGAGGCCGAGTTGCAGGACGCCTTTACCCGGGTCCTCAAGAGCGGCTATTTCATTCTCGGACCCGAGGTCGAGGCCCTTGAGGAGGAATGCGCGAGCTACTGCGGGGCCGAGCATGCCATCGGAGTCTCCTCCGGAACCGATGCCCTCCTGGTCGCGCTCATGGCGCTGGGCATAGGAGAGGGCGACGAAGTGATCTGCCCAGGCTTCACCTTCTTCGCTACCGCGGGATGCATCTCGAGAACCGGCGCGCGACCGGTATTCGTTGATGTACTCGAGGCCAGCTTCAACTGCGACCCGGAAGATATAGAACGCAAAATAACCGAGCACACAAAGGCTATCATCCCGGTCCATCTCTACGGCCGCTGCGCTGATATGGACCCGATACTCGAACTCGCCGGGCGTCACGGAATCCACGTAATCGAGGATGCGGCCCAGGCCATCGGGGCTGAATACGACGGGCGGCGGGCCGGGTCGATGGGAAAGATGGGCTGCTTCTCCTTCTTTCCTACCAAGAATCTCGGCGCCTGCGGTGATGGCGGGCTCGTTACCTGCAACGATGCGAAGCTTGCCGAAAAGATCCGCATCCTGCGTGTCCACGGAAGCGCGCCCAAATATCACCACGGCGTCATCGGCGGAAACTTCCGGCTTGACGCCCTGCAGGCCGCGCTGATCCGGCCGCGCCTTCGCCGTCTCGATGCCTCATCTCTGCGACGCGCGGAGAATGCCGCCACCTACACGAGCCTGCTGGAGGCCGCGGGGCTCACCTCGGGACCCAACCCCCCGCTTCGATTGCCGGAGACCTCGCCATCGAGGCACATCTACAATCAATACACCCTGCGTTGCGAAAACGGAGCGACCCGTGAAGCTCTACGTGAATTCCTGGCTGCGAATACCGTCGCATCGGAGATCTACTATCCTGTCCCCTTGCACCTCCAGGGATGCTTCAGCTCGCTGGGGGGAGAGACAGGAGATCTACCCATCTCCGAGAAGCTTGCCGGGGAGGTTCTCTCAATCCCCGTCTTCGCCGAGCTGGAAGAGGAAGA
>CBFHWB010000311.1:0-1365 GCA_965659285.1 Planctomycetota bacterium | reverse complement strand
AAGCTCCACACCCGGCGCTACGCGCTGCCGGGGGATAAGTTCACCCACTTTGAGCTCAACTGGTTCGATGTAGAGAAGAAGCTTCATGTGAAGCCGGAGGTCGATGTGATTGACTTTCGCTGGCCGAATATGCGCTGGTCACTCGATGGGCGTACCTTCACCTATTGGAAGGTCGACCGTGGCCACCAGCGCTTCCGCCTCGTTGAGGTCGATGTCTTCACCGGCAAGGCGCGTGACATCATCGATGAGAAATCTGAGACCTTCATCTGGACCGAGCATCCGAAGGACTACGGCACCTCGCTGGTGACCTGGCTGAAGAAGAGCCGGGAGATTGTCTATATCTCCGAGCAGGATGGCTGGCGGCACCTCTACCTGGTGGATGTCGCCACGGGGAAACAGAAGCAGGTTACCAAAGGCGAGTACGTCCTGCGCTATGTCGATAAGATCGACGAAGAGAAGCGGCAGATCTGGTTTCGCGCTTCCGGGAAGAACCCGGGGCAGGATCCGTACCTCATTCATTACTACCGGGTAAACTTCGATGGTGGCGGGCTCACCGCGCTGACCGACGGTGACGGCACCCATGGGATCCGTTACTCGCCGGACCGCAAATATATCATCGATACCTATTCCCGCGTCGATATGGCGCCGGTGAATGAATTGCGGCGGGTCTCCACTGGGAAGCTGCTCTGCAGGCTGGAAGAATCCGACATCAGCGAACTGGATGCGAGCGGATGGGAAGCGCCCGAGGTGTTCTCGGCCAAGGGGCGGGATGGGAAGACCGGGATCTGGGGGTTCATCTGCCGGCCGAAAGACTATGACCCGACGAAGAAATACCCGGTGCTCGAATCCATGTACGCCGGACCGCATGATTCCTACGTACCCAAGAGCTTCAGCTCATCGCGGCGCTATTCATCCTGGACCGATATGGGCTTCGTCGTCGTCAAGATCGATGGTATGGGGACGGCCAATCGCTCCAAGGCCTTTCACGATGTCTGCTGGCAGAACCTGAAGGACGCAGGCTTCCCCGACCGTATCCTCTGGCACAAAGCCGTGGCGAAGAAGTACTCCTGGTACGACACCACCCGCGTGGGAATCTACGGCGGCTCGGCCGGCGGGCAGAGCTCGACCGGGGCGCTTCTCTTTTTTCCCGAGTTCTACAAGGTGGCGGTGTCGGCCTGCGGTTGCCATGACAACCGGATGGACAAGTCATCCTGGAATGAGCAGTGGATGGGTTATCCAGTCGGAGAACATTATTCCGCCAGCTCGAACATCGACAACGCCCATCGTCTCGAGGGCAAGTTGATGCTCATCGTCGGCGAGTTGGATAAAAATGTTCCTCCTGAGTCGACCTTCCGGCTGGCCGAT
>CBFHWB010000310.1:0-1561 GCA_965659285.1 Planctomycetota bacterium | reverse complement strand
GAATTCATCCAGCTTGGCGAGAAACTGCCCGCCGGGGGCGATCAGGTTGCTCACCTCTCCCTTGATCCGTCGAACCGGCGAGCTCTTCTCCACCCTGAGCTTGACCACATCGGGCCTCTCTCCCTCGACAATCGCCTTGGAGAGAGCATCACGGGCGATCTGCAGGTAATACTCCAACTGCTCGGCCGACATCCCCAGCGCCCCACCGTTGTTCTTGAAGCCATCGGCGGACTTGGGCTCCGGCGGCAGCCCGCTGGCAAAGTCGAGGTCGAGACCGAGCAGATCGCGCAGGGTGTTGGCGTACTCGTAGCGAGTCAGGCGCCGCAGCACGACCCGGCCACCTGTGGAACGCCGCGCCCGGGCAGCGGCATCAAGGCGGCCCCGGAGCCAGCCTGTCAGAATCCGGCGTTCTTCCCCGGTGAGCTGCGACTTGTCCTCCGGCGGCATCTCCCCGAGGCTGAGCTTGTTGAGGGCATCGTGCCAGCGCTCGGCGGCCTCGCCGCGGTCAAAGTCGAGGCTGAGCGTATCGAGCCTCAGCTTGCCCTTCTGTTTCTCGGGACCATGACAGCCGAAACAATGCTCACGCAGCACCGGCAGCACGTCCTTCTGAAAGACGTCATCCGCGCAGGCTGCCAGGGGCAGCAGAATCACTGTTATGAACCAGGTAGCTCGCATTTCCGCACGGGGATCCAAATTATATCCAACTAAGGTCAACTAACAGCTTATTCGAGGCTCGGAAGACAGGCAAGGAAAGGGTTAGCCTGTGGCCCGGGCTGCTTGCCCGCATTGCCGGTAGAGCGCTGCACCCGGAGGCCTAAATAAACAACTCCCCCCTCAAAGTTGAGGGGGGAGTTTCTATTCAGCTTAAGCAGGCCCGCTCCTATTTAAAGGCGCGATCCAGGTTGCAATCCAACAGCAGCGGGTGCTCTGGTCCATTCCTGAAGAGGTAGTTCAGGGTAAAGACCACATCCGCGATGTTGATGCGACCATTGGCGGTCGAGTCGGCGGCCGCCGGACAAGGCGGCTCAGCTCCACCATTGTAGAAGTAGTCGAGGGTGAAGCTGACGTCGGAAATGTCGATCTCGCCGCTGGCATTCGAGTCTCCTCGAAGTACCGAAGCGCACTCGACAATCACGTCGAAGGTACAGCTGCTCGAGTTGCCGGCTTCATCCGTCGCCGTACAGGTGATCGTGGTCGTACCAGGCTGGAAGAACGAGCCCGAGGGAGGATCACAAACTATGACAGGCTCGCCAACACACTCGTTGGTCACCACAGGCTGAGGATAGTCGACGATGACTCCATCAAGCGCGTCACACTGGGCAATCACATTGCCTGGGCACTCAAGCACCGGAGCGGATACATCCACGACCTCAACCGTAAAGGTACAGTTGGCGGTGTTTCCGGCCGCATCTCGCGCCATACAGATAACCGTGGTGCTACCGACGGGGAAGAGGCTGCCGGAGACCGGATCGCAGAAGACCTCAACGCTACCGTCACAATCATCGATCGCAACGGCAGGCAGCGTGAAGTCAACCCTGGTCGCGCTCGCGCCCAGTTCGCC
>CBFHWB010000309.1:0-1774 GCA_965659285.1 Planctomycetota bacterium | reverse complement strand
GCACTGCTTGCCGAAGGCGTCACTCGCCTTGCCGCGGCCGATGCCGTAGTTGGCGAGGGTCTTCTGCGATTCATTCTTGATGTCCATGACCTCGGGAACCTTGCCCTGCATGCGGAAGGCCAGCTCGAAGGATTCGATGACCCCGTCGAGTTCATCGTTGATACCCGAGCGCTCGCGTAATTCGCGGTTCATTTTCTGAACCAGGTCGAGCTGCTTGCGCTGCTGGGCGGAGGTCAGCTCACGGTTGTAGAGGTTCGGCAGCGAGCTGGCTCCCTGTCCACCGATCGGGGTTCCCTGGAAGCAGGCGGGAAGGAAGGCGCTGCCGTAGTTCTGGGCCCCGCCGAGACGGTTGGGCGGATTGATCGTGATGAAGCCGGGCAGGTCGTTGTTCTCGGTCCCGAGCCCGTAGAGCACCCAGGAACCCACCGAGGGGCGCACGAAGTTGATGCTGCCGGTGTGGGCGAGAATCGTCGCCTGCGGGTGGGCGGGGTTGGTGGTGTGCATGCCGTTGAGAAGGCACAGGTCATCGGCATGCTTCGCGAGATTCGGGAAGGCCTCGGAGATCTGCAGCCCGCTTTTGCCCGCGCGGTTGAACTTGAAGGGGGAGGGCATCAGGGTTCCATTGCCGACCTTCTTGCCGCCGTTTTTCTGGAGCTGGGGCTTGTAGTCAAAGGTGTCCACCTGTGGGGGACCACCCTGCATGAAGAGAAAGATCACCCGCTTGGCGCTGGGGTTGAAATGCGAGGGACGAACCGCGAGGGGGTTCTTGTAGGTGTCATCACGCGCCGCGGCCTCACCGCACATTCCCATCAGGGCCATGTAGCCGAAGCCACAGGAAGCTGTCTGCAGGAGACTTCGTCTCGAGAGCAAGTCGTTGATTTCCGGGGAGTAGCTTTCAGGCGTTCTGTTCATGTTTCTATATCTTGGCAATGGTTGGTTGAGGTAGCGATCAGTTGAGGTAGCGGAATTCAGCTACAGAGAAGAGCGCGTGGCAGAGACTTGCCAGGGCGTTCAGGTCGGGGTTCGAGCCTTTTTCGTTCCTGTCCTGGAAGCTTTTCAGATAGGTCAGCGACCGGATCGCCTCGAAGGTGGTCGGGGCGCGCGAGAGGGCGAGCTTGTAGGCCAGCTCGATGCGTTCAGCGTTGGTGAGGCCATCTTTGTCCATCAGGATCCGGGCGAGGTTCTTCGATTGCCTGTGAACGAAGGGGTTGTTCATCAGGTAGAGAGCCTGGGTCGGCACGGTCGTGACATCGCGGCTTCCCTTGACCATGCTGGGCTCGGCGAAATCAAAGGTCTGCAGGATCTGCGGCACGAAGCTGCGCATGATGGGCAGGTAGACGCTTCGGTAGTTCCCATCGAGTGTTTTTTTCGCCCGGGCGAGGCTCCTGCCGATCTCGTTGATGGGGAGCTTCATGACGGGTGAACCGACCGGCCGCGAGAACTCGAGCTCCCCTCCGATGGCGAGCATCGAATCCCTCAGGCTCTCGGCGTCGAGGCGTTTCTGCCGCATGCGCCAGAGCAGCTCATTACCCGGGTCGACAGCGTAATGGGCCTCGCTGTAGTTTGAGCTCATACGATAGGTCCGGCTCAGGACCATCCGGCGGATAAGATTTTTTACTGACCAGGCATCCTCCTGGAAGCTGAGGGCGAGATGGTCGAGCAGCTCAGGGTGGGTGGGGCGCTCGCCGGTCTCTCCGAAGTTGTCAACCGTTCGAACGATTCCCCGCCCGAAGAGATGGTGCCAGGTTCGGTTGACCATGACGCGCGCGGTCAG
>CBFHWB010000308.1:0-1787 GCA_965659285.1 Planctomycetota bacterium | reverse complement strand
GGCCGCATCTCCCGTGCCGGCCTCGCTGTCCTCGATGATACTCTTCCAGATCATGTAGTCGCCGCCGGAGAAGAACAGGCGGCACTCCGCCTCGAGGTTGTCCCGGCCCGCGCGCCCACTCTCCTGCTGGTAGTGCTCCAGGGACTTGGGCATGCCGGCGTGGATCACGTAGCGAACGTTGGACTTGTCGATCCCCATGCCGAAGGCGACCGTGGCGACGATCACGTCGACCTTCTCCCGGATGAAGGCATCCTGGTTCCGATCGCGCTCCTCTGAGCTCAGCCCTGCGTGATAAGGCAGGGTGCGGTAGCCCTCCCGGTTCAGTTTCGCGCTCAGCTGCTCGACCTTCTTCCGGCTGATGGTGTAGATGATGCCCGAGCTGCCTGGATATTTGTCCATCACCCTGCATACCTGGCCGAAGAGCCCATCGGTACGGCTGACCCGGTAGACCAGGTTCGGCCGGTGAAAGGAGCCGACGAGATATTCCGCATCGACAAGGCCGAGCTGCCGGGCGATATCGCAGCGGACCTGGTCGGTGGCCGTGGCCGTGTAGGCGTGCATCGAGATGCCGGGGAAGATCTCCTTGAGCGAGCCGAGGGCCCGGTACTCCGGACGGAAGTCATGCCCCCACTGGCTGATGCAATGCGCCTCGTCAATCGCGAAGTAGGACAGGTTCCCGTGGGTAGCGAGGAAGGCCAGCATGTTTTCCCGCAGGAGCCCCTCGGGAGCAAGGTAGAGGAGCCGAAGCTCTCCGGCCCTGATTCTCGCCCGCACCTGGTCGCGCTCCTCGAACTCGATCGACGAGTTGATAAAGGCCGCCTCGATGCCGTTGGCCCGCAGCGAGTCGACCTGGTCCTTCATCAGGGAAATGAGCGGCGAGACGACCACCGCGAGACCACCGTTGGCCGCGGCCTCAGCGGTAACCGCCGGCGCCTGGTAACACAGCGACTTCCCGCCGCCGGTGGGCAACACGACAACCGAATCGCGGCCTTCTGAGATGGCCCGCATCGCCTCGGACTGCAGGGGGAGAAAACTCTCGTACCCCCAGTATCTCTCCATCGCCTCGCTGAACGGAGCTGTTACCTGTTCCATACCACCTTCACTCATCCACCGGCTTGCTCAAGGTCTTTATAATAGCTCCCCGGGACGTTTTCAGGAAAAGAACCCCGACAAAAAGGAAGCCGCTGTCGAGCGGGTTAACGTGCAGGAACTGCTCGAAGTGCCGGCTGCGGCCTTGAGATCACTCAGCGATGAGGACAGAGCCCGCCGGGCAACGAGCTCGAGAAAAACAGAGAACCAGCAGGGCGGCCACCAGGCGAAGACAAACCGGGACAGCTGGATATCCGAAGAGGTCGACCGCTTTGATCAGCTCTTAAACCCTCTTAATTTCTTCCGTTCCTGGAGCCATTCGAACAGGCACACACCACCGACAACTACCACGACAACAATCCCAATATAAAGCCACATCGTACCGGCCGCTGAGACCAGGTATTGACCCAGCCCATCATTGTCCCCGCCGCCCTCGCCTCCAGGGTCAGGGGCTTCACTCTCGGCTACAGGCGGAATCTCAACTTCATCCGCGGCCGGAATGGAAGACTCCGCCGGAGGCCTGCCCCGGGTGGATGCGGGAAGCTCCGCGCTGGGATCAAGCCCCGGAACCCTGCCATCCGGACCGGCTTTCGCCATATCCACCAGGGCGATGCCGCAACGGAGAACCGCGCCGGAAAAATCACCACGGCGCATCAGAGGCAGAGCCAGTTCGCGTTCAATGCCCTTGCAGTGATTCT
>CBFHWB010000307.1:0-1873 GCA_965659285.1 Planctomycetota bacterium | reverse complement strand
CGAGAGACGGCTGGCCAACTCCAGCTCACTGATCGTCCCCGGCTTCCCGGCCTGGTCCGCGGCAACTTCCTGCGTCAGGTAGAGAAACTCCGGCGCGGCCAGGACAGTTGCCAACACTTCCACCATGGCATCTTCGAAGTGCGAAAACCCTGGGCGGTAGCTGGTAAACAGGGCCATGAACTGGTCCACCTCTCGTGAGGTCGCGGGACGGCGCCAGGCACGCTGCAGGAAGCGGCCGAGCACCTCGCGGCCATAGCTCTCCTCATCGCTTTTATTCTTACTCTCGAAGAAAATATCCCGGTGGGTTTGAGGCGGCCACTGCGCATAAAACGGAGCACTGATCTCGATGTGATTGATAAGAACCTGGAGGGGTTCTTCTCGACTCCGCGCAGTGGAGACATTTCGAATCGTCAGGAACTCACCCCGTCTTGGAAATTTCGTGGCGAGTTTCCTGAACGGGTTACGCTGGATATCAGCCAGGGGGATATGGAAGTCAATCCATTGTGGTTTATCCGCGGGCGCGGTAACGGGAAGGTCCTGCTGGCTGATCACCTGGGAGAAATTCGCGTTATTACTGGTATGCGCGCTGAAGATCAGTCGCAGCCCTGCATGCTCATTCGCATTCATGTTGCTGCGCCCGGCACGGATGCGAACACGCATGATTCCCTCGTCAGGCAGGAAACGATCCAGGTTCAACTTGAGCTCATTGGACCGGGGAAGCGCCAGGACCACCGGCGAAACCCCGGGCACCTGCCCCACGACAGCATCCGGCCTGGGATTCGGCTTGCCAGGGGAGAAATGAACGCCCTTACCCGATTCCAGGTTCAACAAATGCTGCCGTTTTCTGTTGTTGCGGTAATTCTTATCAGCCTTGTCAAATAACCTTGGTTTCTTTCCCGCCAGGAGCCGGTCCATCTCTTCCTGCATCGCGATGATATAGGTAACCGCCTTGGGACGGTCGCCACTCACGGTGGCTCGCTTCAGAGCCTTGATGCCGATCTCACGATAGGTCGCGAATTGCAGGGCTGACATCTGCAGCATTTCAGAACGGTTCTTGAATCCCTCCTCGGACACGGCTTCCGGAGGAAGACGAGAGGCGAGGTCATAGTGCAAACCCAGCAAGTCCTGGAGAGCGTAGTTATATTCGTACCGGGTCAGGCGTCGGAAAGACGAGCGCTCTTCGCTGTTACGCCGCAGGATATACGCCTTCTTCAACTCGGCGCCAAGCCAGTTAACAATCCTGCCGCGATCCGCATCTGCCAGCGCATAATCCGGCTTGTCGGCCGGAGGCATCTCTGAGTTACCGATCACGTTGTAGATCTCCCGCCAGCGCTCAACATCCGGCCCAGTCAACAAATCCGGGTTTAACTTGTCGACACGAAGCCTTCCCGAAGACTTCCTGGGCCCATGACAGGCCACGCAATTCTTCTTCAAGATGGGACCAATCGATGCCTGGAAGGGAGCCAGATTCGCCCGCGGAATTACCTGGGCGTTTCCCTGGTCTGCCTGGCTCTCTTTCAAGAACCTGGATTTCACCCGGCCCTCCTCCCTGGCCTTTTCCAGCGTCACCAGGCCGGCACCATCCTCGGCCGCCCTGACCGACCAGGCACTGACGAAGACCAGCAAGAGGGTTATTCTCAGGATTTGCATGAGGCCAGATCTCTTCCGGGCAGGCTCCGGGATGTGCAAAACAGGAACAAGGAACTCCCCAGGTCAGCTCCTGCAAGAGGGGACTTCGTCATGGATTGCCTTTACTTACTTCGTCCTGAAGGCCTCGGTCTCAACCACCCGGGCAATCAGGTCGCGCAGGTGGTAGCCACTTCTTTTGAACTCTCGCGCCAGCGCTTTAACCGTCTTCTCATCGGTGAATTCA
>CBFHWB010000306.1:0-1890 GCA_965659285.1 Planctomycetota bacterium | reverse complement strand
TCTTGAAATGGTGGCCGATAATGATTTTGGCCCCGGTTTCTACAGCCAGTCTCCCGAAGCGTTCAAAGATTATCACCACAGTGTAGCCGAGCACGCGGCCTCGCGAGGAGTGAAGCTGGTCAGCGCGTTTACGGTCTATCGGGACGCTGGAGCGATCACCCACCAGAATCCGCAGATCAGGGAGAGCGCCTATCTCTCCGGGCTCTCTATTATCGAACAGGCGGCCTGCTATGGGGCGGAATTCGCCGGGCTGTCGCTCTTCACCATGAACCGGGAAGATTCCGAAGACCCGGACCTCTACCAGGCGCTCTTTGATGAAGGTATGGCGATCTGGAAGCGCTGGATGGAAGACGCCCGGCGCCTGGGAGTCCCCCGTCTCGTTGTCGAGATGGCGGCCGCCCACCGCGAGGGCTGCTCGAGCATTCCCGAGACTCGCCGCACGCTCGACCTGCTGGCCGAGCACCACGCCAGCAACCCCGCGACCACCTCCCCCGTACACCTCTGCTACGATACCGGCCACGGAATCAGCCCAGCGGAGAGCCCCGACGACCGCGATCGCGATTACGGCGCCTGGCTTGAAGCTTTCCCTCAAGAGACCTACGAACTCCATCTCAAGCAGACCGACAGCGAGTTCCTCGCAACGGGGCACTTCGAAGAAGGAGCCGGGTTCATCGATCCCCTCGAGGTGCTGCGCGTCGTACGTGACAAGGTTACCTCTCCCGAGGTCTACATGTTCCTGGAGACACCGGGAAAGCGGGGCCGAACACTCGGAGAAGATCAAAACATAGAGGACCACAAGATCTCCATCTCGGTCATCGAGGCCGCCCTCGGAAAGCTGGGCTACGAACAAGACGACCACGATGGAGGCTGGGGACTGGCATAATCCCCCTCACCCACCAAGGAAGACCTACACCCGGAGAAAGAATGACAAACATCGCCCCCGAGATTCTCGACAAGCTGCGCCAATACGACACCCCCACCGTGCTCAACGTCATCGAACTCTTCGATGCGCGTCCCAGGCACGAAGGCTTTCTCAACGGCGAGATCAAGGCCTGCTTCCCTGAGATGGCGCCAATCGTGGGCTATGCGAGCACCGCGACCTTCCAGAGCGCCACCGAGCCTGTCGAAGGAGATGCCTATTCGAACCTCGCCGACCAGGTAGGCGTCTTCGAAGAGGAGCTACCCGCTCCCCGGATCGTCGTCTTTGAGGACATCGACCCCGAGCCCTGTGGAGCTACCTTCGGGGAGGTCATGTGCACCGTCTACCAGAACTTCGGCTGTGTCGGGCTCATCACCTCCGGTGGAGCCCGCGACCTCGACCAGGTCAGGGCGCTCGGCTTCCCCTGCTGGGCATCTTCGGTCATCTCTTCTCATGCCTGGTGCAGAATCGTCGACACCCATGTCCCGGTCCGGGTGGGCGGCTGCGAAATCCGCCCCGGGGAGCTGCTTCATGCCGACTGCAACGGCGTGGCGATCGTTCCCGGTGAGTTGGCGGCGGAAATAGCACTCGGCTGCGAACTGCTGGTGGAAGCCGAAGAGACTGTCATGGGCTACGCCCGATCAGAGAACCCGGATGTCGAAGGTCTCAAAAAGGCCTACCAGGCCACCAAGGAAGCTTTCTCGGCCATTCCCGCCGAGGTGAAGCGCCGCCTGTCCTGAATCCCCACGGCAAAACCGGGCATAAAAAAAGAGACCGGGAAGGAGTTGTCTCCATCCCGGTCTCTATGGTCGATTCAGCTTTGAATCACCCTTAGAGGGTTATTAGAAGCTGGTGACCAGATTCAGGTTGAGCGAGGACTGGTTGTCGTCGTCACCATTCTCACCGAGTCCCTCATCTCCATCACGGTCCCAGCGATACTCGATCCTCATGAGGAGGTTGTCGGCAGCCTG
>CBFHWB010000305.1:0-1904 GCA_965659285.1 Planctomycetota bacterium | reverse complement strand
ACCTACGATGGAGGTATGCGGGTGCCGGCCGTCGTACGCTGGCCGGGGCAGGTTCCCGCCGGCACCGTGACGGACTATGTCGCCTCGACAATCGACGTGCTGCCGACTCTCGCCGAGATCACCGGCGCGAAGCTGCCGGATCATCCGATCGATGGGATGAGTATCCTCGCGACCCTCAAGGATCCGAAGACTCCGACCCCGCGGCAGACCAGGGGATTCTTCTACTATAAGAACAACCGCATCGAGGCGGTGAGGCTGGGCAAGTGGAAGCTTCGCCTGACGGGAGGGCGCGGCAGGAAGAACAAGGGGAAACCTGCGGGCGGAATGGAGCTCTATGACCTTGATGCAGAGATCGGTGAAACCACCAACGTGGCGGGAAAGAACCTGGAGGTGGTCAAGAAGCTCCAAGAGCTTGCGAAGGCCTATGACGCCGATCTGAAAAAGAACGCGCGTCCGGTCTGGCGAGCTGGTCAGAAAAAATAAGGAGCCAGGGAGAGCTCAGGCCAGGAGTTTCTGTACCGGCTGCTGCTTCTCAACACCGGTGAGACGGAAGTCGAGGCCCCGGAAGCGGAAGCTCAGCTTCTCATGGTCGATGCCCATCTGGCGCAGGATCGTGGCGTGCAGGTCGTGGACATTGACCGGGTCCTCGGTGATGTGGAAGCCGAGCTCGTCGGTCCTGCCGAGGGTGATTCCCTGCTTGATTCCGCCGCCGGCGAGCCAGACAGTGAAGGCCTGCGGATGATGGTCGCGGCCCTTGTTTCTTCCAAGGACGACGTTGGATTCGACCATCGGCGTTCGGCCGAACTCGCCGCCCCAGATGACGAGGGTGTCTTCGAGCATGCCGCGCTGCTTGAGGTCCTGGACAAGGGCGGCTGAGGCCTGGTCAGTTTTCCGGGCGTTATCCTTCACGTTACCCTCGACGTTGGTGTGCGCGTCCCATCCCTGGTGGTAGACCTGGATAAAGCGTACGCCGCGCTCGGCGAGGCGCCGGGCCAGCAGGCAGTTGTTGGCGAAGGTGGCGCCGGAGTTTCCCGGTTTCGCTCCGTAGAGCTCGAGGGTCTCCTTCTTCTCATCCTTGAAGTTCATCAGCTCCGGGGCGCGGGTCTGCATGCGGTAGGCCATCTCGTAGGCGTCGATCCGGGCGGCGATCTCGGGGTCGCCGACGGTCTTGAAGCGACTCCTGTTGAGGTCGCGGACCAGGTCGAGGGAATCGCGTTGCGCCTTGGTGTCGACTCCGTCGGGGTTGTTGACGTGCAGGATGGGCTCGCCATCGCTGCGGAAGGGCACTCCCTGGTGCTCCGACGGCAGGAAGCCCGAGCTCCACAGGGAGGCGCCGCCACTCAGTCCGCCGCCGCTCTTGAGCACGACAAAGGCCGGCAGGTCGTCGGCCTCGGCGCCGATGCCGTAGCTGAGCCAGGAGCCCATGCTGGGGCGGCCGGGGATGCCGCTGCCGCTGTTCATGAAGAGCTGCGCCGGGGCGTGGTTGAAGAGATTTGTGTTGACGGTCTTGACGATGGCGATGTCGTCTACGATCTTCGCGAGGTGGGGGAGCCGGTCGGAGAGCTCGGCGCCTGATTTCCCATGCCGGGCAAACTTGAACCGCGGCCCGAGGACCGCCGCGTCACGCCGGATGAAGGCGTAGCGCTGGCCCTTGATGACCGAGGGCGGCAGGGGCTTACCCTCGAGCTCCTTGAGCTTCGGCTTGTAGTCGAAGAGGTCAAGTTGGCTCGGAGCTCCCGCCTGGAAGAGGTAGATGATCCGCTTGGCCTTGATCGGAAGCCGAAAGGCCGGCAGCGCTTGCGTCTCGGCGGCGAGCTCACGGGTGAGCAGGGAGGCCAGGGCGATCTTTCCAAGCCCGACGCCGCAATCCTGGAAGAAGTGGCGCCGCGTCCGGGCCTGGAGGG
>CBFHWB010000304.1:0-1968 GCA_965659285.1 Planctomycetota bacterium | reverse complement strand
ATCTGTCAGCAAGTTCCTGGAGAGAATCCTGATGTTCCACCGTACTCTTTTGCTTTCGTTCACACTGGCCGCGGTGTTCGTTTTCCACGGCTGGTCGGACCGATTTTCTTTTTCATTCCTGATGGCGGAGGATCTGAAGAGCCGGCCGGCTGTCGAATTCATCGTGGGCGGTTACCTGCTGTCGGAGGGTGGCGAGTGGAAGGCAGCGGAGAGTCCTCTGCAGGGGCCTTTCGGAATCGATTTTGATTCTTCAGGGGCGATGTACATTGTCGAGCTGTCAAGCGGCAGTCTTCATCGACGATCTGGAACGGGAGAATTGAAGACACTTCGCGGGCGTCATAAGAAAGGTTATTCAGGCGATGGCGGCGGTGTTTCGCGGGCCGGATTCAATGGGCCGCATAACTGTGTAGTCACTGCAGATGACAAGCTGCTGATCGCCGACAGCTGGAATCATTGTGTGCGCCGCATCGATCTGGAAACACTTCAGACCGAAACGATCGCGGGAACAGGAGCCGGGGGCTTCTCCGGCGACGGCGGCCCGGCCAGGGCTGCAAAATTCAATTACACCATGTGCATCGAGTTGTCTGTGAACAGGAAGATTCTACACATTGCCGATCTGAAGAATCGACGGATTCGCAATGTGGACCTGCAGACGGGAGTCATCCGTACCGTTGCAGGTAACGGGAAGAAAGGGACTCCGAAAGACGGTGGTCTTGCAGTGAAAAACCCACTGGTCGATCCGCGAGCTGTCACATCGGATGGGTCTGGCAATCTGTACATCCTGGAGCGTAGTGGGAATGCATTGCGGGTCGTTCGTGCAGATGGAGCGATTCACACTGTTGCCGGTACCGGCAAGAAGGGTTTTCGAGATGGAGACGCGTTGCAGGCTCTGCTTGGTTCACCCAAGCACATATGCTGTGACCCTGGCGGGAACGTCTACATCGCAGATGATGCGAACAAGGCCATTCGCAAGTACGATCCGAAGACGAGGCAGGTTTCAACCGTTCTGGGCAGGGGATTCGGCGATTCGAAGATTCAACTGGCACGTCCGCACGGAGTACGCTGGCATCGCGGATTTCTGTATGTCGTTGACACCGGACACAATCGAATCCTGCGAATCCTGCTGAAGTAACAGGGGAAAAGAAGGGGAGGGGGGAGGCTCAGGGGACGAGATAGACCCTGGAGCGGGCCCAGCCTCGGTCCTCGTCATAGGACCAGAGCGCAACGTAAGGAAATGAGACCCTTCGAGCGGAGGGGCTGTCGAGGAAGACCTCGATCGGCCTGTTGATTCGCGGGAGGTTTCCGCTTGAGAGAACCTCTACATTGCGAAGGAAATCAAAGTTTTCTCCAGGAGTGCGGATCAGGTCGTGTCGATTGGAGGATCCGACCAGGAAGTAGAAGCTGTCACCGCTCCTGGGATGTAGTTCAGCTCTGACCCTCATTGACTGTCGGCGTCTTCGCGCAGCTTCGAGGAGTCCGATAGGCCGCCCGCCCTTTTTCCCACCCCGCAACGCAGGCACATTTCCAAGTTCCGGTAGATCGGCCGAGAATCCCATCCAGGGTAGCCCCCGAACATCTCCGCTCCAACTGCCGAGAGCTATTCTCGCGCCCGTAGTGCTCGAGTGGAGGGAAACATCGAGAGTCAAGATCCCCATGTCGGGGGTCAGAAGGTTGAGATCGTCAAGCGCGGCCTGGAGCCAGTCGACATTGAGATTGACCGGAACATTGAAGAGCCCGCTGGCGGGATCTCTTGGAGTGGTGGCTCGACCAGCGGGGTGTATCGTCTGCATGGTCAGGAAAGTTCCACTGGAACTGAAGACCAGGACTCCCGGGTTGGCGTAGTTGGTCTGAAGCCTCATCCGCAGCCATTTGCCGTCAAGGAGATCCTCTCCGGCAGGAACATTTCCGGCACGGGCTGCATCGGCTCTCTCGTTGGGAACGATGTCTCTATCGAAGCGGTTAAGGCCT
>CBFHWB010000303.1:0-1971 GCA_965659285.1 Planctomycetota bacterium | reverse complement strand
TACCAGTGGCTGGTGCTGACGATCGCATCCCTGGGCTGGATGTTCGACGTCTTCGAGGGGCAGATCTTCGTTTCCTCGATGCGCGAGGCGATGCCCGCCCTGCTCGGCGTAAATCCTGATGCCCCGGTGGTTTCGAGGTGGAATGACTGGGCGTTTGGCAGCTTCCTGCTGGGAGGAGCGCTTGGCGGCGTGGTGTTCGGGGTTCTCAGCGACAGGATCGGTCGTTCGAAGACCATGATCATCACGATCCTCTTCTACTCGCTCTTTACCTGTGTAACCGCGTTCGCGCAGGAGCCGTGGCATATGGTCGTCCTTCGGTTCTTCGTCGCCATGGGTGTCGGCGGCGAATGGGCTGTCGCCTCGGCGATGGTCGCCGAGGTCATGCCGGCGCGATCGCGCCCGGTGATGAGCTCGATCTTCCACGCATCGAGTGTCGGCGGCACCTTGATGGCCGCGGCGGCCGGCGCCTACATTGTCGGCAACCCCGACCTGGGTGAATCGGCCTGGCGCTGGGGCTTCGCGATCGGCGCGGCGCCCGCAGTCCTGACGCTCTGGGTGCGCTGGAAGCTGCGAGAGCCGGAGCAGTGGGTGAAGGCCCGCGAGCGCGCCTTGTCGGACGACCAACAGAAGACCGGTCGAGTTGTCGAGCTCTTCCAGGGGGCGAACCTGCGCAACACCATCATCGGCGTCAGCCTGGCCTCGATCGGTCTCGTGACCTTCTGGGGCGGGCACATCTACGGAAAAAACGCGCTGCTTCGCGAGGCCCAGAAGGAGGCGCTCGTGCTGGAGAGCGTTTCGCTCTCCGCGCCGAAGGATGGCGGCGAGGCCGAGCAGAGAGCCTACAAGGAGTCGCGCCAGGCGGCGCTTGGTAAGCACAAGGAGACGATCAAGCGCGCCGAGATGCTCAGCATGGTGCTCAACACCATCGGCGGAGGCCTTGGGCTCGTGCTCTTCGGGTGGATCTCCAATCGACTCGGCAGGAAGGGAGCCTTCATCCTCTACCACGCGGTGGCTTTCGTGATGATGCTCCTGCTCTTTGAGGTGCTGATCGCCAACGATGTCGGGACGATGTGGCTTGCGATCACGTTGCCGGTCTTTGGCTTCTTTACCCTCGGTATGCACGCGGGCTACGCGGTGTACTTTCCCGAGCTCTACCCAACGCGGCTGCGCGGTACCGGAGCGGGTTTCTGCTTCAACATGGGTCGCCTGGCGACGGCCGCTGCGTTCTTCGGTTTCGGAGCGTTCCCGGTGCCGCCGGAGACGAAGGCGGTCTATCTTGCCCCTCTCTATCTCGTGGGTGTCGTGATCGTGTTCTTCGCCCGGGAGACCCGTAATGAGGAGCTTCCCGAATGACCGTCTCCGGCCCCGTTCGCTACGGGCTCGTCGGCTACGGGTTGTTTGGAGCCCATCACGCCGCCGCCATCAACGCGGCGCCGAGCGCCAGGCTTGCCGCCATCGCGGTCAAGTCCGAGGCCAGCCGGGCCGCGGCGAGAGAAGCCCATCCCGGTGTCGAGGTCTGCGGTGATTACCGAGAGCTGCTGGCCCGCGGTGACATCGACATCATCGACGTCACCGTTCCCAATGTCCTGCACCACGAGGTGGCCGCGGCGGCGCTCGACGCGGGCAAGCACGTGCTGCTCGAAAAACCCATGGCGCTCGAGCTGTCGCATTGTGATGAGCTTATCTCCCGCGCCGGGGAAAAAGGGCTGCTGCTCGCGGTCGGCCACGAGTTGCGTCTCTCATCGCTGTGGGGAAAGGCCCGCGCGCTGATCGACGAGGGAGTGATCGGCCGTCCCCTGCACGCCATGGTGGAACTGTCGCGCTTTCCCTACCGCCAGGGGGCGGAGGGCTGGCGCTGGGATATCGACCGGGTCGGCAACTGGATTCTCGAGGAGCCGATTCATTTCCTCGATCTCGTGCGCTGGTATCTCTCCGACAATGGTGAGCCGGTGTCGATCTACGCACGCGCCA
>CBFHWB010000302.1:0-1990 GCA_965659285.1 Planctomycetota bacterium | reverse complement strand
GTCCGCCGCGACGGGACCCGGCGCGGGGCCAGCGATGAGAAAGGCAGCACCTGGCACGCGAAGCAGGTTCTCGACTATCTCGATGAGCGCGTCGCCGCAAAGGATAAGAAACCCTTCCTGATCTACTTCGGCTTCTCCCATCCGCACGATGTCCGTGATGGCCGACCGGAGCTGCTGAAGAAATACGGAGCGGTGAACCACACCGATCGCTCGAAGCTGCCGCCTGCCAATTCCTCGCAGCCGGCGCTGCCGCCCAACTACCTGCCGAAGCACCCTTTCGACCACGGCCATACCACGGTGCGTGACGAGGTGGGGGTGAAGGGAGTCTGGGGCAAGCGTGATGAGCGGACGATTCGAAATGAGCTCGGCCGTGAGTTCGCCTGCAGCGAAAATATCGACATCCAGGTCGGCCGGGTGCTCGGGAAGCTCGAGGCCATGGGCGAGCTCGAAAATACCTACATCGTCTACACCGCCGACCATGGCATGGCGATCGGCCGCCATGGGCTTCAGGGCAAGCAGAATATGTACGAGCACACCTGGCGCGTCCCGTTCATCGTGAAGGGCCCGGGGATCAAGCCCGGTTCGCGGGCGACGGGCAATATCTTCCTGCTCGATGTGCTGGCCACCTTCTGTGATCTCGCGGGCATCAAGGCGCCGGCGACATCGGAAGGCCTCAGCTTCCGGCCTGTCCTCGAGGGAAAGAAGGCCGATGTCCGTGATGTGCTCTACGGAGCCTATTGCGGCGGTGGCCGTCCCGGTACGCGCAGCGTCAAGAAGGGCGACTGGAAGCTGACCAAATACGAGGTCACGAAGACAGGAGTCCGCCACACCCAGCTCTTCAACCTGAAAGAAAATCCCCACGAGTTCATCAAGGCGCATCAGGCTCCGTCGGTGACTTCCCTCACTGGCGTGAAGCCGGGTCCCGGGCAGGTCAATCTCGCCGACGATCCGAACTACGCCGCGAAGCTGAAAGAGATGGAGGCGCTGCTCCTTGCCGAGATGCGTCGTCACGATGATCCCTATCGTTTCTGGAACCAGCCCGATGACGGGCTCCCGCTGCCGGTCATCAAGGTGAAGCCGGACAGGAAGAAGCCGAAGAGACAGAGGAAACCGAAGCAGAAGCCTTAACCCGCCAATCCCAGCCAGGAAGAAAACAATGACCCGTTCCATGAAAGTATCCGCGCTGCTTCTAGCGCTGCTTGCCTCTGCAGCAATCGTGCGCGCCGCCGACAAGCGCCCCAACATTCTCTTCATCATCGCCGACGACCAGTCGCCCTTTGATTTCAAGACCTACAACCCGACCTCCGCGCTCGAGACCCCGGTTCTCGACAGCCTGGCGGAGGGAGGCATGGTCTTCGATGGCGCCTACCACATGGGCTCCTTCTCCGGCGCGGTCTGCTCACCCTCGAGACGCATGATCATGAGCGGTCGCACGCTCTGGCGCCTGAAGCCGAGTGGGAAAAAGAGAAGAAAGAAAGGCAGGAAGGCCAAGCAGGCCGAGGAGGCTGCCGGTCCAAACCCGCATCGCTTCACCCTGCCGGCCATCTTCAACAAGGCGGGCTACGCCACCATGCGTACCTGCAAGACCGGCAACAGCTACGAGGGTGCCAACGCGCTGTTCACGGTACGGCGGGATGCGATGAAGCGGGGCGGTACCGACGCCAGCGGCAGCGCCTGGCACGCCGACCAGGTGCTCGACTACCTCGCCGGGAGGGAAAAGAAGAAGAACCCCGCTCCCTTCCTGATCTACTTCGGCTTCTCCCACCCGCACGACGTGCGCGATGGAAAGCCGGAGCTGCTGAAGAAATACGGCGCGGTGAACCACCGCAGCCGGCAGGAGCTGCCCCCGGCCAATTCGAAGGCTCCGAAGCTGCCGGTCAACTGGTTGCCGGCGCACCCCTTCCATCACGGCCATCCCCGCCTGCGGGATGAGGTCAGCGTACCGGGTGTCTGGGAGCGCCGCGATGAGATCACGATCCGCAACGAGATC
>CBFHWB010000301.1:0-2011 GCA_965659285.1 Planctomycetota bacterium | reverse complement strand
CTATCTTCTTACGCGCGCCGGTCTTCCGCATATGACAGAGAGTCGATGGGGCAGGATCATCAACATAACCAGCGAGGTGTTTCAACGCAGCATAGGCAATTTCAGCGCCTATGTGTCAGCCAAGGGCGGCCAGATCGGCTTCACTCGAAGCATGGCGACGGAATTGGCTCCGTTCAACATCACGGTCAATCTCGTGGCGCCGGGCTGGATTCCCGTTGAGCGGCATGAGAATGATCCGCAGGAACAGAAAGATGGCTACAGGGAGATGATCCCGATGGATCGCTGGGGCGTTCCGGATGATATCGCCGGGGCCGTTACCTACTATGCCAGCGACGAGGCCGGTTTTGTTACCGGTCAGACCATCTGTGTCAATGGCGGGATGAGCCCCTGGTAAGAGTCGGTCTGGACCGGTCTCTCATTCCGCGATCTTTGCCGGAGAATTGAAGATTTATGTCACGCCTTGGAGAACTGGCGTTGCTCTGTCTCAAGCTGGGCTTCCTTGGTTTTGGCGGTCCCGCGGCGCATATCGCCATGCTTGAAGACGAGGTGGTTAAGCGCCGAGCCTGGATCAGTCCGGAGCGTTTTCTCGATATGCTGGGGGCGACCAACCTGATTCCGGGGCCGAACTCTACGGAGATGGTGCTTCACGTTGGCTTCATCCGGGCGGGGTTTACAGGCCTGCTGGTGGCGGGAACCTGCTTTGTTTTTCCTGCGGTGGCGATTGTCACGGCTCTCGCCGCGCTCTATGCGAGCTACGGGGAGCTTCCGGATGTGGTCCCTTTTTTCAAAGGGATCCAGGCGACGATTCCTGCCCTGATCGCCCTGGCTGTCTGGAGACTCGGCAGAACCGCTTTCAAGAGCTCCTTGCTGGCAGTCATCGGTCTTTGCGTTACGGCGGCTGTGTTGCTGGAGACGGATCCCATTATCGCCCTGGCTGCGGGAGGCTTTTTCGGCTTGCTGGCGGGCAGGATCTCCAGCGGCTCCCCTTCGGATAAAGCTGCCGCTGTTGCGCTTGGCTGCGGCGGCGGCTGGCTCGGTTTCAGTGGAGGTACGCTTGCTGCTGCCGGGGCGGCAGGAGTGGTAAAAGCGACCCTGGCGGAGTTGGGATTCGTTTTTCTCAAGATTGGTTCGGTATTGTTCGGTACGGGTTATGTTCTCGTGGCCTACCTTGAGCGTGAGCTGGTAAACGAGCGATTTGGAATTACCATTGAGCAGCTTCTCGACGCGGTCGCGGCTGGAAACGTTACGCCCGGGCCGATCCTCTCGACCGCAGCGTTTCTGGGCTACCTTCTGCACGGGGTTCCCGGCGCGGCCATCGCCTCGGCAGGTATTTTTCTGCCGTCCTTCATTTTTGTCGTTCTCCTGGCAAAGATACTCTGGCGGCTGCGCGCATCGCGGAGAATGGGGAATTTTCTCGACGCCGTGAATGCCAGCTCTGTGGGCCTGATGGCGGCAGTGACGGTCACCCTTGCGCAAAATACTCTTTTTCAATGGCAGAGCGCGGTCCTGGCGGTGCTGGCCATGGTTCTGCTTGTCGTCCTCAAATGGAGCCCCCTCTGGCTCATTCCCTCCTCATCGGTTGCGGGCTGGTTGCTCTTCCAGCTTTGAGCGGAAGTGTAATTTGCCCGTTTCTTTTACCTGCAACGAGAAAAGGTTAAGATATACTTTCACCAATCGATCATCCGGGAGGTTTTGTGCTGGAAGTTCTTGTGGCGACAAACTTTGACAATCTGACCCTTGTCGTGTTCCGGCGCTGATTTTACCTTGGGAAGACTATGGCCAAGCTAACTATTGAATCAGGTTCTCAGCGGGGAAAGCAATTCAAGCTACCCGAATCCGGCGCCTTCACGATCGGGCGGGATGAGAAGTGTAATATCTGTATCGATGACAAGATGGCCTCCCGGGTTCATTGCGTGGTGCGTTGCGAGCCGGGGAAGCGGGTCATCAATGACCACAAGAGCACCAACGGCATCCGGGTCAATGATGTCCCTGTAGATCAGCACACGCTCAT
>CBFHWB010000300.1:0-2015 GCA_965659285.1 Planctomycetota bacterium | reverse complement strand
CTCTGGCCGAGCGCTACGGCCTGCCCAACAGCGCCCGTCCCGACAGCCAGGGGATCTGTTTTCTCGGCAAGATCAGCTACAACGATTTCGTTCGCCACCATCTCGGCGAAAAGCCGGGGGACATTATTTGCCGCGAGACCGGCGAGAAGCTTGGCGAGCACCGGGGCTTCTGGTTTCACACTGTCGGACAGCGTCGCGGGCTCGGGCTCGCCCAGGGTCCGTGGTTTGTCTCCGGCAAGGATGTCGAGGAGAACATCGTCTATGTCTCTCATGCCGATGAGCTGCCGGAGGCCAGCCGGAGCGAGTACCGGATTGGGGAGCCGCATTGGATCAGCGCCCCTCCCGGCGAGGGGCCGCTGCAGGTCAAGCTGCGGCATAGCGAGCATGTCTATGATTGCGAGCTCAGCGATCCGGGGGCGGGGGATGCCGTGGTGCGGCTGGCCGAGGCGGATGCCGGTATCGCCGCTGGCCAGTTTACAGTTTTTTACAAAGACGACATCTGCCTGGGCGCCGCGCCGATACTCGGCTGAATACCCGTTTCTAGGCCTTTTTTACCGGCCTGCGGAGTCTTCTGAACTGACAGGGAGAAAAGGGTTATTTTGCACCCGTATGGCCGAGCGACTACAATTCAGGTGGTCTGTTTCAGAGTCGAGGCAGACGTTGAATTGCGCAACGAAACCCCTTAACAGGAGTAACCGATGAAAAGAGTACTGACCTTTGCCGCCCTGGCGGCCGCCATCGCGATGGCAGGGTCGACGCTCCGTTCGGCCAGCCCCAAGGGAACGCCGGCCCCCGAGGTGAAGCCATCTGTATGGCTCAACACCCAGGGCAAGGATGTTTCCTGGAGCAGGCTGAAAGGGCGTGTGATCCTGGTAGAGAAGTGGGCCACCACGTGAGGCCCGTGTATCCGGTCAATCCCTCACCTGAACACTCTGAATAAGAAGTTCGGGCCCAGGGGATTGTCGATCGTCGGAGTTACCGGCGAACCAGCTACAAGGATCGAGCCCTTCATCAAGGACAAGGGCATCAATTACCTGATTGCTATCGGTGGCGCTCCGGGCTACCAGACACGGGGAATTCCCCATTCCTGGCTTGTCGATACCAAGGGAATCATCGTCTGGGAAGGCCATCCTGCCAGCCTGAAGGACCAGCAGATTGAAGCGCTGGTCAAGGACTACCGGCCCTGGCCGACCCTGAAGCTTGGCGGCGGTCTCAAGAAGGCCAGCGCCTACGTTAATGGCGGTCGTCTCGGAGATGGCATCAAGGAGCTGACCAAGTATCTCAAGAAGCCCAAGGACGATACGGTTGTCGCGGATGCCGAGAAGGCGCTCAAGCGCATCGAGGATTTCGGCGCGACCAGTCTCGCCGAGGCCGAAGCGGCCATCACCAAGGGTGACTATGATGTGGCGCTCACCGCCTTCAATGTTGTCGAAAAGGCCTTCAAGGGTCACGAGCATGGCGACAAGGCGAAGGCTCGCCTGAGGGCGCTCGGGAAGGACAAGGCCACCAAGCTCGAGATGGCGGCGGCCGCGATCTTCATCAAGGCGCAGCAAAACGCTGATAGCGGCGAGAACCGCTACGCCATGGCGTATCTCAGGAAGATCACCAAGGTGAAGAAGTACGCCGACACGAAGATGAAGGCGAAGGCCGACAAGCTCTACGAGGATGTGAGCACGAGGCCCTGAATTGACTGACGAACCAGACGGCGGGGCAGCTGATCCTTCTCTGAAACTCGAGAGGGTTGGCTGCCCCGCTTCTGTTTGCGGAGCGGTCTTCGAGATCCCCGCCGGGCGCCTCGGTCGCAATATCTACTGTCTCGAGTGTGGCCGGCGCATGACCGCCAGGCCGGCCGGCCACAGCGAACGTTTGCGGGCGAGGGAGCGCGAGACAGGGGCGGGCTCGGGGGCGGACATCGAGCGCCTTCCGCTGGCCGCGGTGCTTGACGATATCCGGAGCCTGTGGAATGTCGGCTCGATTTTCCGCACCGCCGATGGCTGTGGTGTTCGGAAGCTCTG
>CBFHWB010000299.1:0-2022 GCA_965659285.1 Planctomycetota bacterium | reverse complement strand
AGTAGAAGGGTATCTTTATTGGCCGGAAGGATGAGATGAGACGAATCTTACTATTGGTGGCGGTGTTGTTACCGTTTCTGCCCGGGTCCGCGGGCAAGGCGCGGGCGCAGGCGGTCATCATGACCGAATTCCTCGCCGAGAATCGGGATGGCCTGCTTGATGAGGATGAGGAGTCCTCGGACTGGATCGAGATCCAGAACCAGGGAGGGGCGGCGCTCAACCTCGAGGGCTGGTTCCTTACCGATGACCCCGCCAATCTTGCGAGATGGAGTTTTCCGTCCGTGGAGATTCTGCCCGGAGGCTATCTGCTGGTTTTCGCTTCTGGAAAAGACAGGGCGGTTGCGGGCTCGGAGCTTCACACCAGCTTCCGTCTCGAAGGCTCCGGAGAGTTTCTCGCCCTTGTGGAGCCAATCGGCGTCATCGCTCACTCCTTCGACCCGGCCTTTCCTCCGCAGCGGGCGAATATATCCTATGGCTTTTCTCAGCGAGCCTCGCAGACGAACTATCTCAGCGCTGGAGCCTCGGGCCGCTTCCTGGTACCAGAGAATGGAGGTCTGGGCGCAGGGTGGGTTGATGCCAATTTCGATGACTCGTCCTGGATGCAGGTGGAGACAGGGATAGGGTTCGCGACCGGCGATGTCCCGTTGGGGCCAGCGGAAATAGAAAACGTAGCGCTTGATGGCCGGGCGACCCAGTCTTCCGAGGGATGGGGAGGAGCTCCTGGTCGAGCTATTGATGGAAACGTCAGCGGCCAGTGGGGTGATGGATCCATCACTCACACCAACGCCTCTCCATCCTGGTGGGAGGTCGACCTGCGTGAGACCTTCGCAATCGAGGAGATCGTTCTCTGGAATCGCCGCGATTGCTGCTCCGAGCGGTTGACCAACTTTACGGTTCGCATTCTTGATGAGGATCGGGAGGAAACCTTCGAGGAGACCTTTCTTTCGGATGGATCGCCGATGGATGGCTCATCTTTCGCCATCGAGGACATCGAAGCTGGGGGGCGCTATGTGCGGATCTCTATACCCGAGCAGTATCTGAGCCTCGCGGAGGTGCAGGTGTTCGGCCTGGTCTTCGATGGAGACCTCGGCTTCAATCGTCAACTGCGAACCGACGTAGGCGAGGAGATGCTCGGACGGAACGCTTCGGCCTTTCTGCGGATGCCCTTCGATGCGGAAAATCCCGAAGCCCTCGACACCCTGACCCTGAAGATGAAGTACGACGATGGATTTGTCGCCTATCTCAATGGCACGGAGGTCGTTCGTCGGAACGTCGCCGGAGAGCCGGGCTGGAATGCCGGCGCCGCCGAGGAGAATCCCCGTGAGAACGTGCTCTTTTTCGAGGAGTTCGACCTGAGCGACCGGATCGATCTGCTTCGGGAGGGGGGCAATGTTCTCGCGATTCATGGATTGAATCTTTCGCCGAATGACGACGATTTTCTCCTGCTGCCTGAGCTGGTGGGTTTCAGTTTTTCCCAGCAGATCGAGTCTTACCTGCTGGAACCGACTCCCGGTGAGGCGAACGCGGGCGAGGCGCTCGATGGTTTCGTCGCCGACACGACCTTCTCCCATGATCGCGGGTTCTACGATGAGAGCTTCGAGGTCGAGATCTTCAGCGAGACCGAGGGCGCCGAGATCCGCTACACGACGAACAACTCCCTGCCGACAGCCAACAGTGGAAACCGTTATACCGGGCCCATCCGGGTCTCGAGCACCACCACCCTGCGCGCGGCCGCCTTCAAGGACGGCCTCGGACCGACGAATACCGACACCCAGACCTATATCTTTCTCGACCAGGTCATCAACTCCAACGTGATGCGAAGGAGCATTACCCAGAACGGGGTGTTCGCTCCCCAGATGCGAGCGGCCCTGACCGACCTGCCGTCGCTGTGCATCACCAGCCCCAGGTCGATCAACGGCAGCTCCGAGGTGTTGATCTCACTTGAATTGATCAACCCCGATGGGCAGGAAGGTTTCCAGGAGGACGCGGGGGGCAGGTATTACGGTGGCGCGTTCACCAACT
>CBFHWB010000298.1:0-2071 GCA_965659285.1 Planctomycetota bacterium | reverse complement strand
CGGCGAGACCGACACGCTTGTGCCCTCCGGCATCTTCTGGATGCAGGGCGAGAGCGATGCGGACAGCGAGGAAGTGGCCCGGCGCTACGAGTCCAACCTCGGTGAACTCATGAACCTCATCCGCAAGGACCTGGGCGAAGGCGACAAGAAGATCCCCGTCGTGATCGGTCGCATCACTGACTGGAAGGTCTGGACATTCGGTGGGATCGTCCGCGAGGCACAGGCCGCCTTCGTGAAAAAGGACGGCCGGGCCGCCCTCGTCACCTCGACCGATTCCTACAAGAACTCCGATCCCTGGCACTACGACACCGCGGGATACCTCGACCTCGGGAAAAAGTTCGGGGAGGCCGTAATCTCCCTCGAAAAGAACTCTGCGAAATGAACGCACTCGCCGAGCCCCTGCTCCAGCGAGCCGACTGGCTGCAGGCCGCGGCCAGTCATCGCGCCAGGGCCTGCACCTGGACGCAACCCACCCGCGACCGTAGGGCACGGGGCGAGAAGCATCCGGTAGATGACTTCCTGCACACCTACTACCGGCTCTCGCTCGGCAAGCTGGAGCGCTGGCATCCGGGTTTCGGCGTGGCGATGGAGGACTGCGTGGAAGCCCGGCACATGTTTCCGGAACGATACTACCGCTTTGGGAAAGGGTCCTGCCAAGCGGAGCCGGCCCTGCTCGAGGGGAAGGCCCGGGAGCGGTTGTCCTTTGCCCTGCGCCTCCTCCGCGCCACCCGGTCCCGCCCCCCCAACTTCGCCTGCCACGGACTGCATGAATGGGCCATGGTCTACGGCGGGACCATGGTGCGACACCATGAAACCGTTCCCCTGCGCCTGCCCCAGGAGGAGATCGACACTCTCGTACGATCCCGGCCACTCTGCTGCAGCCACTTCGATGCCTTTCGGTTCTTCGCCCCGGAAGCCCAAGTGCTCAACCACCTGCAACCCGATCTCTGGGCCCGCGAGGACAACGAGCAACCGGGTTGCATCCACGCAAACATGGATCTCTACAAGTGGGCGGCCAAATCGTTGCCCTGGATTTCAAGCGATCTCCTGTGGAAGTGCTTCCATCTCGCCCTGAAGGCGCGCGAGATCGACATGCGGGCGAGCCCCTATGACCTCAGCGGGTTCGGCTATGAACCCATCGCGGTGGAGACCGCGGCAGGGCGCAGCTCCTACGAGAAGGAACAACGACTCCTCACCCGGGAAGCCGGACCCCTGCGGGACAATCTCATCTGCCAGCTGGACAAAGTCCTCGCCGCAGACTGACTCCGCGATAGTAGAGTGCGATGTTCCCACGGGCGGCAACCCTTCTGAGCGCCGGCTTCCTCGGCCTGCTCCTGAGTTCCTGTGCCACGGGGAGCGGAAGGATCCCAGCAACTGACAGTTCACCCTCGGTCACTTCCTGCGGCTTGCTACCGGGGTCGCATTCCGCTAACTCTTTTCTATCACATGATACCAAACGTCCTCGCCGATCGCTATGCCTCCCCGGCCATGAGGGAGATCTGGTCCGCGGAGGGCCGCATCGTTCTCGAGCGCGACTTCTGGATCGCGGTCATGAAGGCGCAGCGTGAGCTCGGCCTCCCCATCTCCGAAGAGGTCATTACCGACTACGAGAAGGTCAGGGAAGAGGTCAACCTGGACTCCATCCAGGAGCGGGAGCGGATCTCCCGCCACGATGTGAAGGCCCGGATAGAGGAATTCAATGACCTCGCCGGCCATCAGGAGATCCACAAGGGCATGACTTCGCGGGATCTCACCGAGAACGTGGAACAGCTACAGGTCTTCTCCTCCCTGCGGATCATCCACGACAAGGCGGTGGCCAGCCTGTCCGCCCTCGCCCGGCGGGCTCATGAATGGCGGGACGTGATCATTGCGGGAAGAACCCACAACGTTGCGGCTCAACCCACCACCTTTGGCAAGCGCCTTGCGATGTTTGGCGAAGAAATAATCGATTCCTTCGGGCACTTCGAGCACCTCATCGAGAGCTATCCGGTGCGCGGCCTGAAGGGCGCGGTGGGAACGCAGATGGACCAGCTCTCCCTCTTCGAGGGTGACCCCGACAAGGTCAGGGAGC
>CBFHWB010000297.1:0-2103 GCA_965659285.1 Planctomycetota bacterium | reverse complement strand
TTTTCGCCTCGTTGATCCTGGTCTTTGTTGCAAGCCTGGCCTCTCCCGCTTTTGTCGCGGCGGCTGACAAGACGGTGGTCTTTGTCGCTGGCCGGGACAGCCATGGTTTCGGTTCGCATGAGCATGGAGGTGGCTGCCGCTATCTCGCGGACACTCTCGAGAAGGGTCTGCCCGGAATCAAGACGAAGGTCCACGCGGGCGGCTGGCCGAAGGATACCTCGATTTTCGATGGAGCCTCCGCAGTTGTTCTCTACATGGATGGGGGCGGAAGGCACCCGGTCAACCGACATCTCGAAGAGGTGGATAAGCTTATGAAGAAAGGCATCGGGCTGGCCTGTATCCACTACGCCGTGGAGGTTCCCAAGGGCAAGTCCGGGAATTATTTCCTCGAATGGATCGGAGGCTATTTCGAGACCCATTGGTCGGTGAATCCTCACTGGGTTGCTGATTTCAAAAAGTTGCCTACCCATCCGATCACCAGTGGCGTGAAGCCCTTCAAGATCAACGATGAGTGGTATTTCCACATGCGCTTTCGGGACAAGCTGGAGGGGGTGACTCCCATTCTCAGCGCCGTGGCGCCCGAGGGCACCATGCGTCGTCGCAATGGCGCCCACAGCGGCAACCCCGCCGTTCGCGCCTCGGTGGCGAAGGGCGATCTCCAGCATGTCGCCTGGGCGCGTGAACGCCCCGATGGCGGACGTGGCTTCGGCTTCACCGGCGGCCACGTTCACTGGAATTGGGGCGATGAGAATTTCCGTAAGCTGGTTCTTAACGCGATCGCCTGGGTAGCCAAGGCGGATGTTCCTGCTGGGGGGGTTTCCTCTTCCAAGCCGAGCAAGGATGACCTGGTCGCGGCGATCAAGGGCAAGAAGGTCAGCAAGAAGGCCGGCAAGCTGACCCCACCGAAGCCAGGCGTCAAGCCTGTGTTCAAGAGCAAGGTGGTGACCTCGCTGACCCCGGGCTGCTCGGTGAATGTCGATGTCGATATCCGGGGCGCGAAGGAGCTCTATCTCGTAGCTTCCGATGGGGGCAATGGCTATAGCTGTGACTGGGCGGATTGGGGGGAGCCTCGCCTGGTCGGCCCCAAGGGCGAAAAGAAGCTCACGGAGCTGAAGTGGACCGCGGCGTCCTCGGGCTTCAACAACGTAAGGATCAATAAAAATTGCGGCGGAGAAGCCCTGCGCATCGGTGATAAGGATATTCCATACGGTCTCGGCACCCATGCCCCCTCGGTCATCTCCTACAAGATTCCCCCGGGCTACGAACGCTTCAAGGCCCAGGCCGGCCTCGACAATGGAGGCACCGAACAGGGAGTCTGCGGCAACGCCAGCTCGGTCCAGTTCCTGGTCTACACCGGGAACCCCGGCTCGTCCGTGCTGACCTCGATCGGCGGCGGCGGTGGCGGAGGCGGGGGTGACAGCCGTGAACCCGGCGACGCCCTCGCGGGCCTCGATGTGCACGCCGACCTCGATGCGACCCTCTTCGCCTCCGAGCCGGCCATTGTCAGCCCGACCAACCTCGATATCGATCATCGAGGGAGGGTCTGGATCTGCGAGGTGGTCAACTACCGGCGCAACAACGGCCGTCGTCCCGAGGGCGACCGGATCGTCATTCTCGAGGATACCGACGGTGATGGTGTCAGCGACAAGTCCAAGGTCTTCTACCAGGGCCGTGATATCGACTCGGCCATGGGGATCGTGGTGCTTGGCAATAAGGTCATCGTTTCCTGCGCTCCCAACGTATTCGTCTTCCATGATGACGATGGCGATGACAAGGCGGACCGCAAGGAGCTGCTCTTTTCAAAAACAGGCGTACCCCAGCACGACCACTCAACCCATTCGATCGTCTTCGGGCCGGATGGAAAGTTCTACTGGAACGTCGGCAACACCGGCAAACACGTACACGATGCCAAGGGGACCATCATCACCGATATCGATGGCCACGAGGTTCGGGACAACGGCAAGCCCTACTTTGGCGGCATGGTCTTCCGCTGTAACGCCGATGGAAGCGAGTTCGAGGTCCTTGGCCATAACTTCCGCAACAACTACGAGGCGACGGTCGATTCTCTTGGCGCCGTCTGGCAGTCCGACAATGACGATGACG
>CBFHWB010000296.1:0-2166 GCA_965659285.1 Planctomycetota bacterium | reverse complement strand
GAATATGCATTCAGATAATGATCCTCGGGTCTTGTGGAAGTCCCCGCAGGTTGTGACAATATAAGCAAGACGAGCCCCCTGCGGGCAGAGAAAAACGGAGCCCAACTCGCCCTGCGGATCGCCAGACGAATCACTGTAACCGGGTTTTCCCTGCTGTTCCTGGCAGCCGCCTCTGTCCTTCCTGCCGGGGGAGCGGACAAGGAAGCGGTGGTGAGCTTTGACCGGGACATCAGGCCTCTGTTCTCCGATTCCTGCTTTGCCTGTCACGGGCCGGATCGAGAGGCACGCAAGGCCCGGCTGCGTCTTGACGATTCGAAGACGGCCCTGAAGAAGGTCATCGTTCCCTATAAACCGGAGAAGAGCCGGCTTATCGAAAGGCTCGTGACATCGGATGAAGATGATCGTATGCCGCCGGCTGACTCGACTCGGCCGAGGCTGAGCGCCGCGGAGGTGGAGCTTGTGCGAAGGTGGATTCGGCAGGGAGCGAAATTTGATGAGCACTGGTCCTACCGACCTCCGATCCGCTCCGAACTGGACTCACTTCCCGGCTCCCGCCGGGACCATCCTGTTGATCGTTTTGTTCACGCGGGGTTGATGGCGAAGGGGATGAAGCCTGCAGGACGAGCTGATCCCAGGAATCTGGTCAGGCGGCTGTATTTCGACCTGCTGGGGTTGCCTCCGTCTCCAGCCGAGGTTCAGCGGTTCAGTTCTGATTCCAGCGACAAGGCCTTTGCCGCCCTGGTCGACAGGCTTCTTGAGTCTCCACGCTATGGTGAGAGGATGGCGGTGCACTGGCTGGACCTGGTCCGGTACGCCGACACCTGTGGGATCCACAGTGATAACCCGATCAGCATGTCGCCTTTTCGCGATTACGTTATCTCCTCGTTCAATTCCAACAAGCCCTTTGACCGTTTCACCCTGGAGCAACTCGCGGGGGATCTTCTTCCCGGAGCTGATGAGGATCTCTCTCTGAGGGTCGCCTCCGGGTACAACCGGCTGAATATGATGACCACGGAGGGTGGAGCGCAGGACAAGGAATACCTGGCGAAGTACGCGGCTGACCGCGTAAGGACAACCTCTACCGTCTGGCTTGGAGCCACCCTGGGCTGCGCCGAGTGCCATGATCATAAATTTGACCCCTACACCACACGGGACTTTTACAGCTTCGCGGCCTATTTTTCCGACCTGGAGGAAAAGGGGTATTACCCCGGAGCTGAGAGGACCGGGGAGTGGGGGCCGCGGGTGAGGGTGCCGGCTCCGGGTATGGCCGCCAGGCTGGAGACCATTGCCGCCAGGAGTGCGGAGTTGGAGGTTGTCCTGGAGAAGGGGACTCCCCGCAGCCGCGCCGCCAGGGCCGATTGGGAACGCTCGGTCCGCGAGACCGCGGACCGCTGGAGGCCGTTCAAGGCAGCCGGCGTCAGCGCGATGAAAGGTACCGAGCTGGAGGCTCGCGAGGATGGCAGCTTTTTAGCAAAGGGCGCTAACCCGGGTACGGACACCTACGTTGTTACCATCGATTCCGGTTTCGATCGGCTCACCGGGGTGAGGCTCGAGGTTCTTCCCCATTCTTCGCTTCCGGGCAACGGGCCCGGGCGAGCCGGAAATGGAAATTTCGTTCTCAGTGAAATCACCGCCCGTATCGAGGCCGGGGGAGCGGATCCTGAGCCGCTGCGGTTCTCAGGGGCGCGTGCCAGTTGGGAGCAGACCTCGCACGGAAAGCTCACGCCCTACGGGAAATGGAACGCGCTTTCAGCCATCGATCTCGATGTCAAGGGCTCCGATCCGGGATGGGCTATCCTGCCCCAGGCCGGTAAATCCAACAGCGCCTTCTTCAAGCTGAAGAAACCCCTTGGAAAGACCGTTCCGGGCCAGAGGCTGGTGGTCGAGCTTCAGCAGAGACATAAGAACAAGGGACATACCCTGGGGCGCTTTCGGCTCTCGGGGACGACAGGAAAGAACCCTCTCGGCGACCCGGGTTCCGTACCCGGTGAGATACTCGAGCTGGTTCGAGTCAAACCGGGCAGCAGGTCGACGGCGCAGTCCGCCAGGCTGGATGCTTATTATTCGTCGATCGCGGCAGAGCTCGCCGAGCAGCGCAAGGAGCTCAAGACCCTGGGGGAGGAGAAGAAATCCATCGAGAGCGGATTCCCGACCTCCCTGGTCTCG
>CBFHWB010000295.1:0-2230 GCA_965659285.1 Planctomycetota bacterium | reverse complement strand
GTGATGGATGAAGCTATGGAGGGTTTTGCTCAGCGTGCCGGGGAGGGTCCGGTGGACATCTACCAGGAGATGGTCAAGGTGTCCCTGGCGCTTATCGGAAAGACGCTCTTTGGCCGGCGGATCAGCGACGAGGAGCTCCAGGTCATAGCAGATGCCGTCTCGGATATTCAGGCCTTCATCCTGCGCCAGATCGTTCAGCCCTACCTGATCCCCTGGTATCGTCTCAGCAGAAAAACGGCCTATTATCAAAAGATTCGCAGCGAGGGGGAGAGCCTGATCGAGGAGCACATCAATATCCGGCGGCGCGATGGCGGAGGCGGCAGCGACATGCTGGGGCATATGCTCGAGACGCTCTATGAGGATACCGGCCGGCCCATGGAGGACAGCCAGCTCCTGATTGAAACCCTTCAACTCCTCATCGCCGGCAATGAGTCTTCATCCATTGGCATGGCCTGGACCTTTTACCTGCTGGCCAGGCACCCCGAGTGCATCGCCCGGATTCGATCTGAGATTGAGAGCGTGGTGGGTGAGGGGCCCCTCGACTTTGCAGCTCTGCGCAGGCTCGAGTACACCGCCCAGGTGCTGAGCGAAGCTTTGCGCCTCTATCCGCCCTTCTGGATGATAGATCGAATCGCCCAGGAGGAAGATGAGGCCGCCGGAATCCACATCCCCGCTGGGATCATGGTGATTCCCTACATTTATGGAACGCACCGCAATCCGGACTTCTGGCCGGATGCGGAGAGCTTCGACCCGGATCGGTTTGAGAGCACGGCGGCCAGGGAGCGACATCCCTACGCTCATATTCCATTCGGCGGCGGCCCTCGAATTTGCATCGGCGCCGATATGGCGATGATGCAGAGTGTCCTGGTCCTGGTGTCGTACATCCGTGACTACGATTTCGAGCCGGCTACGGAACGGCCTTCAAACATCTGCCCGATGATGCTCCTGCGCCCGGATGGTCCCATTCCGCTGCGTTTTCGACGGGTTGCTGGAGCCTCCTAGGGGTTCGAGCCTGAGGCGGGCCTGTCCTTAGCGGTCATTGATCAGAGTTGATAAACTCTCCCAGCCGCCGGCCTCTTGTTTCGGTTTATTTTGTGTCGTCGTTGCTTGCCGCTGAAGCCATCGCCCAGCCGTGGCCGCCGGGGATGTTGGGCCCGCCGCCGCGAACCTTGGGGACCTTGCCCAGGGGGACAAGTGTTTTTTCCCAGGCGGTGTGCCGGGCGGCCAACTGCCTGACGATGTCCGGATGCCTGGCGGCGAGGTTTTTTTCTTCGCGGGGGTCTGACTTGAGATCGAACAACTGCCAGGGGTCTTTTTTGTATTTCTTGTAGAGCCGCCAATCCTGCCAGCGAACGGCGATCAGGTGTCTGCGAACCGCGTCATCCGGCTGGTTGTTGAGCCAGAACAGGTACTCGTGCGCGGGGCCGCTGCGCTCGCCCTTCAGGTAGGGGAACAGGTCGACTCCATCGCAGTGGGCGGGAATCTTCTGCCCGCTGAGTGCTGCGATCGTTGAGTAGAAGTCGAAGTTTGCCACCAGGCCGTCGTACTGTTTTCCCTCCGGCAGAGCGCCGGGCATGGAGAGGATCGTCGGCACGCGAACCCAGCCTTCCTTCTGGGTTCCCCGTCCCTTGCCTCCGGTGTAGGGATTCGAGCTGCCGCCCTCGCCGCTGTTGGCTCCATTGTCGCTTGAGAAGATGACCAGGGTGTTGCGGCGCAGCTTGTGTTTCTCCAGGGCCTGCAGGAGCTTGCCGACCTGGTCATCAACGGAGACGATCGCGCCGGCCAGCTTCCGTCGCTTGCCCTTTGCCCGGGTTCTTTTAGTCAGGCGCTCTGGGGCTTCGGTGTTGAAGGAGTGGACAGCTTCCGGTGACCAGTAGAGAAAGAAGGGCCTGCTCTTGTTGCGGTCGACGAAATCGACCATCGAATCGCCATCGTAGTCGGTGAGCCAGGTGGTCTTGCCCTCTTCATCGACGCAGTAATATTTTGATTTGCCGCCCTTCTTGGCAAGCTGTTTGCGCACTGAGGCCGGCAGGTCGGACAGCTCTTTCTTGCTGTACTTTTTCCTGGGCGGGTTCCTGGCGACGCTGGTGAATCCGATGTTCAGGGGGCCCTGCTTCTTCGTGCCGATGTCCCATTTGCCGATGTGCCCGGTCGCATAGCCGTGACCGCTGAGGAACCGGGCCAGGTTCGGGCGGTCCTCCGGGATCGGGAGTCCGCGGGACATGCCGTA
>CBFHWB010000294.1:0-2248 GCA_965659285.1 Planctomycetota bacterium | reverse complement strand
GCAGCACTGTTTCGATGTGGTTCAAGCCCGGGAGCTCGCTCGGTCGCGGTCTTGATAAGACCCAGGTCCTGTTCAGCAAGGGCTACGTTGACAGGGACCTTGCCTACTGCCTGCTTTTTTCTGACGAGGGAGAGGGCACCATGACCGGGGCCTTTTCTGAGCGCCAATATGTGAGCAGCAACCAGAACTCCTGGCCCTCGGACAAGTGGGCTCATGTCACCATGACGTTGGCCCTGGAGGGGGATGACCATGTCGCTCGCCTGTACATCAATGGAACCTTGAATGACACCAACGATCTTCGGAGGGATCCCCGGGGGACCCTGAGCAACATTTCAGTCGGGGCCATGGATTCATCTGGGCGCAGGTCGTTCAAGGGCGTCATCGACGAGGTGGCTGTCTGGGATCGCCCGTTGGCGGCTGCCGAGGTGCTGGCTCTCTACAAGGACTCCTCGCGCGGTAAAAGCTATTGCGGCGCCGCTTCCCGATAGGTACCTGAGGCCCATGGGAGGAAAGACACCATGAGTCGCAAGCTGGTCTCCGTGGCCTGGATCTTAAGGCTGGTTGGGCTTCTGTCCATGCTCGCCATCCTGCCTGTCTTCATGCCGCTGTCCTGGATGGCTTCGGTTCACGAAAGCCTCGGGCTCGGAAAGATGCCGGAGGAGCCCATCGTAGAATACCTCGCCCGCTCCCTGTCGGCCCTCTACGCGCTCCTGGGTTGTTGGATTTTCTACCTGTCCGGCAGGGTGCCGGCGCAGCTTGGGTTTGTTCGGCTGTTTGGATCCCTGTTTGCCGTTTTCGGAGTGGTGCTCTGGTGGGTCGGGTTCAAGTCGAGCATGCCTGTTGCCTGGGTTCTTTTGGAGGGGCCTCCCGCAATTCTGCTGGGACTTTGGATCCTTTACTGCTGCCGGGATAACGGGCCTGGCGCGCCATCCGGCGACTGAGAACCTGCTATGCACCCAGCGTCTTGTCGCTGCTGTTGGAGTGATTCGACAACTACTAATATTCTCAATTGTCTGTTGTGTTAGAATGCTGGACCGTAAACCAGACGACGTTCATTTGAAGAAAGACAGATCTGATGAATCTTGGAAAATGCGTGATTGCCGTGTTGATGATTTTGCTGCCTGGCAGCGGACTTCCCGCCGCCGACCTGACCCTGGATGCCATCTTCCCGACTGACAAGGTCCTGGATGTACAGATCACGGTGCCGGCTGAAGACTGGGATACGATTCGCTACCAGTCCCGCAATTTCTTTGAGGCGTTGAACGCTAAGCGTCAATTCGGGCATATCCCCGGCCCGTATACCTACGTGGAGGCCAGCGTCAGCATCGACGGCGTCAAGTTTCCGAAAGTTGGGTTGCGAAAAAAAGGTTTCATTGGATCCCAGAGCAGCGTTCGTCCATCGCTCAAGGTCAAGCTGGACTTCGTCGACCCCGAAAGCAAGATCGAAGGCCTGAACACACTTACCTTCAACAACAACAAGCAGGATACCGCCCAGGTGAGCCAGTTCATGGGCTACGCGCTCTTCAATAAGGCCGGCTCGCCGGCTCCAAGATGCGCTCTTGCCAACGTGACAGTCAACGGTAAGAACCTCGGAATCTATTCGCACGTTGAGTCCTATAAGAAGCCCATTCTTGAGCGTGGCTTCGGCGACAAGGCGGGGACTCTCTACGAGGGGACCGTTGTCGATTTTTACGGGCAGTGGGAGAAGAGCTTCGAGCTGAAGAGGGGAGAGGATGCTCCCGGACGCGCGAAGATTCTCGAGCTCATCAGCGTGCTGAACAGCGACAGCGGTTCCAGTGGAGTAGCCATTCTCGATTCGGAGTCGGAGGCCGCCGGCTGGGTCCCCACCAGCGGAGCCAGCGATAAGAAGTGGATGCAGCGGGTCTTCAACGATTCCAAGTGGAAGAAGGGTGCCGGTGGAGCCGGGGTTGAAACCAGCCGCGGGTACGAAGAACATATCCACCCAGGGTTCGACTTTGAGGAGGAGATGCGTGGGCAGACCTCTTCAGTCTATCTGCGCTACAAGTTTTCGGTTGAGGATCTCGGGGAAATCGGCGGCCTGACCCTTCGGATGAAATACGACGATGGATTCATCGCCTATCTTAACGGTGCCGAGGTGGCCAGTTCGAACGCGCCCGAAGACCCCGCCTGGGATTCGCAGGCCACCGGACCGAACGATGATGGCGCCGCCGTCAGGTACCAGGCCTTTCCTATCTCAGGGCACATTGGCAAGCTCCGCAAGGGCGCA
>CBFHWB010000293.1:0-2265 GCA_965659285.1 Planctomycetota bacterium | reverse complement strand
TCGGCGTCAACGATCGCAAGGTCAAGAAGGGCGCGAGCTTCGATGCTGAAAAATGGGCAGAGAACTACCACCACATCCTCGCCAGCAGCCGCCAGGCCAACTCCGAACTCCGGATTGTCCTGCTCGACCCCTTCGTCCTGAAATCGGGCTGGTGGATGAACAAGGGCGGCGAGTGGGACGCGAGTCGTGCCCAGATCAACCAGATGCGCGCCGTGGTCGCGAAGCTGGCAAAAGAATTCAACGCGGTCCAGGTTCCGACCCAGGACGTTTTCGACGCCGCCGCCAAGGCAGTAGAACCCGCGCACTGGATCTGGGACGGCGTCCATCCCCTCCCGCAGGGACATGAGCTCATAGCGCGACGCTGGCTCGAAGATGTGAGCGCGCGTTGGAAATAGGCTGTTTCCACCATCCAGGCGAGTAGTTCCCTGTACCCCTGGCGCAGGAAGCCGACAGGCTTCTTTAAGAGACCTATTGCACCTTTTTCTTCGGCACAGTCGGTTTTGTGATGGTCAGGACCATCGGCAAAGGGCGAATCTTTACCAGGCCGAGAAAGCGGTCTGACGGGCTGTTCATGACCTTCATTTTACCGTCCTTGTCCAGGAGCCCCATGATGCTGCTTCCTCCTCCATCCATGTTCGTCGCTCTCCAGCAGCCAAGCTCCTTCATGAGGCTTGCCAGCTCATGCATATTCATGCCTTCGCTGTAGCCTCGCTGCCGCCCATCCACCACCACCAGCCACAGGGTTTCCCCTTTCTCGTCGGCGCCAATGGCGGTGCGCGGATGGCGGGCGCCCCCTTCGCCAACGGTGAGCTTACCCTTGGACAAAATCAGCTGGAATCCGGTTGTGGCTTCCCGAGGTTTATCATCCGGCTGGTGGCCGAAATGTACCCGCCCCTGGACGTCAAACCACACGGACGTGTTGCCGGGAGCGATGGTGCTGCGCATTTTTCCCCCGGTGCCGGCCAGGCCGTGGATATCCACCGGCTGACCCGGGTACCAGTTTCGGTTCTTTCTGCCCTGGGCATCAGGGAAACTGTCCCAGGGGTTGGTGTTAATGAAAGCCACAACAGATGGACCCGCAGCCAGCTTCCTGGGATCCGTCAAAGACACCTCAGCCGGGCCATCTCCGTCCGGATCCGGACCAAGGGCGACCCTGGGCTTCACTTTCTTCGCGCCCAGGTCAATGCGCAGGACATGAATCCTGTTGGGAATCGGGTCGGTTTTTTTTCTCAGTGCGTACTGGATGCCAAGCGCGTTGAGATCCGAAGTACCTATCAACCCGGGTTCAGATGCCACTGAGCTGGCGTCCAAAAAGAGGAGCCCGGTGATAATGAAGAAAAAGAATCGCATAGCTAATCCAACCCTGGGATCGGAGCCTTCGGTTTAGAGAATGGTGGAATCAATCCACCGTTACCGGCTTCGAAATCATCTCCGTTGGATGTTTTCTCTCCCGACCTGCTACCATGGCCATGTGTCTGGAAACGACTTCTATTCTGCATACTTTAATTGGGAGCTTAAAATGCGCTACCTGGTTTTGATTGTTTTATTCGCTGGAAGTTCTCTGTCTGCCCAGGAGACCTCGTCGACGCGAAAAGAGTTCAAGGAATACGCTCGACTCATGTCCGGGCGCTTTACATCTGAGATCAAGCTGATTCATGACTGGCCCGGCCACAATAAAAAGAAGGGCGACCTGATCTCCGGCGTACGATTTGGACGAACCAGCCTGGATGGAGAAGCCCTGCTCCTTACCGATGCCGCGGGTGCGGGCATCCTCAAAGAAATATGCGCCTACAATGCATCCACCAAGCAAATCGAGTCTTTCATCGTGTTTAACGGCGGCACGGTCTTTCATTGTGTCACCTGGAAAGAGAACTCGAACAAGTGGAATTGGGAGCTCAAAGGCTCCATGAAGAATGGAGAAAAGGTTTCCGCAAGAGGGTCTTGGCAATTCAGTGACGATGGGAAAAAACTGGATTTGATCAGTGATGATTTCACGATCGGCGGCAAGAAGACCGACAAGCTGCACGACAAGTATTTCCGCGTTGGAAAATGATTTAACGCCTGGAAACACTACAACTTGAACAGCTATTTCGAAAAGGCGGCCGGTTGGAACCGGCCGCCTTTTTCTTCGGCACAGTCGGTCTTGTGATGGTGAGGACCATCGGCAAGGGGCGAATCTTCACCAGGCCGAGAAAACGGTCTGACGGACTGTTCAGAACCTTCATTTTACCGTCTTGACCCAACAGCCCCATGATGCTGCTTCCT
>CBFHWB010000292.1:0-2309 GCA_965659285.1 Planctomycetota bacterium | reverse complement strand
CCGGCAGAAGGGCCGGCACTGGGACGTGATCAGCTTCAACTTCGGCCATTGGGATGCGGGCAACGACAAGACCAGCTACCAGGAGAACCTCGAGGCGGTGATCGTCAAGTTGAAGAAGTCCGGGGCGAAACTGATCTGGGTGACCACCTGCCCGGTTCCACGCGGCTTCCCGGCTGCCGGAGGTCTCGACGAAAAAGGCAAGGCTCCCCGCCGCACCTCCGGAGTCATGAGAAAATATCTCAACCCCTGGGCGCTGGAGGTGGTGAAGCGCCACCCCGCGATCACCATCTGCGACCAGTGGCAGTATGTGAAGGACAACGAGAAAACAATCTACAAGAGCTTCTGGGCCGGAAAGAATGTCCACTTCGGTGGAGAATCGGCCGACAAGCTGGGACAATTTCTCGCAAAGCACGTGCTGCAGGTAATGAAGAACAAATAATAGAAACCCTTTCCCTGGAATAAGAAACAAGGAGCCCTTCGATGATCAAATTCACCAGCTTATCCATTGCCTTGCTGTTAACAGCGGCCGGTTTCGCGCGAGCAGAAGACGCGAAGCTCGCCCCGTTCAAGCCCGCCTTTTTCGCATTCCAGAACGGCGTCAACTTCGGCTCGCTGGAGAACGAGGCCAGGACCCTTAAGGAACTCGGCTACGACGGCATCAACCAGGTCAAGCACGGCGGGGCGAAGCTCGCCGCGCGCATCGCCGCCTACGATAAGGTCGGCCTCAAGGTACTGAGCATCTATCTCAACGTCAGGGACAAGCCGATCGCCGCGGAGGTGGTCAAGCCCTTTGAAAACCGCGGGGCGATGATCGAGCTGACCGTCAACAGGATGACCCCGACAACCGTCACAGCCGTTCGCCAGACAGCCGAGATGGCCGCGAAGATGAAGATCCGCGTCGCGCTCTACCCCCACCACGGCAACGCGGTCGCCACGATGGCGCAGGCCATGGACCTGATCAAGAAGGTGGACCATCCCAACCTGGGCGTCATGTTCAACCTCTGCCACTTCCTCATGGACGAGAAGGCCGAGACCATGGAGGCCGTCCTCGAGAAGGCGGGTGACCGGCTCGTCGCCGTCAGCACCGCCGGAGCAGATCTCGGGGGACGCAGCTGGCGCGCCCTGATCCAGCCTCTGCACAAGGGATCGTTCCCGCAGAAGCGCCTCTTCGCGACCCTGAAGAAACTCAATTTCAAGGGCCCGGTAGGCCTTCAATGCTACGCCGTCCGGGGAGACAAGCGCACCAACCTGAAGAACTCGATGGCCGCCTGGAAGAAGACTCTCGATGAGATCTGATTCAAGACCAGGCGGAAACTCGCGTTTGGATGTTTCGGCAAGCGTCCGGCTGGGCTGGCTTGCTGTGTTGCTGCTGGCTACTGCTACGGCAAGTTCCCCGGCAGATGCCGCCAGGCCACCCAACGTCGTCTTCTTCCTCGCAGACGACCTCGGCTGGTGCGACACGACGCTGTATGGAAAAACCAGCTTCTACGAGACGCCGAACATCGAGCGCCTGGCGAAGAAGGGCGTTCGCTTCAGCCAGGCCTACGCCGCCTGCCACGTCTGCTCACCCACCCGCGCCAGCATCATGAGCGGCAAGTACCCGGCGCGCCTCCACCTGACCGACTGGCTGTCGGGACGGCGCAACTTCAGCTTCCAGAAGCTCCTCAACGCCCAGATCCACCAGCGTCTTCCGCTCAAAGAGCTCACCCTCGCCGAAGCGCTGAAGAAATACGGCTACGCCACCGGGCATTTCGGCAAGTGGCACCTCGGCGAAGACCCGGCGGGACCGCTGCAGCAGGGCTTCGATGTGCAGGTCCCCAGGTGGAACAAGGGCTGGCCGCGAGCCGGCTACCACGCGCCCTTCCGCCTGAACGGTCTCAAGGACTCAAAGGGCGACTACCTCACCGACCGCCTGAACGAGGAGGCGCTGGCTTTCATCGATCGCAACAAGGACCGGCCCTTCTTCCTCTACCTCTCCCACTTTTCCGTCCACGACCCGATCCAGGGCCGCTCCGATCTCGTCGAGAAATACCGCCGGAAGTTGGCAGAGCGAAAAAAACCGTCAGGACCAGCCTTCATCCTGGAAGAAAACCCTGACCGGCCGAAGCGCCTCTCCCCCGCCCAGCTGGCCACCCTGATGGAGCAACCCTCCCACAAAGACTACCGGGTCCTGCCCGGCCAGACCGTCAAGATCAAGCAGCGCCAGGACAACATCCAGTTCGCCGCCATGGTCGAAGCCCTTGACGAGAGCCTCGGCCGGGTGTTAGACAAGCTCGAGGCCCTGGGGCTCGAGGAGAACACCATCGTGG
>CBFHWB010000291.1:0-2313 GCA_965659285.1 Planctomycetota bacterium | reverse complement strand
ACGGAGGAACGGTAGCGGACCAGGTCAAAGAACTCGGTTTCTTCTCCCATGTGCCTGAGGATGATGAGCGTCGCGGAAGCCTCGGCTCCTTCGAAGACATAGCCCTTGTTTTCAAGCGACTTGATCTCCTCGACCGCCTTCCTGGCCGCATCGGGATGGGCCTCGAGATCAATTCCCTCGGCACCGGCGAGGTAGGACATATTTGATTTTCCCGAGAGCTCAGAAATCAGGATTCTCCGCGTATTTCCTACCTTTTCAGGGTCGATGTGCTCATAGGAATCAGCGACCTTCATCACGGAGTTGACGTGTACTCCACCCTTGTGGGCGAAGGCCATCTGACCGACAAAGGGATGGTTCTCGGGGAAGTTCAGGTTGCCGATCGAGTGGATGTACCTTGAGAGATGGGTGAGGTTGGTGAGCCCATCTGTATCGATGGACAACTCGCGTCCCATCTTCAGCAGGAGGTTCGGGATGACAGTGGTCAGGTCGGTATTGCCGCAGCGCTCGCCCAGTCCGTTGAAGGTGCCCTGGATGTGGTTGGCGCCCTCTTCGACCGCCGTCAGGGTGTTGGCATCGGCCATGCCTCCATCGTTGTGGGTGTGGATGCCGATCTCTGTGTCGCTGATCTTCTCCCGTGCGGCACGCACGGTCTTTGCGACCTCCGCGGGCAGGGAGCCGCCGTTGGTGTCGCAGAGTACGAGAGAGCTCGCGCCGCCCTCCCGGGCGGCGGCGAGGGTCTCCAGGGCGTACTCGGGATCTGCCTTGTAGCCATCGAAGAAGTGCTCAGCATCGTAGACGACCTCACGTTTTTCGGAGACCAGGTAGCTGACGGAGTCCCGGATGATCCTGAGGTTTTCTTCGGGGGTGGTTCTCAGAACCTCGGTAACGTGAAGATGCCAGGACTTGCCGAAGATCGTGACCACCGGCGTGCCGACCGCGAGGATCGCCTTCAGGTTGGCGTCATCTTCCGGGGCGCTGCCGGCCCGGCAGGTGCTGCCGAAGGCGGCGAGCTTCGAATGGCGCAGATCAAGGTCGGCGGCGGCCTTGAAGAAGTCGATATCCTTGGGGTTGGAGCCGGGCCAGCCTCCCTCGACGTAGTCGATGGAAAACTCATCCAGCAGCCGCAGGATCTTCAACTTGTCCCGCCCTGAGAAGGAGACTCCTTCACCCTGGGTGCCGTCGCGTAAGGTCGTATCGTAGATTTTGATCATGGGTCAGGTCTCTCCGCGGAGCGTCTCATTTGTTCGCCCAGGCCGGGCGTCATTCGTCCGCCTGCTCGCTGGAGCCGTTCTTGTCCTGTGATTTGTCTCCATGCCGGATGCGGTGATTCAGGGCGCGGTTGGCTCCCTTGATCATCGCGTGGACCGAGGCCAGGATGACGTCCTTGTCGACCGCGTCTCCGCGGAAGCGGTTCTCGGTCTTATCCTTGAACTGGATGTTGGCGTGCGCCAGGGCGTTGGTCCCCCCGGTGATGGCCTTCAGGCCGTAGCCGCTGAGCTCGAGTTCGGGTCCGAAGTGCGAGCTCAGGATCTCCTGGATGGCGTGGGCGGAGGCATCCACCGGTCCGACCCCCGTACCGGTCCCGATCACCTCATCTTCATTGATCTTGAGCTTGATGGTGGCGCTGGCGGTGAAGCCGTTGCCTGTCATCACCGAGACCTCCTCGAGCACGAGGACCTGCTCCTCGCTGGTCAGCTCGTTGAGCACCTCGTTGGCGAAGGCGACGACATCCTCTTCCTCGATGTTTTTCTCCCGGTCCGCGGCGTCCTTGACGCGGGCCCTGACATCGTGGAGCTGCTCCCGGTTCAGGTCGTAGCCCCGGCGCTCGAGAATCTTCTCGATGGCATGTACTCCGGAGTGCTTGCCGATGACGAGCTGGGTTCCATGCCATCCAACCTCCTTGGCGGACATGATCTCGTAGGTCCGGCGGTCGCTGATGACTCCATGCTGATGGATTCCCGCTTCGTGGGCGAAGGCGTTTTCGCCTACGATCGCCTTGTTTCTCTGTACCTCGATGCCCGTCAGGTTGGCGACCAGGCGGCTGGTGCTCCAGAGCTCCTCGGTCTTGATTCCGGTCTCTACCCCGTAGACGTCCTCACGCATCTTGAGCGCCATGACGATTTCTTCCAGGGAGGTGTTTCCCGCTCGCTCCCCGATGCCGTTGATCGTGCACTCGATCTGGTCGCAGCCGGCCTGCATGGCCGAGAGCGAGTTGGCGACAGCAACCCCCAGGTCATTGTGGCAGTGGATGCTGAGCACGATGTTCTCGGTAGCCGGCACCTTCTCTTTCACGTAGCGCACCCGGTCCCCTAT
>CBFHWB010000290.1:0-2322 GCA_965659285.1 Planctomycetota bacterium | reverse complement strand
GCAGTATAGTCGACGGCTGAAGCCGTGGGTGTCAGCAGGAAAGGGCTCGGACTGTCCTCGCTGTCACCGAGCCAGGTCCTGCCATCGCCGAGGGTATTGCCCTCAGCCTCTGAGAGGGTCTCGCCCCCGCAGTTGATATAAAGCTCGGTGCCGGGGAAGACCCCGCAGCAGGCGCTCAAGCCGCTGGGGTTGGTTACGCAAACCTGGCTGCCAAGGCCGGAGACTCCATCTGATGGTATCAACGCGCTGGCCGAATCACCTGGAACCACGGCCACCTCGACTCCATCAACCGTGATAACGATCGAGCCCTCGAGATCGGCCTGGTCGGGATTTATCCAGCGCAGAGCGACTCCATCGTCGCCGAGGCTGCAGCCCAGCCCGGCCACAGGCCCTTCACAGGGGGAGACGCTCGCGTCGAATACGCCGAGGATGCTGCGCTGACCGATCCAGCCGCCAAAATCAAAGGCGCCATCATCGGTGTCGATCTCGTAGGTGACTCCTTCATCGAGCGCGCCGCGGGTTGTCTCCCAGGTGATATCGACGCCGATGGGATCCCACTCGCAGGGAACCTGGTCAGGCGAGAAACAGACCTCGATACCCTCGGTGATCGGCTCCCCGGTGAATGGATCCTGGAAACGAAGCCGGAAGCAGTTGCCGCCGCCGCCATCGAAGACCTTCACCATGAGGGTGTGAACACCGGCCTCGACGATTCCGAAATCGGTGCTCAACAGAGCGATGTCCTGCACCACGTTGGCGCCGCCGCAGCCCCTGGAGATGTTATTGATATAGACCTCCTCGGAATCAAAGAGCACCTGGACGGAGTCATCGCTGCCGAGACCGATGTCGACCTCCATGTCGTCCTCGAAGATGATGTAGGCAAAGGCGTACATCATCTGGTTGTCCTGGTTGCCTCCATAAAAATCATCGAAGTTGATGGTGTCATCCGGGTCCAGCCAGGGGTTCCAGGTCGGCACGGCGCCGGGATTGATATTCGGAGCTCCAGGGGTGAACAGCAGACTGCTGCTGGCTGCGCTGGCCCCGAAATCCGTCTCGATCTGATCGCCGGAAGCCGGCTCTACGCTCAGCTCGGTCGCATCTCCATCTGTGAGATAATCGAGTCGAATGGCATCGACTCCTGGAGCGGGCCCGCCAGCCTGCCCCAGCGGTCCCAGCAGCAGCCAGTTCTGAATAAAGCCCTGCTCTCCCAGTCCGGAGGGGACCCGGTCCTCAACAGTCGCCCCCTCGGCTGTGATCATATCGACGGATATCGGACCGGTGATGAACTCATTAATGACCACCGTCTCATCCGGATCTCCATCGCCAATCGCCTGGCTGATGGTAACCTCGATCGGCCCGCCGCCAGCCGGCGGGCAGGGGCGCGCGGCGCCCGGACTCGAGACACTGCGCTCAGGAGCGAAGGTGTCGGTGACCACCGCCTCGGCGAAAACTCCATGCGCGCAGCCGATCGCCCCATCCGCGGCGCCTGTGGCCAGGGTGAGATAGATGGCATCCTCGGGAATCTCGAAGTTGACGAATTCTCCCGCGTTGGGGCCCAGGGGGCCGATGCTCACCGCATCGAGCACCTCGAAGTCATCGCTGGCGATCACGTGCAGGCTGATTCGCATCCCACCGCATTGGTCGCTCCCCGCGAAGCTCTGGAAATAACGTACGGTCTCCGGGCCGTACTCGCTGCGGATCTCCTCAAGGTCGAAGGTCACGCCCGCTGAGGCGTGGATTCCCACCGAGCCGCGCCAGAAGTTCATTCCGCCAGCCCAGATATCCTCTATCCCCTTGTCAATATCGTGAGTGACATCGGAGATGATGTGGTTCCAGGTGTTTCCCGAAGCGTCCTGCGGACCGAAGGTGAAGGCGACGCCCTCCATGTTGATCTGCTGCGTGACCGCTTCGATGATGAAGACGCTGTCAAGAAAGGAGGACTCTTCCACGTACTGCGGATTATCGCCGATGTTAACGATATTCCCGTTGTTGTGTGCAAGCTCGAAGAGTCCCGTGTCGGCGTTGACCCCTATGTTTTCCTCAGGAGCGCTTCCCCTGCCATCTCCTCCGGCGACAATGTCACCGAGGTAGACGACATCCGCCCAGACGGACTGGCCTGAAAAGACACTCCCAACAACGACTGCCGGCACCAGGAAAAGCGCCGCCATGAGCTTCCATGACCTCATGACATATCCTCCGCTCGTTTGATCAATAAAACAGTTTCTTCAGTTCAGATGATCGTCCGCTACCCAAAACGCGAACGTCATATATTGCAGCACCGGAAAAGGGCTGACGCAAGCCTGAAGGACCACGAAGGGGCGGTCC
>CBFHWB010000289.1:0-2360 GCA_965659285.1 Planctomycetota bacterium | reverse complement strand
CCAGGTGTCGAAATTCTGGCCGAAGTCGCCTGTGACCGGAACCTCCATGCGCCACCAGTTGTTTCCGTCATCCTCCTCGACGATCGAGTAGGCGATGCCGGGTTGTGGTTCGTGAAATTCCCAGTCGCCGTTAAATGCGGGGTCGTCATCAAAGTCATCGTCACGGATGGAGGATTCGGCCTCCACGTTGATCTCTATATTGGCTGCGCTGGCTCCGCCGCCGGCGGACGCTTCAAGCTCTATGTTCTCAATGTCGAAATTTTCAGGGGTCCAGCCGGAAAGGATGTTTTGCCCGGGATCGTAGGTGAGCCCCTCTGGTCCATCCAACAGGGTCAATGTTGGCCGAGGCTGCCCGGCAGGTTCTACCCGGCGGATGTACGGCATTCCGATCCAGGCTGTGTCCGGGTTTTCGATTTCACAGGGGAAATGAATTTCCGGCGGTGATTCCGGAACCTCTTCTATCGAGTAATAATCGAAATCAAAGGTCTCCTCTGTGCTCAGGTTTCCCCAGGTTTTGAATATCAGCCCGACAAAGAGGGGGGGCTCCTGGGCTGTGGCCGCGCAGACCCGCTGCCAGGGATCGTCGTCGCTTGCTCTCCAGGCGAAGGTGTAGTCCGGACCGGACTTTGTAACCATCAGGGACAGTTCCTGGAGACCCGGGTCGAAGGAGCACAGGCCGTTGCTCCCGCTCCGTTCAAGGACAAGGCCGGCTCCTCGGTAGGGACCCCAATAGAACACGTCGCGGTCTCCAAAATAGACCATCAGCCCGGCCTGGTAGGGCTCGTTCGGGGGAGGCCAGGAAGGGTTCTCGGGATCCCCGGAGCCCTGGAAATGCAGCCGGGTGGATATGATGAAATCTTCAGGGAAGTCCGATCTTCGCAACTGGGGGGAGTCGTCAACGTGTACCCAGTGGTCAAGATTAACGCCGGTGGGCAGTGTCATTCTCCAGGATCCATCCACTGCAGATGGAAGGGGGCCGGGAACCGGTTCGTAGTATTCCCAGTCGGGGCTTGCCAGGGGGTCTTCATCAAAGTCGTCAACCTGGGCCTGCAGTGCCGCTGGAATTGTGAAAAAAAGGAGCCAGCAGGATATGGCTGCCCATTCGTATGTTTTCATGGAGGTTCCTCCTGGATGTCGGGATACCCGAGGCTGCCTGCGACCCGGGGCAGGCTTGCTGGCTCCTGATGGAGCCAGTTGCAGGTTCACTGTACTGGATGAAATAACAATCTGAAATCGTATTCCGTCTCTTGCAACTTTCTTCAAAACATGGAGGCTCATTGGATTGAGATAAACCGGGTACCAAGCTGTATTGATGATGAGAGGTTGAGCTGATGAAGGTTATTGCTGTTTCATTCTGTCCTGTCATGGCGCTCTGCGTCTGCTCGATGGCTTTTTGCGCAGATGAGAGCCAGGAGGCTCCCGCCAGGCGTCCCCTGATTCTTCTGACAAATGATGACGGCATTGAATCGGCCGGAATCAAGGCGCTGATGAAAGAGCTTCCCAGGGTGGCTGATGTCATCGTGGTCGCTCCTGCGACAAATAAGAGCGGAGTATCTCAGAGCCTGACCTATCGCGGGGATATCAAGGTCTTTAAGCGCGAGGTGCCCGAGGAGTTGAAAGACCTTGAGCGGAAGCCCCTCGCTCTCTATGCCGTGGAAGGCACTCCCGCTACCTGCGTTCTTCTTGGCGCGGGAAATTTATCTCAGGGCAGGAGCTTTGACCTGGTGGTCAGCGGAATTAACCCCGGGTCCAATATCGGCTCGGATGGGAACCTTTCGGGGACCGTTGGCGCAGCCAGGATGGGGGCCGACATCGGGCTCGCGGGCCTGGCGGTCTCCTCGGCCTCCGGCAGCAAGCATGTCGCGCAGATCGCAGCCTCCCTGGCGAGCTTTATAAAGCAGGCGTTTTCGGTAGGCGTAGAGAAGGGAGTTCTCTTGAACGTGAACTACCCGGGAGGAGAGCCAAAGGACTGGAAGGGCGCGGTCGTAACCAGCATCGGGGCGGGGAACTACAAGATCAACTTTCGCAAGGTTGAAAGCGACGCCGACGAGCCGCCGCCGGCGGACAAGAGCCTTCTCCTCTTTCGCGCGGCTTTCGCGCGGGCGGGCGGCGAGCCTGCCGCCGGGACGGCGCGCGCGGGGATCGCTGCCGGAAAAATATGTGTCACCCCGATTGCGAGCCTCTCGCTGCCTTCGAAGGTTTCCACGAAGAGCCTCTCGCTGACCCGGCAGAGGATGGCGGGGCTGGCGTTTTTCAAATAGCCGGGAAGGAACTCAGTTTTCGCCCTTTTTCTCCAGGCGTCTCTTTTTTCTTTCCTGGATGAGCCGCTTCCTCTTCGCGTCGGCTTTTGCTTTGGCGGC
>CBFHWB010000288.1:0-2400 GCA_965659285.1 Planctomycetota bacterium | reverse complement strand
GGCGACAAGCGCGTTGAGCTTGCCTGGCTGGTCGATCCCGATGAGAACGTGCTGAAGCGTCGGCTGAGAGGCCGGAAGAATTGTCAGGGCAGCGCCAATTTCAGGAAAGCCCTCGCGGATAAGAACGTTGACGCGATCAGTGTCGCGGCGCCGAACCACTGGCACTCCCTGATGACCATCGAGGCGGCCCAGGCCGGCAAGCACTGCTATGTCGAGAAGCCCGCCAGCCACGATGTCTACGAAGGCGCGGTCGCAACCGCGGCCTGGAAAAAGTACAAGGTCGTCATCCAGCACGGCACCCAGCAGCGTAGTGACGCGAGGGTGGCCGGACTCCACGACCTGATCCACAAGGGCAAGTTCGGCAAGCTGAAGATCTCCTACGGCTATTGCTGCAAGCCGCGCGGCGGCATCGGACAGAACCGGGTTGGAGAGCCGCCCAAGCACCTCGACTGGGATCTCTGGAAAGGCCCGGCCAAGATCAAGGAGTATCACAGCAACTACGTTCATTACAACTGGCACTGGTTCTGGGACACCGGCAACGGAGACCTGAACAACCAGGGAACCCACCAGCTTGACAGGGCGCGTTGGGCGATCGACAAGGACCAGACCCATCCTGTGCGTACCTTCGCGCTTGGCGGCCGCTTCAACAATAAGCAGAACCAGTGGAACAACGACGAGGGAGAGACTCCCAACTCGATGTTCGCCGCGGCTGAATATCCCAACGGACAGTGGGTGTTCTTCAACGTGCGCAATGTCAACTACAAGGGCTATCCGCGCCAGGTGGAGAACGAGTACTACTTCGAGGATGGCGGCAAGATCATTCGCGAGCGGTACTATCCCAAGGGAAGCAACAACGCCGAGAAGATCGATATCCCGGCCGGTAAGGTGACCCCCGGCGGCAACTGGCGCAGCTTTGTGAGTGCCTGCCTTGCTGGAGACCAGATGATGGCCAACGGAAACATGGAAGAGGCGCACTACGGCTGTGTCCTCGGCCATATCATGAACAACTCCTACCGGATCGGTAAGGAGGCTCCCTTCAACGAGAAGGCGGGCAAGTACGGTGATGACAAGGATGTTCACGAGCACTTCATGAAGCTGCACTCGATCATGCGAGACGGCTGTGGAGTTCCCGAGAACAAGGCGAAGTACATTGTAGGCCCTGAATTGGCCTTCGATCCCAAGACCGAGATGTTCACCGGTGAGAACAGCGAAGAGGCCAACAAGCTTCTGCGCGATCCGAACCGCAAGGGCTTCGAGGTTCCGGATATCGCCAAGGTCTGAGCCTGGGTACTGGACCGGCCGTGAGAGTTTTTACAGCTTCCACGGCCGGTCTTTCTTTTTATCCCGCGGAAAACAGGCCGTTCCGCATCCTGCAGGGCGGCAGGCGGTTTGTCGCGGTACCTGGAAATTGAGCTGGATCATTCATGAGACACGGAACGAGTAGGCGCCTGGCTTCCACCCTGGTGGTGGCTGTTGTTTTCGCTTCATCGTTTGCCTGTAACGCTGTACCGGCAAAGCAGGCCGCGGCCGAGAGCCCCGAAAAAGCCGCGGGCGCGGCAGCCTTTCCCGCCGGCGTGGGAAAGATGTACGAGGAGCTCTCGAAGGTCATCCGGGCGCGAACCCTGCCGGCCTTCATGCCGATCTTCCATCGTGACTATATCTTCGAGGCCGCCGACGGAAGCGCCCTCGACCGCGGTCCCTGGCGCCGCCGGTGGATGGACCGCTTCGAGGAGGCCCGGTATGATAAGCTGAGCTTCGCGCTCGAGAAGGTGCTGAAGCCGGGAGCGGAGGAGCTCTCACTCAGGGTGCGGCGCGTGCTCGCCTTCAGGGAGACCGAAGGCGCCGGGCTGCAGGTTCTCGATTCGACCTTTGATGACACCTGGATCAAGACGGAGGCGGGCTGGCAAATGCTCGTGCGCAAGGAGAGCGGAGTCCGTGTGAAGGGGACGATTCCTCCCGCCTGGGGAGCGGTGATCGAGAGTCCGCGGATCGCGGCCCTGTCAAAAGAGCTCAAGGCGGGGAAGAAGGAGAGCCTTGCGGCTTTCTGGAAGGAATACCAGGCCGGCGGCGGTCCGCTCATCGAGGTGGTCGAGGGCAAAGACAAGCTCGCGCTGGTGACGACCCTCTGGCGGGCCCGCGGCGGCGAGGTCCGGGTTCGGCTCGAAGGCGGCAAGCCGACCCGCTCGGGCTACAAGTCCCTGCGACGCCTGGGGGAGACCGATCTCTGGTACCGCAGCGAGCGCCTGTCGAAGAAGGTGCGCTATACCTACAGGCTCCACGTCCAGCGGGAGGTGGTCTTGCCCGCCTTCGCCGGCCAGCCCAAGGAGACCCTCGCGGTCGCCTCCATCGAGACCGACCCGTTCAACTCGAAGGAGGCCGATGAGGCATCCCTCCTCGAGC
>CBFHWB010000287.1:0-2412 GCA_965659285.1 Planctomycetota bacterium | reverse complement strand
GAGTCTCGAGGTGACGGTTTCGTAGGCGTGCTCTACACGGCCCGCCGCGTCGAGCTTGTCGAGGGCCAGCGTTTTCAGGGCGAGGTTCCTTGCCGCTTTGATGTATTCACCTTCGTTCAGCAGCAGCAGCGCCTGCGAGGGCGTGTTGGTGCGCTCCCGCCGCGCGACGCAGGCGTCCCGGATCGGGGCGTTCAGGATCGTCATCTGAGGCGGGGGCATTCCCCGTTTCCAGTAGGTGTAGACGCTTCTTCGATAGATCGCCTCTCCGCCATCGGCCCTGTAGCGTTCGCCGATCATGGTCACCGCCTTCCAGAGCCCGGGGGGCTGGGGCGGCTTGACACTTTTGCCGTACATCGTGTTGACCAGCATCCCGCTGGTCGCGAGGATCTGGTCGCGGATCATCTCGGCATCGAGCCGGAAGCGTGAGCCCCGCGCCAGCAGCCGGTTCTCGGGATCCCTGGTGAACTCCGCCGGGGTGGCTCCCGAGGATTGCCGGTAGGTTTTCGACAGGACGATGCTTTTGACCAGGGCCTTGATGTCCCAGCCGGACTCGATGAAGGAGACCGTGAGGTGATCCAGGAGCTCGGGGTGGCTCGGCAGCTCGCCCTGGGTGCCCAGGTCCTCCGAGGTCTTCACCAGGCCGACGCCGAAGAACTGCTGCCAGAAGCGGTTGACCGCGACCCTCGCCGTCAGGGGGTTTCGCCGGTCGATGAACCATTCGGCCAGGTCCCTGCGGGTGGCGACATCGCCTTTTTTCTTCATGGCCGGGAAGAAGGCCGGGGTGTTTCGCTGGACCTCCTCGCCGGGGTCATCGTATTGCCCGCGCTTTCTGAGGAAGGTCTTGCGAACTTCGGAGCGCTCCTTCATCACCATGGCCTTCGGCATGGAGCCCTGGAGCGCGCCTCGCTGTTTTTCGAGCTCCTTCTTTTTCGCCTCGAGCTTCTGCTCGAGCTCCGCGAGAGGTTTCTTCTTTTCCGCATCCTTTTCAGCCTGTGCGGCCTTCTTCGCCAGGCCCAGCTCGGTCTCAACCCTGGCCAGCTGTTCGTTGAGGTCATCCTTCGCCTGTTGCTGTTCGGGCGTCGCCACCGCCGCGATGGGCGGCTGCAGGCCGTTCTTCGGTCCTCCTCCCGTTTCCGGCGCCGCGTCGATGTTGTTGAAGAAGGCGAACAGCGAGTAGAAGTCCTTCTGCGTCAGGGGATCGTATTTGTGGTTGTGACAGGAGGCGCAGTGGACGCTCATTCCCATGAAGGCGGTTCCCACGGCGGTGACCCGGTCGACGACGTTCTTGAAGAAGCTCTCCTCCGGCAGGGCGGTGCCGCGGTCGATGATCAGGTGGAGGCGGTTGAAGCCGGATGCCGCGAGCTGATCGCCGGTGGCATCCGGGTAGAGATCGCCGGAGAGCTGGTAGCGGATGAAGTCGTCGTAGCCCAGGTTGGTGTTGAAGGCCCGGATCACCCAGTTGCGATAGGCGATCGAGTTGCGGTAGAAATCCTTGTGCATGCCGTTGGTGTCGGCGAAGCGAACGAGATCGAGCCAGTAGCGCGCCATGTGTTCGCCGTACTGCGGTCTCGACAGCAGCTCATCGACCAGCTCCTGGTAGGCTCCGGGCTTCTTGTTTTCGATAAAGGCTCTCACCTCGTCGCGGGTGGGGGGGAGTCCGGTGAGGTCGAAGGTCAGGCGCCGGATGAGCGCGCGCTTGTCGGCCTCGGCGGCCGGCTTCAGCTTCTCCGCTTCCAGTCTCTTCAGCACGTAGAGATCTATCGGCTGCCGGCTCCAGGCGGGGTTCTTGACCTTCGCCGCGGCGGGCATCTTCGGCGGCACGAAGGCCCAGTACTCCTCGTAGGGAGCCCCGGCCTCGATCCAGCTCTTGAGGGTCGCCTTCTCTTTTTCAGAAAGAGGCTTCTTATGCGCCTTCGGCGGCGGCATGACCTCGTCGCGGTCTTTCGTGGTGATACGCCTCCAGAGTTCGCTTTCATCCGGAGCTCCGGGCTTGATGGCGGCGGCATCATCGCGGACGCGATAGGCTCCCGCCTCACCCTCGGCGCGATCGAGCCTCAGCTTCGCCTTGCGCTGGCGCGCATCCGCTCCGTGGCAGGAAAAGCATCGATCGGCGAGGATCGGCCGGATGTCCCGGTTGAACGAGAGATCCTCGGCAAGGGCGTTCGAGCCGCTTAAGAAGACAAGCGCCACGATGCATTCAAGGCTTCCTCGCATCCACCGGTATCTTCTTTGCGGGTCCATGTGCAATCATCCTGGGTGTTTGCCGCGGGAAACGAAAAGAGCTTTCCGTATCGTTTTCTACCGCTCCATATTTTCTTCCAATAACGCAGTGAAATCAACGCCCCGTTCAGGATCGGGATTTGCGGGAGAGAAACTCCTCAGGTCGATCAGTGGATCACTTTGGAATGGTGG
>CBFHWB010000286.1:0-2490 GCA_965659285.1 Planctomycetota bacterium | reverse complement strand
CCGACCGCCCGCTCTTCTGGCACTACCCGCACTACGGCAACCAGGGCGGCGAGCCCTCCTCGATCATCACCGAGGATGACTGGAAGCTCATCTACTACCACGAGGACGGCCGCAACGAGCTCTACCACATCACCGAGGACATCGGCGAGCGGAAGGATCTCGCGAGCTCTGAGCCGGGGCGCGTCAAGGCGCTGCGGGCGAAGCTCGATGCCTGGCTCAAGGAGACCGGGGCGAAGATGCCCGCCAAGGATACCGAGTTCAATTCCGAAAAGCGCGAGGCGCGCTGGAAGTCGATCTCAACGCGGGGCAAGGCCGGTCTCGAAAAACGCCACGCCTCCTATCTGAAGCCCGGCTACAAGCCCAACAAGGACTGGTGGGGGAGCGCCCCGCTGGACTGAGGCTTCTGCTTTGACTCGATCGCTTACCTGTACAACCGCTGAGGGAAGATCATGAAAAAGTTCATCGCGTTCCTGCTCATCTTCTGCTGCAGTCTCTCTCTCTTTGCGCAAGCTCGGCGCGTTTTCCCCGAGGGGGAGCGTCCTGACGATGCGCGCCTGAAACCGCTCAAGGACCTGAACGGGTTCTTCCCGTTTGAGGTTCCGAAATCGCTCGCGGCCTGGGAAAAGCGGGCGGCCGAACTGCGCCTGCGGATCCTCGTGGCGACGGGTCTCTACCCCCTGCCGCCGAAGACTCCTCTCAACGCGGTGATCCACGGCAAGTTCGAGCGTCCCGGCTTCACCGTCGAGAAGGTCTATTTCGAGAGCTATCCCGGTCTCTTCGTCACCGGCCTGCTCTTTCGGCCCTCCAATCCGCCCCCGGGCAAGCTGCCGGCGGTGCTGAACCCGCACGGCCATGGCGGCCGCCTGCAGGACCACGGTCTCGCCGGGGTGCGCCGGGAGATCGCCAGCGGCGCCGAGCAGTTTGAAGAGTCCGGCCGCATGCCGAAGCTGGCGCGGAACGCCCAGCTCGCGCGCATGGGCTGCGTCTCCTTCCTCTACGACATGATGGGCTACGCCGACAACCAGCAGCTGTCGATGCAGCTGGCGCACCGCTTCGGCCGCCAGCGTCCGGACTTCGAGGGCAAGGAGAGCTGGGGGCTCTACAGCGCCCAGGCCGAGATGCGCATGCAGTCGATCTTCGGGATCCAGGCCTGGAATTCGATCCGCGCGCTCGACTTCCTCGCCAGTCTCCCCGATGTCGATCCGAAGCGCCTTGCCGTCACCGGCGGCAGCGGCGGCGGTACGCAGACGATCATCCTTGGCGCCACCGATCCGCGCCCGGTGGTCGGTTTTCCCAACGGCATGGTCTCGAGCTCCATGCAGGGCGGCTGCACCTGCGAGAACGCCAGCCTGCTTCGCATCGGCACCGGCAACGTCGAGCTCGCGGCGCTCTTTGCCCCGCGCCCCCAGGGCATGACGGCCGCCAACGACTGGACGAAGGAGATGCTCGTCAAGGGCAAGGGCTTCTACGAGATCCAGGACCTCTACGCCCTCTACGGAAAGAAGGACGAGGTCATCTGCCCCGATCTCCTGCGCTTTCCCCACAACTACAACATGGTGAGCCGCGGCCACATGTACTCCTGGTTCAACAAACACCTCAAGCTCGGCATCAAGGAGCCCATCGCCGAGAAGGACTACAAGCTCTTCACGAAGGAAGAACACGCCGTCTGGACCGACAAGCACCCGAAGCCCGCCGGCGGCGATGCCTTCGAGCGTAAGCTCACCCGCCAGCTCGCCGACCAGGACTCAAAGCTCCTCGACGCCATGAGCGACAAGGACCGCCGCGCCACGGTTCGCAATGCCTGGAAGATCATGATTGGCCGCGAGCTTCCCACCGCCGCCGACATCGAGTTAGACGACGGCAAGCTGAGCTTCCCGGCCAAGGGCGAGGTGATTCCCGTTCTCAGCTACACATCCACCCGCGTCTACAAAAAGGTTGTCATCTGGGTCCACGGCAAGGGCAAGGACGGTCTCTACGACGATGAGGGGAAGCCTGCCGAGGCTCTCCGGAGACTTCGCGGTCATCGCGTCATCCTCGCCGACCTCTTCCTCCAGGGGGAGTTCCTCGCTCCCGGCAAGACCCTCACCCAGACTCCAACCGTACGCAATCGCCGGCAATACGCCGCCTACACCCACGGCTACAACCACTCGGTTTTCGCTCGCCGGACCCACGACATCCTCAGTCTCATAGCCCTGGCGAAAAAATATGACAACCGTCCCGTCTGCCTCGTAGCCACCGGCGGAGCCGCCCCCATCGCCGCCGCGGCCCTGGCCATAGCCGGCCCCGCGGTTTCCAGGGCCATTCTCGAAACCGGCGACTTCACCTTCGCCGACATCAAAACCTACCGCCACCCCGACTTCATCCCCGGAGCGGTAAAATACGGCGACCTCGAAGGCCTGCTGGATCTTCTCTCCAAGGACTCCATCCGTACCGTGAAGAAGTTCTCAGGCACTGACCTTGATTGGTTGAGGTAGTCTTCGAAATTCATTT
>CBFHWB010000285.1:0-2612 GCA_965659285.1 Planctomycetota bacterium | reverse complement strand
CGCGAAGCACCCGGAAGATATAATTACCGCCGCGAAAAAACTCAATGCTGTCAATCTACTCATCTTCATCCTCCATCCGCCTTGCCTCGGTGGGGCGCGGCGGTTAGCTATTGGGGAACATGCCGGAAGGAGCCTCCGCTCAAACCGGAAACCGCTCTCATGAATTGCGTGGGAAGACCTCCGCACCTGTCGGCGTTACCGACCAGGATGCAGTGGACCGGCATGCGCCGGACATTGGCCGCGCTGATCTGCGCGAGCACCTCGTTACAAACCACCTGTTTTTCCTGGCAGCCATTAAGCCGCGCGAAGGGACAGCGCGTCGGCGTTCCATCGCTGACCAGGATGACCGCCTGGAATCTTGAATCCGAACGATTCAGCATCTGGAGCGCCTGCTCGACGGAATTTCCCAGGCAGGTACCCAGGTTCGTGCTGCGGGAACCGATAAAGGCCATCGCCGCCCGCTTGTTGGTGGGAGATGCCTTGATCAGCTGCCTTCTGAAGCTCGTCACCTGCCCGCCGTAGAAGAGCACCCCGAATTCCGCATCGGGGTTCAACTCGGAGATGGCCCTCCTCACCTCCCGCCTCTCGATATCAAAGCGGCCGCTATTGTTCATGGTGAGCGACTCATCTAGACAGAAGACGACATTGCTCGCCTCGTAAGCCTCTCCGTAGAAGACAATGAGCTCCGGAACCTCCTCCTCCTGGCTGTCTGCGCCCTCCGCATCGAAGGGGAGATCAAGGTTCATCTTTTGCCCGGAACCCTTTTTAGGCGTGACGGACTGGGACCACGCGAACGAGGCCAGCACCAGCACCGCCAGTAAAGGGGATATAACGAACTTCACGAATTCACGCTCCGATTAAGAGAACCAGTGTTTATTTTACGGTATAAATAATTCGGCTGAAAGTACGCAGCGGGAGTCCCAACCGGCGCAACTGTGAGGAAACCCTCTGTGAACCGGCCTGAAGCCTCGCATACCTCTATTTGAAGGAAACCCGCGATGAAACCTATTCGGTCCCTCGCCACCTGGATCTGCCTGTTGGTGTCCCTTTCTCTCGTTGCGCAGGAGAAAGCCGCCCCCGCTGGAAAGCGTCCGAATGTTCTGTTCATCGTCTGCGATGACCTGAACACCCACGTCAGCACCTCGGGCTACAACCACATCAGAACCCCGTCGCTCGACAAGCTGGCCGCCGCCGGCACCCGCTTCCTGCGGGCCTACTGCCAATACCCGGTCTGCGGACCCTCGCGCTCCTCCTTCCTGAGCGGTCTCTACCCGGAATCGACCCGGGTGCTCGACAACAAGTCCGATATCCGCCAGGAGCGTCCCGGCATCGTCCCCCTGCCCGAACAGTTCAGGAAAAACGGCTACTGGACGGCGGGGGTCGGCAAGATCTTCCACAACATGAAGAACGACCCGGGCGAGTCCTGCTGGTACGAATACGAACGCTTTGAAAACGAGCGCAACCCGGTGCTCGAGAAGGCGAGAAAAGAATTCGAAGCTGAGAACGGCTCGATCGAAAAGGCCTCGAACAGAAGAGCCTGGCGCCTCAAGCAGAAAGAGGCGCGGCGCGGCGCGAGCGGGCAAAAGGTTCCGGGCTATGGACCGACCGACATGAGCGACGAGGAGCACAAGGACGGCCGCAATGTGCGCCGCGTCGTCTCCTGGCTCGATCAGAAGAGCCACGGCGACAAGCCCTTCTTCATCGCCTGTGGAATCCAGAAGCCCCACGTGCCCTTCTGGGCTCCGCAAAAGTACTTCGACATGTACCCGCAGGAAAAGCTCGTCATTCCACCTGCCCTCGTCGGTGACTGGAAGGACATCCCCCCGCTGGCGATGGTCAAGCGCTTCAAGGCCTTCGGATTTGAGCTCGACAAGGAAAACGATGCCCTGCGCAGGGCCTACACCCAGGCCTACCACGCCTGCGTCAGCTTTATCGATGCCCAGATCGGCCTGCTGCTCGACGCGGTGAAACGAAACGGGCATTGGGAAGACACCATCATCATCTTCATCTCGGACCACGGCTACCATCTCGGCGAGCACTATATGTGGGGAAAGGTCAGCCTGTTCGAGGAATGCGCGCGGGTTCCGATGATCGTTCGTGTGCCGGGAAGAACCCGGGCCGGAACCTCTGCCGCCGGTCTCACCGAGCTGGTCGACCTCTACCCGACCCTCTGCGAGCTCTGCGGAATCAAGGCTCCCGCTCACCTGCAGGGCCAGAGCTTCGCCGGGCTGGTCGACAAGCCCTCCGGAGAAGGCAAGGAAACCGCCTACACCGTGGTCAGCCGCGGCAAGACCCTGGGCCGCTCGATCCGCACTGCCCGTTGGCGCTACGCCGAATGGGGAAGCAGCTCGGCGGCCGAGCTCTACGACCTGGAGAAAGACCCGGCGGAACATCACAACCTGGTCGACGATAATAAATTCAGCGAGCCACTCGAAAAGATGCGCCGACTGCTCGAAAAAGCGCGCCAGCGGGGCTCCTGAAACCCGGCCACCCCGGCCGACCGGCAATTCAACCCCGAATGTTCACCATAAAAAAATACCCGCTGGAGGACCTGGGCCTGCAGGACTGCCTTGAAAGCAAGGTCCCCCCTGGCTATCTAGGCACCGGGAGAT
>CBFHWB010000284.1:0-2630 GCA_965659285.1 Planctomycetota bacterium | reverse complement strand
TGGGGAATCTCGATGTCGCTTCAAGGGCTCTGGAAACTGAGCGGGCGGGTTTCCAGGCTGAGCTGGAGGCGCGCGACTTTCGGTTGAGGTCTTCTCTGGCTGATGTTGCGGCGGTGAAGGCTCTGGCCCGGGAGAACGCTGTCCGGCTGGGAGATATCGGTCCGGAGACGGAGCTTTCTTCCGAGCGAGGCAAGCGGCTGATGATCCAGCCCACCGTTCAACTGCGAGGGAATGGGACAGTCGGCAGCGCCGTGGTTGTCTACTCAGGTCCATTCGCGGAAGACGCTTCACCGGAGCGCCACTGCAACCTGGCCCTGACCGCTTTCCATGTGGTGGCCGAGGTGCTGGGCAACAGGCTCGAGAGAGAGATCGATGCGGTGAAGCTTTTTTTCCCGGGGACAGATCAAGAGGCCGGCGCGCTTACCGCCCGGCTTATCGCTTATGACAAGGCCAAGGACATTGCCCTGCTTTCCCTCGGGACTGAAGTACGGCTACCGGGCTTTGCTCATCTGCAAGACGACGCACTTCTCGGGGAACTGGATATTTTCTCACAGGCCTGCGTCGTAGGTTGTCCTCTTGGAAGCAACCCGGTCGCTACGATGGGGCAGGTGACAGCTGTCGACAAGGAGGTCGATGGAGAGAAATTCTGGATGATCAACGCGCCGACCTATTTCGGTAATTCCGGCGGCGGAGTTTATTCCGTTCCGGATTGCAATCTCATCGGAATTTTCAGCATGATCTACACCTACGGCAAAGCAAAGCCCCGACTGGTTCCTCACATGGGCTTGTTTTTGCCGCTTGGGACCATCCGCAGATGGCTCGATAACGAGGGGCTCGGGTTTGTTCATGAAGGTTCCCCTGTACCCGCAAAGGCCTGGAAGAAAATGGGTTACAGCCCGCAAAACAGGCTTCCCGGAGAAGAAAAAAGCGGCTGAGCCGGGTTTTTTCAGGTAGACCTTTCAAGTTGCCAAGAAATGGCGCTGATGATACAAGTGTCCGGGTTACATACAATTAGAAGGGATCGACAGGGCCGGCAACGTTGAAACGAATGCAGCGTCGTCAGGATCAGGGTCCGGATCCGTGGAAGTCGGTACGAATGTCGCCGGGGATGGGGTACCAGTACTCCAGGGTGCGAACATTCGATTATTAAACCATTTGGAGAAGACGAGAATGTCCAGGCTAACAGGCAATCTCTTTTGCGGGGTGCTCCTGGTGAGCGCTTTCTGTGTGACGTCGGTTCTGTGGACTCAGGAAGGCGCGAACAAGAAGACCAAGCAGGTCGAAGACCTCTTTAAGAAGGTTGACCTGAAGTCCCAGGATGAAAAGAAGGTCTTTGGTCAGAAAAGTGACCAGGCGGCCGAAGCGGTCGTCGCTCGCTATCTTGAAGCGATTGGCGGCAAGGATGTACTGGCCCTGGTGAAAGACCGGATGGCCAAGTTCCGCAACATCAAGTATTCGGCTACCGGTGAAACCGAGGCTGTGATCGCTCTTTATCTCAAACGCGGTCACAAGTACCGCGAGGAGTGGGAGATCAAGGGCTTCAAGATCAAGGATGCTCCGCTGGCCTTTACCCAGGTCTACAACGGTGAGCTACAGGAAGGATGGGTGAAAATGCTCGGTACCGTTTCGCCCCTGGAAGGTCGAACGCTCAGTGTTTTCGTCTGGGACAAACAGGTTGATGATTTCTTCCTCCACTGGAAGGAAGATGGTTACGGGCTGAAGATGATCGGCCAGGGCCTGGTAGATGATGACGCTGCCGATATTATCGAGGTGTCGGATTTCACCGGCCGGCAGAAGATCCGTTATTTCTTCTCAAAGAAGACAGCGCTGCTGCTGAAGAAGGAGTGGTTCGATACCGCCGGAAAGCAGACTGTCAAAAAGGAGCAATTCTACAAGCTCTACCGTCCGATCAAGTTCAAGGACAAGTCTAACCACGCGCTCAAGTTTCCGCTCAAGGTCGAGATCCATGTCGATGGAGACCTGGACACGCAGCGTCAATATACCGACATCCAGTACAATCAGAATCTCAAGGACGCTCTTTTTGCCAAGCCCGAGGGGATACCCTTTACCGGGGGGATTGATGGAACGAAGAAGAATCCCCAACTCCCTACCGCCACCAAGGCAGGGCCTGCTCCGCCCGTTGGCGTCCACGCTGGCCGCGGCCGTTCGCGCGGCAAGAAAGAAGGCAGCAAGACGCGGGGGAAAAACCCCAAGAAGCCGACTACGGGGGCCAAGGTCGTTCCGGCCAAGCCCGCCCCACCGAAACCGGCGACAAAGACTCCCTGAACTGCTTCATCGAGGCCGTCGTCCGCACGGCGGCTCAACTGGCCGGGCTGTTTTTCAGGCTGAGTTGTCCGCAGGCTCCCTGGATGTCCTCGCCCCGGCTTCTTCGGATGGTGACGTCTCCGGGATAGTTTCTTTGTATGCTGTCACGGAAGGCGATCATTGATCTCAACTCCGGCTTGCTGTAGGGCGCCTCCTCGAAGGGGTTGAACCCAATCAGGTTGATCGAGGCGGGGATCCCCCTGACTTTTTTCGTGAGAGCATTAGCGGCTTCCCGGCTGTCATTGACTCCAGGGAGAATTACGTATTCAAAGGTTACCTTCTTACCGGTGTTGGCACAGTGCTCT
>CBFHWB010000283.1:0-2658 GCA_965659285.1 Planctomycetota bacterium | reverse complement strand
CACCAGCGCAGAGAAAAAGGGCGAGGTGAGGCACGTGCTGTGTTTTTCCACCCTCGACGGCTCGATCCTCTGGAAGAAAACCTACGACAACCAGACCCACCGCAAGCACCGGCTCAACAGCTTCGCCTCGAGCACCCCCGCGGTGAGCAAGGACGCCCTCTACGTCATATTCGGCAACCCGGAAGCGGTCACCATTCATGCCCTTGACCACTCCGGCAAGGAGCTCTGGAAACACTCACTCGGCAAGTTCACCAGCCTCCACGGCCACGGCGCCTCGCCGATACTCTACAAGGACATGATCCTGTTCGGCCACCACCAGGGACGCAATGCCGAAGACAGCCTCAAGAGCTACCTCGTCGCCCTCGATGCGAAAACCGGCAAGGTGCGCTGGAAGACGCCGCAGAAGACGCGCTATGTCTCCTATTCGACCCCCTGTATCTACAAACCCGCCGGGAAACCCGAACAAGTCATCTTCAACAGCACCGGCAACGGCATCGGCGGCATCGACCCGAAAAACGGCAAGGTCCTCTGGGAGAACGACTGCTTCACCATGCGCTCCTGCTCCTCGCCGGTGATCGCCGGCGACGTGATCATGGGCACCTGCGGCTCCGGCGGCGGCGGCAACTATCTCGTTGCCGTGACCCCTGAAAAGGGCAAGGTCAAGGAGGTCTACCGCCTCAAGAAGGCCGTTGCCTACGTCCCCACACCGCTGATCCGCAACGACCTGATGTTCATCTTCAGCGACAAGGTCGACGTCGCCAGCTGCTACCAGGCCTCGACCGGGAAAACGATGTGGCAGAAGCGCGTCGATGCCATCTTCTGGGGCTCACCGGTCTGCGTACAGGACAGGATCTACATCGTCTCGCGAGAGGGAACCGTTCTCGTGCTCGCCGCCAGCGCCGAATACAAGGAGCTCGCCCGAATCGACCTCGGCGCCCCCAGCCGCTCGACGCCCTGCATCGCGGGCGGGCGGATGTACATTCGCACCTACGACTCCGCGAAGGGGAGCGGACAGCTGCTCTCCATCGGCGGAAAGAAGCGCTGAGCTGAGCCTACCCCGGGGCTGCGGGCCGCTCCTTTGGAGCGAGCAGCGACCCACCCACGGCAATGACCAGGTTGACCGGCAGTCCGTAGAGCCCGGCATGGATTCCCCACGGCTTGCCGCTCACCCCGAAGGCAAGCCCCAGGGCGATGGCCAGGCCGACAACCAGGCCGGCAAAGACCGGACGTGCACGCAGACCGCTCCAGTGGAGCCCGAGGAAGAATGCGGGGGAAAGCTGCACCAGCAGATCGAACTTCCGGTCGAGAAGCTTCAAGAGGGTCGTATGCCTGAGCGCGATCGCCAGGAGAACCAGGATGACGACCAACGCCCACGAGCTGACCTTGCCAACCTTCGTCAGGCTCTGCTGGCTAGCCCCGGGAGTAGCGCGCCGATAGAGATCGCTTGAGAACATCGATGAAATGCTCAGGAGAGCCGAATCAGCCGTCGACATGATCGCGGCAAGGACCGCGGCGAAAAGAACGACGACCAGCCAGTAGCCCAGGCTTCCCTGCGCCTGGATATCGCGAAAAACCACCGTCAGCACCCGGTCCGCATCGGCTCCTTCCAGTCCCGGGAAGTGGGCCAGCGCCGTGATGCCGATGAAGACCGCGATCAGCGTCGCGGTCAGCGGCAGAAAGGCCATGACCTGCAGGCTGCGGCGCAGAACCGTCGGGCTGCGCGCGGCATAGAGCCGCTGGATCGCCTGCGGATAGAGGGCCGCGCCAATCCCCACCATGAAGATATAGCTGAACCACTCCCGTGACATCGCCCAGCCCGGCGGCTGGAGCTTTTCGCCGCCGCCTTCCTGCGCGAGAATCTTCAACGCGCTCGTCTCGGGGCCGCCGAAATAAACAAAGACCAGCACGGTCAGGATCACGAAGCCGAGCATCAGCACGACCCCCTGGAGTACATCCGTCCAGGCGACGGCGCGCAGCCCGCCCAGGGTCTCGTAGACAACCATGATGAGCGCCAACCCCACCACAGCCCATGTGTAGACATCGATCTCGGTGCTGGCGCTGAGTCCCTCTACAGCGCGGCCCATGGCCATCAGCTGGGCGAGAAGATAGTTCGACAGGGCCACGATCATCACGATCGAGGCCAGCACCGAGAGCGGCGGGTAGGCGAAGCGGTCGTGCAGGTAATCGGCCGGGGTGATAAAACCCCGGGAGTTAGCACGCGCCTGGAGCTTCGGAGCCAGCAGCAGGTAGAAGACGATGACCGCCGTCATGAAGTGAACGCTCATCGTCCAGGCGTAGCCAATACGGTAGGTCTTGCCGGTGAAGCCGAAGAGCGTGTTGCCGCTGTACTGGGTGGCGTAGAGCGTCAACACCAGCACGATGAAGCCGAAGCCGCTGCCGGCCAGGTAGAAGTCCTTCATGGAATCTTCCCGCCGCGCCCGGTAGCCCCACCACCCCACCAGCAGAAGCGAGCAGAGGTAGAGCGTTATGAATATCCAGGCGCCGACGCCGAATGGAAGCAACCCTTCGTTCAGTCCTCCTCCGAGGGCCAGGGCCGTCTCAGCAGCCAGGCCGTGTAGACCGAGACCGCCGCCGAGCCGGCCACCGCCACTACGACCCAGGCCGGCACCCCGCCCCAGCGGGTCTCATCGTCGGCCG
>CBFHWB010000282.1:0-2679 GCA_965659285.1 Planctomycetota bacterium | reverse complement strand
CTGCTCGACCTCTTGCAGTACAAGGGTGAATCGCTCCGGCAGCTCTGGGAGGCGGGGCAGAAGACCGGCAGTTTTGATGGAATCCGGGTCATACCTCTCAGTGAACCGACTGAACAGGCGACGCTTCCCGAGCGGAATCCTTCCCTGGCGGAGGCGTTTGAGCGCAGGGCCGACTACAGGCAATTCGCCGCGCTTCTGGACAATCAGAAAACCCTGGTTGATATGAGGGCCAACGAACGCCTGCCCCAGCTTGACCTTACCGGAGCCTGGGCGCAATTCGGGTTGGCGGACTCCTTTGGCGATTCTTTTTCTTCTCTCGGGTCGGGAGATTTTTATGGATGGACTGTCGGCCTTCAATTGGCGATGCCGCTTTCGAACAGGGGGCTCAAGAGCAGCCACGATCGTGCCAGGGATCGCTACCAGCAATTGAAATGGCAACGGCTGCAGACGGAAAACCGCATCATCATGGAGGTGGACCAGAGCATCCGTCGTCTGAGGTCGACGGCGCGTAAGCTGGTATATCTCGATGATCTTGTCAGGCTGAAGGAGACCGAGCTCGCGGCCGAACGACGCAAACTGGCCGCGGGAGCCTCGATTCCCTTCACGGTCAACACGATTGAGAATGACCTCCTCGAGCTTCAGACCCAGGCTCTCCAGGCCAAGACCAACCTGGAGGCCGCCCGTTCGGAGTACATCAGGGCAACCGGCGGTCTGCTGGAGCGCTACGGGGTTCAACTCGGCCGGTAGGGAGTCTTCAACGCGCCTTGAGCAGGACCGTCATCTTGACGGCTTTCTTGTCCCGCATCACCTCAATCTCAACCTTGTCGCCGGGCTTGTGCCCACCCAGCAGCTCCGTCCAGTGCTGTACATCCCGGACCTCCTTGCCGGCCCAGCGCACGAGGACATCACCCGGTTTGACGCCGGCGGTCGCGGCGGGGGTGGCAGGCCTTATGTCTTCAAAGCGAACACCCTTTTCATCATAGGCGTAATCGGGTACCGAGCCAAAGCTGACGCGAAAGCCTCCCTGGCGGGTGGGAAACTCGACCTCGGCATTTTTTTCGGAGCCCCCGCGGATCACCTTGAGCTTGATCTTTCCCTGCGGACGGTCTTCGAGAGCCTTCTGCAGGTCGGCAAGCGCTTTCACCCGCGTGTCTCCAAAAGCGACAATGACATCGCCGACCTCGAGCTTGCCTTTCTCAGCGACCGAATCTTCGACCACCTCGTTGATCTTGACGCCGTCGCCTTCATGGTTGGGGTCGATGATGATGCCCAGCATGGGGCGGTCAGAATTGGTGCCTGAACTGCCGGCGGAACCCTCCGCGAAGGCCGGACGACCCTTGGCCTCCGCGAGCTCAAGCGATGTTTTCCAGGCCATGTCGAGAATGCGGGCCTCGAAGGGGATGTTGACCGTGCCGATGTCATCCTCGGGGGTGTTGTACTGTCCGTGCATGCCGGTGAAAAAGAAAATCACCGGCACCTTTCGCCTGACAAAGTTGGCGTGGTCTGAGCCGCCGCCGCCGAGCCCCTTGTTCAGCTTGACCGGCAGCCCGACATCCTTCGAAAGCTTTTCCAGCATGGGGGGGAAGGCCGCGGATGAGTGAGCGCCAAGGACGGTCACCGGCCCATCATCCTTGCCGCGGCCAATCATATCGAGGTTGATCATGGCAATTACCGAATGCAGAGGAGTGGGGCCTTCGATCTGCTTCAGGTCGGTGGTTTTCACCCAGCCGCTCTCCCCGCCGAGGGTTTTTACCTGGAAGTGGCCCCATTGGAAGCTGCCGGTGGCCTTGAGCAGGGTGCCCGCCTCCCAGAGCAGGGAGGCGCCCTTGTTGCCGCCGTGGGGGTTGGGAGCGATCTCAAGCGCGGTGGTCGCCTCTGTCGTGGTGAAATAACGAGTCGCGTTCACCCAATGCCGGCTGCCGAAGAGGCCGATTTCTTCTCCGGAGAAGGCGACGAAGACAAAGGATCGCTTAGGTCTCTTACCGCTGGAGAGCAGTCGAGCGAGCTCAATGATCCCGGCGGTGCCGCTGGCATTGTCGTCGGCTCCGTTGTGAATCTGCCCGAGGTTTTTCTCTGCGACCTGGTTGCCGAAGCGTCCGATGTGGTCGTAGTGTCCGCCGATGACGATCGTTTCGGCGGCCAGCTTGGGGTCGGAGCCGGGCAGCTTGCCGGCAACGTTGCGAAGCAGTAGGTGCCGCCTCGCGGTCGCGAAGCGGATCTTAGCGCCCTTCAGCTCAAAGCTCGCGGGCTTCAGGCCCTCGTCGATCTTTTTTACCAGCCGTCCGACGGTTTCGCCCGAGCCGCGGAGGAGATGGTCGATGCTGGCCCGCCGGGCGTAGAGCGCCGGCATGGTGGGCTGGCGCGGCGCGGCACGGTGGACCACTCCGTAGCAGTCCTGGTCCGGCTGGCCGGTGGGGGTGACGAAGATCACGCCCACGGCGCCGTGCTCGCGCGCGTTGGCGATCTTGGCATTGAAGGGGGCGTGCCGGCTCCTGCGGCCGCCGAAGGGGTTCTCTGACGATGAGTAGCGTGGCGTGTACCGCAGGATGATCACCACTTTGCCTTTGACGTCGATTCCGCTGAAGTCGTCATAGTCCAGGCCGCGGCTTTTCTCCCTGTCGTTGGTCGTGATGCCGTAGCCGACGAAGGCCAGGGGGGCTTCAATCGGCTTTCCATCTG
>CBFHWB010000281.1:0-2766 GCA_965659285.1 Planctomycetota bacterium | reverse complement strand
CCAGTCCTCGAGCACGCCGTTGGTCAGGTAGAGGGGAACGCCATTCGCGTCAAAGAAGATCACTGCCGGCTGGAAGATGTCGAAGACGGCCTTCTTGTTTCCTTCCTTGGCGGAGCCATCTTCGTAGCGGCTCCTGAGGGTTTCCCTCAGCTCTTTATACTGTCCGCGGTCGATTACCGAATAGGGCGAGGCGGTGCCGAGAGCCTCGACGTAGCCCGCGGTCTGTTCGAGGCGCGCCTTGTCGTCGGCCCTGTGCTGGTAGAAGGCTGTCCGGAGGTTCAGCCTGGCACCCTTGGCGCCGGCGAGCTTTTCGAGGCGTCCGATGAACTTATTGTAGCCATCGTGATGGATACGGGAGAGGACGACGATCGCCGGTGATCCATCGGGCCAGAAGGCTTCGCCGGACGGCGTCTTGAGCTCTGGCTTCCAGGTCTTTTTTTCGGCCTTGGCGTAGAGGGCGAAGCCCCTGGTGACCTGCCTGGTGTAGCCCTCTCGGATTCTCGTGAAGGCCTTCTCTTTAAGGTTCTGGATGAGTTCCTTGAATTCGGCCTTATCGAAGATGTGATGCAGTTCCTTTTTGGATCCGAGAATCTCAAGGTGGTTGGTGTAGCCGAGTTCTACCGCCCTTTTGAGGTCCGCCATGATTTCATTGAGTTCTTGCTCTGCCGGATTCTTGGCGTCGACTTTTCTTCCGCGGGAGCGAGCCTTGTAAAAGTAGGCGTAGCTCTGCATGTCCCGGATGTCCTTTTGCGTGGCTTCCGATCCCTCGAAGGATTTTTCGTCGAGCTTAAGAACCTCGGTGGCGAGGTAGTCGATGCCGCCGATGCTGTATCCGGCGGGGGGATCCCACACCTCGTTTCGCTGCAGGCGCCCGAAACGCTTGATGACGATGGTGGCCTTGCCGAGGCTGGTTTTTTCGAGCCAGGGGATGGACCAGGCCGGTCCGGATGTTTTCTTGGCTTCCTGGGCAAAGACACGCGGGCAACAAACCGCCAGGGTTAGAGCCAGAACACAGATGTACTGATAAGACACTGATTTCATCGTTTTTCCTCGGGATACGATTCAAATGCCGGATTTGGCGGAGGGCATTATATAAAAAGGATCGCCTGGCTGAAAGACGCGGTCTGAATCCTTTCTAAGAAGTGAGGAGGAGCATCCGGAGTTCTTTCAGGTTCTCTCGGGCAGACCCGAACAGGCTCCTTGGTCCGGTAATCCTTCAACTGGTGCGGTTTTTCCAGGTAGCTGGATTGACGTCATCGCAGTGAAGCTCCTAAGTAAGGTCTTGTTATGTGCGTTATTCTCCTAAAAGCCCTCAATACAGCCTCTGTTATCAGAATAAGGGCTTTCAGACGTAAAATGTCGAAGACATGTGGGTTTTCAGGATATTTGGAGGGAAATTGACCAAAATCCTTAATTTAAAAGCATTTAAGTGACGATAAAACCTCTGTGCCGAATATTAAGAAAACTGATATTGAAGCTTGCAACGGGCCTGTGATGCGGGCACGATGCGAAGCTAATTCGGCCGAAGCGGAGAAAAGGGCAAAATTTTTGCCCAGGTGAGAAGAAGGCTTCGACCGTGTTCCGGGCCAAGCAGAGTAGCCGGAACGAGACGTGTGACAACGTGTGACTGAGTGATCTTCAGGAGTTGAACAGCTCGAAGATCCAGGTTCGAAGGAGAGACCCCAGAAGCGAATTAGGCTGAGAAACAGTTTGAATCGTCGCTAATCGGGACGGGTTGCGGCCCGGCTTCGAACGAACCAGAGAGAGCCAATTAAGAGTAGATTTCGACTCTTGATCAAAATGAGAAAATAAGATTCTAACCCCAGGCTGGGGGCGGCGGGCGTAAACCGGAGGTTCGGTTTGCGAGTCCACTAAACCGCGAGGCCCGCCCGGGGATAAGTAAAAGTAATAGAAACAAGAAAACAGGTACACAGGAGGGTGGATAGTCAGGGAGGCTAAAAGCGGAAACAAAAACTTAGTATGCCAGGAAAGGTTTCACCACAGGGGTGGGACCACAATTCTGTAAACGTGTGTTGAGGCCTTCAAGTACGACGGCCTCGGATTTAAGTAGTAAAAGGAAGGATACGAATATGAATCGTATAGGACTTACTGGATTGGGACTTCTGATCGCCATGGCGTTCAGTACTTCAAGTGTTGTTGCGGATGAGGGGTCGCTGCTGACTCCCGGTATGCTTGGACAGCTCACGGGTACCCCGGTAACTGGTTGGGCCGAAGCTGGCTGGGGCCATGATTTTGGTGGCAGCCAGTCCACTGGCTCTGGACTTCGTGGCGGCAACGACAATAACCAGTTCGGCGTCAACCAGGTCGGTCTCGATCTGAACAGCAGCGCCGGCGGCGACAAGAGTGTCGGCCATCGCGTGACCTTTGTTCACGGAAGTGAAGCTGGTGCCCTTGGTGGCTCTGGAGATTACGCCTGGACCAACGCCAACGTCCAGTGGGTTCTTCCCGCCGGTATCCCCGGTCTCTCCGGTGGCAAGCTGACCCTCGGTATTTTCGAGAGTCCTCTCGGCGGCGAGTCCATCTACGGTAACGGTAACGATCACGTCACGCGCGGTCACGTCAGCCAGAACACCGACCCGATCTCCCACACGGGTGTCATGGTCGAGAAGGCTATCGTTTCCGGCGCTGATGGCGCTGTCGCCTCTGGTCGTCTGGGCCTGGTCAACGCAGATGGTGGCAATAGCCCCTCATGGCTCGTCGGTGTCGACTACGCCGGTCTTGCTGGTATCGACCTCGGTCTCAACG
>CBFHWB010000280.1:0-2782 GCA_965659285.1 Planctomycetota bacterium | reverse complement strand
TGTTCCGATGGTGAGATCATCCGCGGTCGGACCTAACCCCCCGCTGATGATGACCAGCTCGGCGCGCTTGCACAGCTCGCTGAAGGCCTCCTCAAGCCGCCTCTCGTTGTCGGGAAGCAGCCGCAGCTCTTCAACGTGGATGCCAAGCATGGTCAACTCCGTAGCGAGGAACGAGCCATTCGCATCCCGGGTCTCTCCCCGGGTGAGCTCGGAGCCGGTCAGACAGATAATCGCCTTGGGTTGGGTCACGCCGCTTTTTCCTCGAAGCCGCCCCCGGGCCGGGGGCGGGCCTTGTAAATGGATGGCAACCGATGAGGTTGCGCGAACTGGCCGAGAAGCAGGTTTACCACCACCGCTGCGGCAGGGCAAGGCTCCCGGGCTTACCCGGGCGGCTTTTGGTTGCTGGCAGCGTTGTTGCGGCGGTGTTAACATACCGCCCTGAGTTCGAGCGGCGCATTTTGAAGCGCCCGTTTGTCCGCTGGAGGCTCCAAGGCATGTTTGAAGGCATCACCAAGCGTTTTTCCGGAATCCTCGGCAATATTGCCGGAAAGAAGATTTCCGAGAAGAATATCCGCGAGACGCTTCGCGAGATACGGGTCGCGCTCCTGGAGGCGGATGTCGCCCTGGAGGTCATCAAGGAGTTCCTCCAGAAAATAGAGAAAGAGGCCCTGGGGGAGAAGGTCCTCAAGGGTGTCGAGCCCGGGCAACAGTTCATCCAGATTGTATTCCAGCATCTCGTGGAGCTGATGGGCCCGGTCGATCCGGCCATCAATTTCCAGTCGAAGGGGCCGACAGTCATACTGATGGCAGGCCTCCAGGGCAGCGGCAAGACGACGACCTGCGGCAAGCTGGCAATCATGCTGCGCAAGCAGCACAAGCGCCGGCCTCTCCTGGTGGCGGCCGACATACAGCGTCCTGCCGCCGTCGATCAGCTGCGAACGCTTGGTGAACAGATCAAGGTGCCGGTTTTCTCCCAGGCGGGAGAAAAGCCCCCGGCGATCTGCGCCGAGAGCCTCAATGAGGCCAGCCGCCTGGGCTGCGACACCATCATTCTTGATACCGCCGGGCGTCTTCATATCGATGAGGAGATGATGGGCGAGGTCTGCGAGATCGCCCGGGCCACCAGCCCTCACGAGATCTTCCTCGTCTGTGATGCGATGGTTGGGCAGGACGCGGTCAAGAGCGCGGGGGAATTCAACGAGCGCCTGGAATTGACCGGAGTCATCCTGACGAAGCTTGACGGCGATGCCCGCGGCGGAGCCGCCCTGTCCGTCAAAACGGTCACGGGCAAGCCCATTAAGTTTGTCGGTACGGGAGAGAAGCTTGAAGGAACGCTCGAGGAGTTCCGCCCCGAAGGTATGGCGGAGCGCATCTTCGGTTTTGGAGATGTGCGTGGGATTGTTGCCAAGGCACAGGAGGTTGTCGATGCCGACGATGCGGCCCAGATGCAGAAGGATCTGCTTGAGGGCACCTTCACCCTGGAGCATTTTCTCGACCAACTCCAATCCGTAAAGAAAATGGCCGGGGGAAATATCCGCAAGCTGCTGGAGATGGTGCCGGGAATGGGGGCCCAGCTTGGCGACATGGATATCAGCGACGAGGATCTCGGTCATATTGAGGGAGTTGTCCGGTCGATGACGCCGAAGGAGCGGCGGCGCCCGGAGATTCTGAATTCATCGCGCCGCGACCGTATTGCTCGGGGTAGTGGGCGCACCCGAATGGACGTCGATGACCTGCTCAAGCAGTTCAACGGCATGAAAAAGATGATGGATCAGATGACTGGAGCCTCCAGCAAGGGACCTCTCGGGAAGATCAAGGCTATGGCCCAGGCAAAAAAGATGATGAATGATCCTCACCAGATGATGCACCAGATGTCGCAGCAGATGGGGGCAGGCGAGGATCCGAAGCAGAAGAAATCCCGCGGCGGGTCGGCCCAGAACCGGAAGACCTCGAAGGCTGAGTTAAAAGCCAGGCGTAAACGTGAACGGAAGAACCGCCGCACGAGTCGTCGACGCTGAATACGGGTTCTTCAACCCCCAAAAGCACCTTGCCCGGGCAGTTTTTCAGGATTCGGTTCCATTCGAATCGGAACTTCTTAAATACCTTGACCTTAGGGTTAAATTTGGGATAATTGTCCATCTTTTCCACCTTTCAGGGGACTTCCTGAAGGGCATTAAAGTATTTATTCAGAATGAGTTAAGGTTTTCTTGCCGGGCTTTTGGGCCCTGGTGAACAGTGTGCAACCGGAGGTAGCTGGATGTCGGTCAGGCTTCGCCTGAGGCGAATGGGAAAAACCCATCGACCTTTTTACAGAATTTGCGCCATTGAGCGGGGTCGTGCCCGCGATGCGAAATATATCGAGAGCATTGGTTACTACGATCCGTTTATTGAGGATGATTCCGAGAAGTTTCACCTCGATAAGGAGCGGGCGGAGTACTGGCTCAGTGTCGGGGCGACGGCTTCAGACACGGTCATGAACTTTTTGCGTAAAGCGGAAGTTGCGGGACTCGTACCGACTAAGAAGACCAAGGGCCGGCCGAAGCGGACTCTGAATGCTGAGAAGCGTGCTGCTCGAGATGAACGGCTGGCGCGTAAAAGAAAAAGAAAGCAGAAGGGGCTGAACAAGCAGCCGCCTCCAGCTCCGAAGGAAGAAGCTCCTGAAGCTGAGGCGGAAGAGGCTCCCGAGGCTGAAGAGGAAGTCCTTGAGACCCAGAACGAGGCGGCTGAGAGCCAGGTAGAGGAAGCTCCCGCTGAGGAAGCTCCCGCTGAGGAAGCTCCCGCT
>CBFHWB010000279.1:0-2790 GCA_965659285.1 Planctomycetota bacterium | reverse complement strand
CGCCGCCCAGGTACGTGCCGGGGACAAGGTCTCTCTCGAGGAATCGATCGACCGCGCCTATCGGCTTGCGTTCTCCAGGCCGGCGGCTTCCGGCGAACGCGCGGAGATGACGGCCTTTATTCAGCGGCAGAAAAAGTCACGAGGCAACGATGCGAAGGCGGAGGAACTGGCGTTTCGAGATTTCTGCCACCTGATGCTCTGCATGAACGAGTTTGTATATGTCGATTGACCAATAAGCTGGTGATCATGATTCAACCTGGAAGGTCTACCTGATGCATAAACGACAAATGACGACAGCCGCTTCGCGGCGCGAGTTCCTCGCGAAGGCGGGGCTTGGCTGCGGCGCGCTCGCCCTGACGGACCTCCTTCACAGCGAAGGGATCGTTGGCGCGGAACAGAGCAATCCTCTGGCGGAGCGCCAGCCTCACTTCAAGCCCAGGGCGAAGGCCGTGATCTGGCTGTTCCAGACCGGGAGCCCCTCCCAGGTGGATACCTTTGATTACAAGCCCGAGCTCATCAAGCGCAGCGGCACCCAGTTGGCCGGCGCAGACCCGAAGACCGGGTTTTTCACTACCAGTGGTAAATGCCTGAAGTCGCCCTTCAAGTGGAAGAGGCATGGCCAGTCCGGCGCTTATGTTACCGAGATCCTGCCGAATATCGCCAGGCATGCGGATGACATCTCCTTCGTCTACTCGTGTTATTCCAGGTCGAACAACCATACCCCGGCGATGCTCGAGCTCAACGGCGGGATGATCCGCCAGGGTTTTCCGAGCATGGGCTCCTGGCTGAGCTACGGCCTGGGAAGCTCAAACTCCAACCTTCCGGCTTTCGTCGTCATGCATGGAACCAAGCCTCGCGGAGCTGATCCGATCTGGTCATCCGGATTCCTTCCATCGGTCTACCAGGCGACCTCGCTCGATTCCCGCGGCGCAAAGCCGATTGACAACCTGGAGCTCCCCGGGGGGATCACCAAGGCGCAGCAGCGCTCTCTGCTCGATGAGCTCAACGCGGCCAACAGGAAGCATGCCGAGAAGCGGCCCTTTGACCGTGATCTCAACGCCCGGCTCGAGTCCTTCGAGCTGGCCTATCGTATGCAGGCGGCGGCTCCGGAGGCCTTCGATGTCAGCAATGAGCCGAAGCAGATCCAGGAGATGTACGGTCTCAACCGCAAGGAGTCGAAGGACTACGGCCGCCAGTGTCTTCTCGCTCGCCGCCTGGTCGAGCGTGGGGTCCGGTTTGTCCAGATCTTCGCGGCCTGTCCCAATACTCCCGGCGGGGCGGTGAGTGATGTTCCCTGGGATGGACACAATGATATTAATGGGAACCATCGCGCCTGCGCCGCGACAGTTGACCAGCCCACCGGGGCCCTGCTGACCGATCTCAAGCAGCGCGGGCTGCTCGATGAGACCATCGTGATCTTCGGTGGTGAGTTCGGCCGCACATCTGATTCACAGGGTGCCAATGGCCGGGATCACAACCCCAACGCCTTCACCACCTGGTTCGCCGGCGGCGGCTTCAAGGGCGGCGCTCAATACGGAGCGACCGATGAGTTCGGGTACAAGTCAGTTGAGAAGCGTGTCAACGCACATGACATCCATGCAACGCTCCTGCACCAGTTGGGGCTGGACCATACGAAGCTAACCTACCGTTTCAACGGACGTGATTTTCGCCTCACGGATGTCGAGGGCGATGTCATTCACGACATCCTGGCTTGAGGGATCGAGCCAGGCCTGGTACTCGTCCCAGCCGGGTGGCCGCTCCCACCGCAGGAACTCTCCTCGGAGGATTTGAACATTGAGCCCCGGCGGGTTACGGTGTCTCTTTCATTTCATCAACTAAACGGAGCCGGAATACCATGAAGCAACTGCAGATTCTTCTCGTCGCCTTGTTCCTCAGCAATGCGGCTTTTGCCGCTGAGGGAAAACACCTCTTCATTCTTTCCGGTCAATCGAACATGGGCGGCCTCAAACCGGAGGAGTCCTTCATCCCGACGGTTGAGAAGGAGTTCGGCAAGGAAAACGTCATCGTGGTCAAGGACGCCCTCGGCGGCCAGCCGATCCGGCGCTGGTACAAGAAGTGGAAGTCGGCCGAGGGAGAGGCCTTCAAGGGCGCCGGGGATCTCTACGACCGCCTGATGGGGAAGGTCAACGCCGCGATCAAGGGCCAGAAAATCCAGACGGTCAGCTTCTCCTGGATGCAGGGTGAGCGCGACGCGCGTGAGAAGCACTCGGCGGTGTACGCCGCCAGCCTGCAGGGCATCCTCGACCAGCTCGCCGCCGACCTGGGCCGTAAGGACATCAATTTCGTCATCGGCAGGCTCAGCGATTTCGATATGCAGAACAAGCGCTATCCGCACTGGACCGCCATCCGCAAGATCCAGGTGGATTTCGCGGATGCGAGCCCGCGGGGCGCCTGGGTGGACACCGATGACCTCAACGATGGGAAAAACCGCAGAGGCAAGGACATCAGCAACGACCTGCACTACTCAGCCAAGGGCTACGTCGAGTTCGGCCGCAGGCTTGCCGCCAGCTCGATTGCCTTGATCAAGGGCAAGAAGGGCACAACCGGGGACAAGGGAGCCAAGGGCTCTGGCGGCGGCAAGGTGCTCTTTGAAGAGGACTTCGAGAAGGGACGTGATCGCTGGGAAGCCACCGACGAGACGAGCTGGACCCATCGCAAGGTCGACGGTAACCATGTGTTCGGAATCAATCGCCGCAGCAGCAAATACAATCCGAAGGTCCGCAGCCCGCACCACATCGCCCTGATCAAGGGTGTAGAGGTCGCCGACTT
>CBFHWB010000278.1:0-2925 GCA_965659285.1 Planctomycetota bacterium | reverse complement strand
CCGAAGGCCGGCACCAGAACCCTGTAGGACGGGCCAACACGCGGCGGTTCAATCGTCGCCCGCCTCCTGGAGATGAACTCCGGCCCCCTGTCCAGCAGGGCCGGCTGCTGTATGACCCCGGGATAGGACACGCCCGGCAGGGCCTTCCAGCCGCTCGCCTTCAGCTCCCAGGAGACCAGGGACCCTGAGGCGATCGTCGGATAAACACTCGGAGGCGGCTCGACACCGTTGCGAACCCAGGCATCCATCGCCTTTACGAGAGCCCTCAATAGCGGCCTGAAATTGGTCGGATTCGACGGCAGCTGGCCGCGCGACCGGGGCCTTGCCAGGCCGTCCCCCGGACCATGCTGTGAACCGCCGAAGGTATAAATCCTCACCTCCGGAGGCAGGGCGACATCCTTACGGCCCGCCGTATCGGTGTGAACCAGGGAGGCGCTTCGATGCCAGTATTCCGAGGAAGACTGGGTGTGCAGGATCTTCGGCACGACCCCGGCAGCGCGAGACCGGCGAAGGATCCCGTCCGTTCTGCCGCTGAGGTGGTCCTTTTGTTCACCGTAGGAAAAAGGGAAATAGTCGGTGGGATAAAGATGGCTTTCGTGCTGGGTGCTGTAGCGCGTGGGAGAGGCGAAACGATGATTGAAAAAGCCCAGCCCGCCGCCGGCGACATGCGGCATCACCGCGTCAAAGACCTTTCGGCCCTTTTCATCCGCGTTGAAACCATCGTAAAGGAACATCTTCAGGAGGCGGCCGCTCTGCGAAGTGCCGAAGCCATAGGCATAGCGGGCCGCCGAGCCGCCAGACTCCATCCGCAGAGGATTCATCTTCTTCCCGGAGTGTTTCAGAAAAGAGAGCAGGTCGCGAATCCCCGCCATCCCCAGGCCCTGAACGACCGGGTTCTTCGCCTCATAGACAAGCTCGTAGATCGCGCCGGGATCAAGCCCCCCATCCAGGAGCAGCTCCACCTTCGGCAACACGCTCCTCGCCCCCTGGAACACAGGCCAGCTCTTCTCGATCCGCCATCTTGATCGCTCAACCACCACCCGCGGATCGCTCTCGAGAAGTCGGCGGGTGAGGACGCCCTCCTTCTCGCCCCGCGCCGTGGGCTCGTAGCTGCCGTGCCCCGAGTTTCCCGAGAGTGAACACCTGTTGGCACGTTGGCTGACAACCATCTCCGATCTGACCAGCCCGGTGATCGCCTCTCCCTTGTCCCTGGCGATCGGCGCATCGAGGACCAGGTTCCTGCCATTGGGAAGGAGCTCGGCGATCCAGCCGCTGAAGACCAGGATGAATCCCTCGCGCATGAGAAAATGTTCTCCCCCGGCCGAGATCGTTCCCAGGCAGGTCGGATTTCCGCGGTTGTTTACATCATAGAAAATGGCTCCGCACGACTTCGAGAGATCCACCGGCGCGATAATTTCAACGTCGGCGCTGAACTCGACCCGGCCCGCCTTGTTCTTCGGCGCCAGCTCAAGGTCCACCACCGTACGATTGGCCTTCGCTCCCGGCCCAACCTCGAACCAGGCCCTGCCCCGCATGCGCTCGTAGGCGCCCCTCGCGCCAAACTCCCGCCCGCCGGCCCAGGGTTCGCGATGGGTGATCTCCAGGCGGGTCAGCTCGGCGATCGCGATCGTCGGAACGGAACCGATGAGCCCGGCCAGGAGCAAAAGAGTCCCCTTCATGGGCCGTCGGCGTGAGTCCGCGCGCTGCGCCCCGATCATTTCTTAGAGGCCTTTTTCTTCGGCTCCCTTGGGGCCGGCGCCCCGGTGCGCTGACGCCACTCTTCGTAAGCGCTCTTCAACGCGACAACCTTCTCGGGATATTTCGTCGAGAGATCCGTCGTCTCCGTTCGATCTTTCTCAAGATCATAGAGCGCCCAGCGTTTCTCGGTTTTCTCCCAGACAAGCTTCCAGGAGCCCTGGCGGGCGGCGTGACTCCCTCCCCAATACCAGCACAACACCTCGTGGCCCTGGCGCGTGCCGCCCTTCAAAACGGGCAGCAGGCTGATGCCCTCCACCGGGATAATGTTCTTGCCGTTGTGCCGTTCGGGATAGCTGGCCCCGGCGATCTCGAGAAAGGTCGGCAGGAAGTCTATGATATGTCCCACCTCGCTGGTCAGGCTCCCGGGCTTGATCTTTCCAGGCCAGCGCGCGACCAGGGGCGTAGCCACGCCGCCCTCCTGGGTCCAGGCCTTGTAGCGCCGGAAGGGGGTGTTCTGCGCCCAGGCCCAGGCGGGGCCGCAGGTCGTATAGTTCTCCTTCGGACCCGGCTCGATGGACGGCTTGTCATGGGGATACTGCTCACTGCAGCCGCCATTGTCGGAAAGAAAAAGCACCAGGGTCTCCTCGGCAACTCCGGAATCATCGAGAGCCTCCAGGATCCGGCCGATCCCCTGATCCATCGAATCAATCATCGCGGCATAAACCGCCATCCGAAGGGCCTGCCACTCCTTGTGTTTTTCTTTTTCCCAGGGACCCACCCGCGCCTCTCGTTCGGGCCTCTTCCATGCAGGGTCCACCAGCCCCATGCTGACCATGCGCTCATAGCGCTCATCCCGAAGCTTCTCCCATCCACCAAGATAGCGCTCCTTGTAACGGGCGATATCCTCCGGCCTGGCGTGAAGCGGATAGTGAGGGGCGGTGTAGCACACATGTACCAGGAAGGGGGAGGGTCCCTTCGAAAAATCCCGGATCGCTTCAACAGCATGGTCCGTGATGGCATCGGTCATATAAAAGTCATCCGGAAAACTCTTAACGTATTTCCGGCCATCACCGAAGACCCGCACCCTGGAGCCCTTGAAGACCGGATCTCGCTGAACCGGATTGAAGAAATTGCAGCAGCCATCAAGGAGCCCCCAGTAACGCTCGAAACCTCTCTCCATTGGGTGCTGGTCTTTGCCGCGGCCAAGATGCCATTTGCCGCTGAGCG
>CBFHWB010000277.1:0-2974 GCA_965659285.1 Planctomycetota bacterium | reverse complement strand
TTACCAATCGACATCCAAGGTGGATGTTCATCTCCGCCATTCAACCCGCATAGCTCTGAGAAACCATCTCAGGAATGATAAATGGTTCAGGGAATTGACGGCGAGAGAGCTTTCCGTGCAGGACTCGAACCTGCTGATCAACGTCAGCCTGGCGCTGAAAAATCGCGGAGCGGGGGAGTATATCCTCAGCAGGCTCGACAGGCTGGCTTCATTGCCGGCGGAGCGGATCGGAGAATATCTTCGTTTTGCCTCGCGCTATGTTGCTGACGAGTCGATGACCAGGGTGGTTGCCTTTTCCCGGGAGAAATTCAGACACGATCGGAAGTTCCAGGGTGAACTGCTCAAGTTTATCCGCCAGGGACTGCAGGAGCGAGGTGCCGTCGTACCCCAGTCCGTTCGGAACTGGGCGCTTGCGCTTGCGAAGGGCTACCTGGAAACAAGCATCTCAGTCCTGCCTCGTCAGTCCAGGCTGGTTGCCTGGGATTACATTCCTCACCCGATTGCTTCCCGGCAGGAAAACCCCTGGCGGTTTTCTGCTCGTGAAAACTTCAGGATTCTTCCGGGGTCCGCCGCCTCGGCAGCCGGCGGACGGCTTGGCTGGAGCTACGAGCGCCATCCCGGGAAGTCCAGGCAGCAAAATCCGTGGAGGTTTTCAACCCGGCGGGGCGCAGGAGATGGGCGGAAATCTATCCTTCTGATCAGCAGCTTTCCTGCAGGTGAGGAAAGTACGGGGATTTTTCGGTCCGCGAGCTTCAAGCTGCCGAAGAGCTTCGGTTTCTGGGCGGCGGGACATGATGCCCCGCCTGGCAGACCGCTGGCCGGGAAGAACTTCATTCGCCTGAGGGATGAAGGCAGCGGCAAGGTGTTGCGCCAGGCGCCTCCTCCAGGGAATGACATCGCCCAGCGCATCGAGTGGGACACTGCTGGTGAGGTGGGCCGAAGTGTCTTTGTCGAGTTGGTTGATGGGAATGCGACGGAAGCTTTCGCATGGTTGGCTGTGGGAGATTTTGACCTGGATGATCTGAACCCGTCATGGGAGCCCGTGTTGAGCAGCTATCCGGCAGGCGAACAGAAGGTGGGAACCTACAGGTCCGGAGTCTTTGTATTGCCGCCGAAGTTCGGATTCTGGATCGCGGGCCATGACCAGGATCCTGACGAACCCCTTGGGGGGAAGAACTTTATTCGTCTTCGAGATGCCCTCAGTCATGGAGTCATTCGCCAGGCTCCGCCGCCGAGGAGCGACAATCTCCATTACATCGAGTGGGACACATCGGATGAGGCTGGCCGCGGCGTCTATATTGAACTGGTCGATGGCAACCCAGCCGCCGCCTTCGCCTGGCTTGCCGTCGGCGGCTTCTCTGTTCCCGGCCTCAGCCCGAGCAGGGCTTTTGGCGTTGCGCGCAAAGGCGCGGAACTGGTCGGTGCCTGGAGTTTGTCCGAGCTTCGTCCTCTACTGGTTTCCTTGTTGAAGAATAAAGCTCTTGGCTATCGGTTACGGGGTGAACTCGCCGCAGAGTTGGCCAGGTTTCGTCCAGATGCCCGACTCTCTACCCTGGCGATCGTTCCGACTTTGTCCTTTGCCTCTGAGTCGAGCAAGGAGGAGGCGTTGAAGCTCATCGTTGAGGGTAGAGCTTCTCAGGCGCGAGCCGTACTCGAGCCGGTGATGAAGGTTGCCAGCGCTCTGGGTCAGCAGCGCCTGGCGCGAGAACTGTCCACGGAGCCTGCTGGAGTTGAACTCCTGCTCTCCCTGGTTGAGGCTGGTCAGGCGGGGGTCGGCTTGTTGGCGGTGCCGGGTATAGCCCAGAACCTTTCAGCTGTTACCAGCGATCAACAGAAGAAGATGGTCGCTGAACTGCTGGCCGATTTGCCTCCTGAAAGTGAGCGGCTTGAAGAAATCATTGAAAAAAGAAAGCAGGACTATGTCAGCGGAACAGGTCGACCGGTTCCAGGCCTGGAGCTTTTCAAGAAGGCCTGCTCGCCCTGCCACAGGGTGGGGAAGGAGGGCCGGGATTTCGCTCCCAATCTCGATGGCGTTGGCAATCGGGGGCTCGAGCGCCTGGTTGAGGATATTCTCGATCCCAACAGGAACGTGGATGTAGCCTTTCGCTCGACAACGATCGTTACCCGCAAAGGCCAGGTCCACACAGGTCTTCTGCGGCCTGCGGATGGCCAGAGGCTTGTACTGGTCGACTACCAGGGTCGTGAGATCGCTGTGGCCCTGGCCGATGTCGCCCGGCGACAGCCTTCGAAGCTGTCGCCTATGCCTGCGAATTTTTCTGAGACCTTGTCGGCAGACCAACTCCGCGATCTGCTGAGCTACCTGCTCTCACTGCGAAGTTCCTGAGGAAGATTTTCCCGGATGGGAACTCCGGCAACGGGTAAAAATTGGTGCCAGAGGGGGGACTTGAACCCCCACGACCGTAAGGTCACCAGATTTTGAATCTGGCGCGTCTGCCAATTCCGCCACTCTGGCACTCAGGTCTAAGTGGGACAGGCAGTGAGTTTACGCCTTGGGTGGCGTTCCCGCAAGGGGGGCAAGGAGAGGGTGGGAACGATAATTGTTTTGTGCTTTAATTAAAATGCTACTCAGTTAATTTGTCTGGGTGTCAGGAGAGAATCGCAGACCGCTGCGATCTCAAGATAGGTTTAACTTATTTTCAGGAGAATCGGATCATGAACGACTTTCTGTCCTTCCGCGCAATGATTTCACCCACGTTGGTAAAGATCGTCTTCTGGATTGGAACAATAATCTCTTTCATCGCGGGCGCAATAGCATTGTCCCAAGGGGGTGCCGGCCCCTTAGGTAGCTTAATTCTCTTCCTGACATTTTTCGTCGCCTACCCGCTAGGCATACGGGTTTGGTGTGAGCTTACCCTCATCGTTTTCCAAATATATTCAACGCTGGTAGACATCCGCAAAAACACTGCGCCCTGATAGAAAAGAACTCCTCCTCGCCCCTGGTTGCTTATCGCCC
>CBFHWB010000276.1:0-3165 GCA_965659285.1 Planctomycetota bacterium | reverse complement strand
CCTCCAGCTTCTGGTCTACGAGGGACGGATGCAGCAGCTGAAACTCGAGGTAATAGGCGAGGCCATGTGAAGGGTCCAGGGAAAGATTGCCCTCGACCCCCTTCATGGCGACCAGGTCCGGGGGATAGAGATCCGTGAACATCGGCTCGAAATCCAGGACCTCATCGAAAGCCTCCTCCACCGGCGCTCCGAGCGGGAGGCGCTCTACGGTCTTGTCGTAAAGAACAATCGGGCGAGTGATCACCGTTTTCTCCTTTCGCACCAACTCTCCCTCATCTTCCTCAGATTTGTATTCCATTGTGCGATAGGGACAACTCTCGATATTGCCCGCCACCACACGCAACCGGGCGCCATGAAGATCCGTCTCGGCCCGACCGGAAAACCAGTCGGAGAGCTGGAAGCGCATCCCCCGGCCGATCTTTCGCTTACTTTTCCTGCGAAGCGAAAGGCCATCGGGAACCCTGAAGTAGGGACCGACATCCGGACTGAAAAGATCCTTGGTCCGCTCCCAGGCAATATATAGAAGGACGGCCCCGGCAATAGCCACCAAGGCGACGAAGAGTGTCGCCAAATCCCCAGAAGGATTCAGGATAATTTCCCGTAACATCCTCTCGGCAAGATACAAAAGCGCCAGTCCCCCACCCCAGAGCAGGAACAAAACCTGCTTGGTTTCAGCCCGAAGCAGCATGAAGTGCTGATAGCGTGAGAATTTATCCTCGGGAGTGAAGGTTCCGGCCAGATCCTCGCTGACATGGATATTTCCTACATCCAGGGGAACCTGGAAATCTTTAAGCAGCCGCGAAGACCCGACAACGATCGTGGCCCTGGCGACCAGGGTGATCCAGTTTCCCTCGTAGGTGAAGAGCGTTCGCGGACATTTATAGCGCAGGGTGTGCAGGGGCTTGCTGACCTTGAAGCTCTTGCTGAGCAGCACGACCCTTTTATTGACCGCGCTGGGGTGGTCTGCCTTGCAGCGCAGGGTCAGCTTCAACTCCGCCGTCTCCCCTTCATGCATCTTGAGATCCGGGCAAAAGCGGATCATCGCCACCCGCCGCTCATCGACCGTCACCATCTCAATTTCCAGGCTGGCTTTTTCCATCTGCATCCATCCGCATTGAACGATGAGAGACAACCATCAATCTGTTCAGAGCTTATCAGGAGAGCTGTTGACGCAGATCAGGAAAATCCCGCGCCCCGGCAGGTCAGGGTTGCGCGCCGCCGGCAACCCACAATCGCAGAAGAGCGATGGAGGCCGCGTCCAGGGAGGGCGCATCATCTTCGGGCGGCATCCTTGTAACCAGCCCGCTGTCTTCCACCGCGCTGATGAGCAGGCTCGAGTCGACATCTCCTGGAACGATAGCCGGCCCGCTCTTGCCCCCTGCAAGGATGGCCGCCCGGCTGTCGAGGCGGAGCTCTGATTCGGGCTCCTCCCCTCCATGACAGGAGACGCAGTTGCTCTCAAGGATCCCTTTTACCGATGAATACGAAACCGGCCCCGTCGCCCGCCCGCAGGAGCATAAAAAACAAAGCAGCGGCAGGAGCGAAAGGAGGCGCACGGGATCAATCTCCGACAAGCGAGGAGACCGGGGTCCGCAGGTCGCCCTCGACCTTCCGGGTATTCCACTCCCGCTGGTAACGTTCGAGGACCGGATCCTCGGGGTAGCGCTCTCCCTCGGCGTAGGGGTAGGACTTCATGCCTCCAAAGGGCAGCGGTGCCACTCCATCTCCGTGACCGGTGTAGAAATCCATGTCCTTGCAATAGCCCCCGCTCTTCAGGAAAAAGGTGCGTCTCCGCCCGGACTCGAGGGAATCGAGGCGATCAGCCCTGAAGGACAATTCGATCTCATCGCCGGGGCCGAAGATCACGAACTGGCCATCATCTTCCTCCAGAAGAGGCCGGACATCGCCGAAGCGGGTATAGCTGCCCGGCATGACCTTGTAATGAGTCCACTCGGCGAACTCCTTGTAGAGAAAACCCTCCACCTCCTCGCCGGGAGCCGGGTCGATCGGGAAGCCGCGGTAGTGCAGGTTTGCCCGGTCGGCCCCCAGCTGCCGCACGGTCACCTTGTCATCTCCGGCGCCGGAAAGATCTACATCTCGCGCCCTCGCGATGAAGACCTCGTCCCAGGCGATCTCGAGGTTGGTATCCACCCGGAGGCGGCGATCTCCCGAACGCAGCAGGTCTGCGAGATCGACCGTCATCCAGCGCGGATAGCCCGCCGGGAAGCCCCACTCCTCGCGAAGGGGCTCCCATTTTCCATCGCGCTCGACACGGAAGCTTGGAGCCACCGGAACAAAGTCCGCCTGGGAGGCGGAGAAGTTCGTCGTCGAATAGCCGTACTCGATATAGCCGTAGAGAAAGAGAACCGGGCGGCCGGGCTCATCGGATGAGATGAGCTTGTCGAGCGAAGCGGGAAATTCCAGCTCGACGGCCTGGAGCTTCTCGAGCGTCCCCATGAACCTCCTGTCAGGCCGGAGCTCGGGGGCGTAGACCCGGTCGAGCTTCTGTACCCGCGAGGTCACATCCTCCCCATCCTGGTCTACAGCCTTCACCGGCCTGAGCTTCTCCTCGAAGGACAGCAGCCCGTAGCCCGGAGCCGGACCGAGAATGGCGAACATTTCGTTGGGCAGGACTGTCGTACCCTTCGGATGATCCACAGCCACGAGAGCAGCGCTGTCAAGATAGGTGCACTCCTCAAGAGGCTCGAGCACCCGCAGCTCGTAAGAGGCGCCGTTCTCCCCGTTCTCCCGTGCCTCGAGCCTGGGAATCCACAGCATCTCGGTCGGATCCGGCGTGCTGTAGCGCCCGGGAGCCTCGAAATACCCAAGCCCGCCGACACCGAGGAAATCGGCCACGAATTCGAAGGACTCGCCGTTCCAGCTGAAAAGCATCGGACAGGATGTAGGCTTGCGTTCCTTCTCCTTGAGCTCGTGGATCCGGCCTGAAACCAGGCCGAGCTCGCTCTGAAGAATACCGTCGGGCCAGAGGATTCGAACCGTGTCAGCGACAGACCCGCCCGCGAGACCGCAGAAGAAACGCGCAGCCGAGCGAGCCGTGCCGCCGGTGCCGCTGTTGAGCTGCGCCCGCGCCACTCGGGTTCCGGATCGCACCTCGATACTCGCTCCAAGGGCGGCGGGATTCGACCGCTCGGCATCGGGCTTTAC
>CBFHWB010000275.1:0-3239 GCA_965659285.1 Planctomycetota bacterium | reverse complement strand
CAACCGGGAGTCAACCCAGCGCTCGCCCTGCAGGTAGAAAGTGAAGGGACCCACTCGTGTGATCAGTTCTCTTCCACCCTGGATCTCCCCGGTTTTTTTCCCGGAGTTTCTCCCAAGATCAGATTTTTTCAGAGCTTCTATCGCCCTGCTGGCCTCAACGGCACCAGTTCCGCGATCCCTATCAAAAGCTTCGGCCGCGCGGCTCCTGGCGTCCTTCCTCCTGCCTCCGGCCCCGGCGCCGCCTCCAAATGCATCCCGAACCCTTGGAGTGCCCAGGGGATGCGGAGCCCCGGGCTCAGGAGTGTTTTCAACCAGAGCTCCCTCCTCAACGATGAGGTAGGAGGTGTAGGGCGTGATGATCCCGTGAAGTTTGCTGAGACGAATCACCTCGGTCTTTAATTCCTTGGCCCCGCCATTCAGCCGAATCTGCTCTAGCAGGTAGCCGATCTTTCGCGACGCCCACAGCCTCGAGAGCTGGTCCTTTCCCGGGCCTGCCTCGCCTGAAAAATCGAAGCTGTACTCAAAGGTTCTTTCCTCACCGAGGTATTTCCCGCTCAACAGAACGGTTCGATTCTTGTTCCCACCGCCAACCTGGCCTGGCTGGTATCGACCGAACAGGCTCAGTTGCACACCATGAAAGAGGTCCGGAAGCTCGCGAGGGAAGACATCGGTAATTCCCCCATCGGGAAACTTGATGCGAAGGTTGGTGAGTACGGGTGAGTCGATCTTGTCGTAGAAGGCAGAGAGGCGCAGCTCGATATCTTCCCTGTCGCGAATGTACTCGGTAGCTCCGCGGGACTCACCCGCGATCCGATCAAGGAGCTTCGCGTTCAGGCTCTGGCCCACCCCGAAGACGAACACCCTGCGCTTGCCGGTATTGGCCTGCTTGATGCTGGCGAGGATCTTCCCGGGATCGGTCACGCCGATCGTCGGCATGCCATCTGTCAGTACGACCACCATCTGAAGCCTCCCTGGCGCCTTGAGGTCAGTCAGCGCGAAACGCAGACCTTCCTCGAGGTTGGTACCGCTGCCGGACTCGAGCGACCTCGCGTAGGTGAGTCCACGGGCCCGAGCGTCCTGGTTGATGTCCACCAGGGCGGGTGCGAACTTTCTGGCCTCAATCGAGAAGTCAATGATATTGAAACGGTCTCCTTCATTGAGGCCTTCCACGCAGTACACCAACGCCTTGCGGGCCTGCTCAATCTTGTGTCCCCTCATACTTCCGGATGTGTCGATCACGAAAACCACATCCTTCGGTGTCTTTTCTTTCTTCTCATCGACCCTCGGAGACAGGGTGATATTGAAATAGCCTTTCTCTTCATGGCCGCGCGCCGCGAGACAAAGAGGCGCCAGCACATCCTCGCCAACGTTCCACATCAGGAGAAAATCCCCCTGCGAATCAAGTCTTGGCGTCTCGAAGACGACCCTTGCCTTCTTGTCGCCTGCCCTGTGTACGCCAACCTTGTGGGAGATGCAATTAATCGAACGAAGGACACGGCTTGAACTGATGTTGACGTCAAAGGTGACATCCTTATAAGGACCCATCGAGTGTTTTCCCGGAGAGAGCGGATAGCGATACAGATACAGGCCGCCTTGGGGAGTAAGCTCCTGGACATATTCGATGGAGACCTCCACCTCGCCCCGGGCCGGAATAGGGAAGACACGGGCTCTTACCAGTCCCTGTCCGGCGTATTCGAGGAGCCCCGGGTCTTTCGCCCGGCGAACGATTCCCTCGTAAATCGACCGGGCTTTGTCCTTCTCGAGAACCTCACCCTTGACCTCTTTGCCTCCGATTTTCATCACAAAACCGCTGGCGACAGCGCCATCGGGAAGAGGAAACATGTAGAAGCCTTCGAGTTGCCTCGCTGAGGAGTTGTAGAAGGTCTCCTCGACACTGGTTTTCACCAGCCCCTCTGCGATCTCGGCATGAACCCGATGCCGGGTGATCGACAAGGGAAAGTGAGGCCTCACCGCCGGGTGAACCACCCCTGGCGGCCGAATCACATCAGGATATTCAGGAATATAGATGAAGCCATCGGCCCGCAGGCTGAGCGGAACCAGGACAAGAACCAGAGCCAACGCCGCCAACAGTGTTCTGAACATTTCGGGTCTCCGTAATAATTAGGTTTCAGCTTACAGAGTCATGGACCCGAATAAGGGCAATTTGTTCCAGGAAAAGTGGTTTTTAACTGTGCCTGGTTACTTTCATGAGACCCTGCCGCAAAAGAGGCGAGAACACCCCCGATTTTATTGAATTTTGAGTTCAACGCAGTCCCAGTTACCCTGAAGTCTCCTGCACCTCGGAACTGAAAGGGAACACCAGCATGCGCCCAGCTATCCTTACCCCATTTCTCGCAATCATACTCTCCCTCACCACCGTGAAGATCGGAGCGCAAGCAGTCAATCCCGGCCCCCCGATCCGCGCCTATCTCTTTGACGAAGGAAATGGAGCTTCAGCAGCACCCCTTGGTGAAGGAGTGACCGGTGACGTTGGGACACTCATGCGCTGGCGCCCCGGAGCCTTCGGCTACGAAGGCGACTTCTGTGTAAGCAACATCCACCGCCCCCTAGGCCAGCCCCTGGGACACGTGAGGCTATCTGAAGAGTATGTCCTCTCCGGCTCTGGAACTATCTCTCTCTGGATTGAGCTGAACCCGGCGATAAATGGCGATGCGTTCTGGGGAGCACACCGCGGCGAAGTGGTGCTGTCGGCCTTCCCCGGCGCCGGCGAAATGAAAATCAATCGGGCGGGATTCTTTAATATGCCAACCGGAGAGCAGGCAACATTTTCAGCCCATATGGGCGGCAGCACCTGGTACACCCCAGCCAATTACATCGGAGGAGCCCCTCCTCGTAACTATCCAGCCCCAGGCGGCAACAACACGCCCTATCGCGGCTGGCATCATCTCGCCTACGTATACTCTGAAGACCCGATCGGCGGCTTGTCCAACTGGCTCTACTGGGACGGAGAACTGATGCGTCTGCCAAGATTCGGAGCCACTGTCCCTCCTGCGGCTGACTGGAGCAGAACCTGGTCCGCCCCCATCGTCTACAACGGCCTCGCGCTAGGAGCTGACCTGTCCTCTAATCCCTGGGGACATGTAACCGACTGGGGCGGAAGTATCGATGAATTCGCCTTCTACGAACGAGCCCTTTCAGCAGAAGAAATTCGTTGGCTGGCTGCAAACAGTCTCCGGGAAACGAGTGGCCCCGTGAATGATTGTTCCGAAACCGAAGGC
>CBFHWB010000274.1:0-3263 GCA_965659285.1 Planctomycetota bacterium | reverse complement strand
TCGGCCTCGACCCTGAAACGGTTCTGGCGTGAAAGGAGATCGTTCTGTGGATCGAGAGACGCGAAGGCGGGACGGACGACGGAGGCCTGCCGGTAGGCGGCTGAGGTGACCACCAGCTCGATCATCTCCTTGCGGCTCCAGCCCCTTCTGATGAGCTCGGAGGCCAACCAGTCAAGCAGCCGGGGATGGCTTGGAGCGGATCCGCGCACGCCAAAATCATCCACGGTTGTGACCAGCCCCCGGCCGAAGAGGTATTGCCACCAGCGGTTGACCGTAACCCGGCTGGTGAGAGGATTGGCGGAATCGAGGAGCCAGTTGGAAAGGTCCAGGCGATTGGAGCGACCGTTCTTCGACCTGAAAGGATGCAGGGCCGCCGGCGTGCCCGCCTGGACCTCCGCTCCCCGGCGAAGAAAATCTCCCCTGATGAGCAGATGGGTCTTCCGCGGACTGCCTCTCTCAACCAGGATCCTGGCCTGGGTTTTTGATGAGGGAAGCTTCGGCGCCTTCTGACGGTGCTCGCTGACGGCCTTCTCGAGAGCTCTCCAGCCCTGGTCGCCGGCAAGAAGCTCGGAGCTGATTCTTTCCAGCTCGTCCGGGGTCCACTCCCCCACCGGCTTCGAAAGCGCCGCAAGGTAGCTCTTCGGCAGCAGCAGGGCCGGCCCGGCGTTGGCGCTTACCGCCACTCGGAATCGGCCGAGGACATGCCTGCCTCCGTAGCCCTGGATGATATTCAGCGAGAGCTTTGAGCCCTCGGGGAGCGCGAGAGGCTCAGCAAGAATGAAAACCGCGGTGCGATCCTGGTTGAGCGGATTGGCCCCGGCGATGGCCCAGCCCTTTGCGTTTTTACCTTCTCCGGAACCATCGATCGCCTGCTGAATATCGAAATCCTTCTGGGAATGGTCGGCGGTGGCGCGACGGAAATCGGCCTTGCCAAGCTCCCGGCCTTCGCCGTCCACGACGGAGAGCTCGAGCTCTGAGAGAACAAAGTTACCGTTGTCGGCGCGCCCCGGCCCCTTCTTCGGAAGGCTGTCATGGGTCAGCACCTCCAGGCGGAGGGCCATCACCCGCTCGAGGCCCGCCTCGAAGTCCAGGGTGTAGGTATCCTTGTCGGGGGTCTTGCCAGCGACAAGGACAGAACCATCATCGAGGGTCTTCAACGACGCCCCGGATGATGCCGTGGAGGTTGACGGGGAGAGTGCCTTCCAGCTCGAAGCGGCCAGGTCGCCCTTGCCATTGGCGAGCAGCTCACCAAGTCGTTTCACTTCATAGTCCCGCAGCGGCTTCTCCAGCCGGGAGAGGGTCTTCCTGTAGACGTCTTCTTTCTCGTTATAGGCGTCGAGATCATAGGGAAGAGGGGCGGTGATTTTCTTCTCATCACAGCTGTTGAAAAAGGCGAACAGGCTGTAGTACTCCCGCTGGGTGATCGGGTCGTACTTGTGGGTGTGGCATTGGGCGCAACCCACGGTCAGTCCCAGCCAGACGCTGCCGGTGGTATTCAGCCGGTCAACCACGGCCTTGATCCGGAACTCCTCCTGGTCGGTCCCTCCTTCAGTGCTCGAGAGGGTGTTGCGATGAAAACCGGTCGCGACCTTCTGCTCGATGCCGGAGTCCTCCAGCAGGTCGCCCGCCAGCTGCTCGCGGGTAAAGCGGTCGAAAGGGAGATCCCGGTTGAAGGCCCCGATGACCCAGTCCCGATACCTCCAGGCAAAAGGACGAACTCCATCCTTCTCGTATCCATCGCTGTCAGCGTAGCGCGCGAGATCCAGCCAGTAGCGCCCCCAGCGCTCGCCGAAGTGGGGAGATTTCAGCATGCGCTTGACCAGGTCCTCCCAGGCCTTCGCGCTCTTATCCTCGACAAACCGGCGCACCTGCGCCGGCTTCGGCAGCAGGCCGGTCAGGTCCAGGCTCAGGCGGCGGATAAGGGTGTACCGATCCGCCTCCGGAGAAGGAGCGAGACCCTCCATTTTCATCCTGGACAGGATGAACCGATCGATCGGATTGCGGGACCAGGAGTCCCCCTCGACCACCGGAGGCTCGGCTTTCTTTACCGGCCGGAAGGCCCAGAGTCCCGCAGAGGAGGTTCCCTTGCCGCCAAGCTGCCGGTCGCCGGGCCAGGACAAGCCCTGGTCAATCCAGCCTCTCAACACGCCGACCTCGGCAGCGGTCAACCTCTTGTCCTTCTTCCCGGGCGGCATGACCAGCTTACCCAGGGCGGCGACCGCGTGAACCAACCGGCGTCCCGCGCTGTCACCGGAGATGACGACCGCTCCATTGTCCCCCCCGGCCAGCAGATCTTCTCGCCGATGAAGCCGCAAGCCGGCCTTGGCCTTCTCCTCACCATGACACCTTACGCAGCGCAGCAGAAGCGGCTCGACCTGGCTCTGGAAATCGACCTTCCCGGTCACAGCGGGAGCCAGCTTCGTCAGATCAGGCTTCTCGCCTTCTTCGCAGCAGACGACAACGGCGAAAGCGCAGAGCAGGCAATACGCCGCCAACGCACGAAATCCATTCCCGGTGTGAGCTGTCTTGCGATTCATGTGGTTAAGAAAGAAAAGTCTCAAGGGAGCTCCTTCACACCCTCAGCCGGCGAAAGGAAGTCCCCCGCCCGGGAGCCGATGGAAACACAGCAGGCCTTCGCTGTCCAGAATCGATAGCAGTCTGTCCGCCCCGGCTTCCGCGACGGGGGCATAGAATTAAAACGCGGGCGCGTTACAATACGCCAATGGAGAATTTCACCGCTGACGGAATCTACATCGACGCGTCGCCGGAGCGCGTCTTCACGGCCTTGACCGACCCGCAAGATGCGCTCGCCTGGCTCGATGCGGCAGAGGCCCGTATCGCGCCGGCCGAAAACGGAGAATATTCCGCCCAGCTGGAAAACGGCGCCGTCATACGAGGGACCATCAGCGAGCTCAGTCCCCCCCGGCAGTTGACGATCGAAAACTACTTCCGGGAAAAAGAAAACGAGACGAGGGGGCCGATGCGCCTGAGCTTTGAGCTGATACCCCGAGACGACGGCGTCTGGATCAACATCAGGCAGGATGGCCTCGACGCGGGAGCCGGCGATGAGGCATGGGAAGACTTCGCCGGGGAGATCCGGCGTGAGCTGATCCAGTACACGCTGAGACTGAAAAGGCACATCGAGGGGATCTGAATCCCGGCTCAGTCGATAAGCAGGCGCCCCATACGAACGTAGCTTTCGACACCTTCATCCATCGCGGCCTTGGAGATCTTCTCGCCCTCGGTGTGGGCATCGACTATCG
>CBFHWB010000273.1:0-3299 GCA_965659285.1 Planctomycetota bacterium | reverse complement strand
CATGGATCCGAACGAATGGACGAACCTCGCAGGAAAGTCCAAACATGCGGAGATTGAAGCGGAACTCGTCTCCAGGCTCCCCTGAGGCCAGGGGTCAGCTCCCGGCAGCCTTCACGGGCTTGAACATTGGAACTGGACCGCCCCGGTCAATCATCTCTCCGACAAGACCGTTGACCTTGCCCAGGGGCAGGTCGCCTGAGATCCTGATCAGCTGGCCAGTATCCCGAATCTTCAGATACTTGCCTTCCTTGCCGGCAACCTGGACAACCTCTCCCCAGACCTCCAGCTTCACCTCGACCAGCTTATAGTGCGCGCTCTCGCAGGCCGTGTCGAGTTCCTTGAAGTTGATCTTCCGGGGATCGAGGAGGCTGTAGCTGGCGATTTCTTCAAGCGTATCTAGGGTTACCGCGTGAGCGCCGACCCGGCGCTTCAGGGCCTTCACCAAACCGAAGGCCGCGTCGTTTCATATTCATGAATCAAAGGTGAGGTGAAGAATCGCGTAGGCTCGGCCATCGGGGTTGAGAATCTCGGGGGCGCTTCCGCAGCCGAAGAGGCCTGCGAGAAAAAGCCCGAGAGTAAATGTCATGACTCTTTTCATATTTTACTTTCCAGTTAAAAACGGATACCGAAACCGAAAAAAGTTCTCACATCGAGAGCAAGCTGCCCATCTCCCGCGCCGACTCTGTAGTCTCCGTAAACAGGGATCTCAACCTGGGCGACAAGATCAATCTCTGGGGAAGGGTGATAGACCAGCGCCGCCCGAAGGCGCAATTCATCAAGGCCCGTGTTCGGCAGGATCTCCCCACCATCCTCATCCATGCCCTCATGCCGCCAGCTCAGGCCGATCTTGGCGTTCGCCGATGGACCCGGATACCTGGCATGATAAAACCGGTAGGCGAAGCTGCCGCCCAGGGAGAAGAAATCACCATCGGTAAAATCTTCTCCGCCATCGCCATTGGCCTTGTAGATCGCGTGCGCATCAAATCGATACCTCCCGGTGCTGAGCGTCAAGGCCAGGCCACCGATCGCATCCAGCGTACCGCTACCGGGCTGCATGGAAAACGCCAGCAGGTCGTCGCCCCTGCGTTCATCCGATGAACCCGTAGGAAGCTCGAGTCCACCGATCACGGAGATGTGGAAGGCGCTCTGCTTCCAGTACTCGCTGAAAAAATTATACTTACCGAGCAACGCGGCATCTCCAAGTCCGTTACTGCTGCCGCGTTCGACGCCCCCACCATCCGAGCCGGGAAGGCGCGCCTCCCTGCTGACATACGGAAGCAGAAGGGACAACGACACATCCGGCAACAGGCCATAATTGACGCCCAGGACGACCCGATGCTCCTTCAGCCACAGGTCATCTGGATTGGTTAGCTCATCGGAACCGCTGAAGAGGGTGCCGCGACTGGAATAAAGATGACTGAGAGAAATCCGGGTGCCCGATTGAAAAATCGTATGACCGGCCAGGACCTCGATCCCGCCATCCTGGGCCGCGACTCCCGAGGGGAAGGCCATGACCGCCAGCAGGACGATTTGAAGGCGCCTCGATAAATTAAAATTACGCATAACCCACATCTCGATAACTTCCTGTGTCTTCAATCTATTGACAGGCCGGGTTGAGACCAACCCGTCTCCAACACGGCCAGCCCATGTATTTACACAGGTACTGAGCCGCCAACAGCGCCCTGGATCAAATCAGGAAGCGACAGGAAGCGAGGTAGATGGGGAGCCCGGGTGGAGGAAGCTCGGTCGGGCCGACGCGCCGCGAAACAGAGAGTTCGTGGACAGCGGAGACCGGGTAAAAACCAGCCTCTCTCGCCGCTTCCCGCGGAGCCGTTTGAACACCCTCGACGGCCGATTTGAATGTCGCGACGGGCGGATCCATCTTCGCCAGGCTATATTCCCTGCAGCAATCGGAGCACCCCGGAGATGCGATGGCCGTGCCGCTCAAAGGATTCCCGAAGCTGGGGACCGACCCCCGACAACATTCGGGTCGCTTGACCGAACAACAGGACTCAACCTGGGCTGAGCAGTCACCACCCGGGTCCATGAGCTTCCCGGCAAAGGAGCAATAGTGCAAATCCCGTGCGGGAACGGGATGCGACAACATGAGAGCTGTCACCAGGAGCAAAGCAACCTGTCGAGAAGCCGCCTGGAATGTCTTTCTGTCAGATGAACTCCGCTTCATTCCGGAATTGTAATCCCGAAGCCCGCTTTTAGCAAATGCAGCGCCAGCACCACCCAAAAGTCAAAAAAATCAAAACCTGCGACATGGGGTGGGGCAGGCCCGCAAAACCGGCTTAACACCCTGTTGCGCCTGCCTCCTGGTATAGCGGCTGTTTTCGAGAATTACCGGAAAACGATGTCCAATTTCGCGGCAAGGGGCGGACCAATTAGTATGAAGTTGAACTCTGAACAGGCCGGTTGAAACCCGGGAAAAGGTCCAAGCGAGTGATTGTTCGAATAATATCGTCAAATCTGTACCGATCCTTCCGTTTGAGAAAGCAACGGATGGGGATTAATTGACTCTCAAACAAAGACAACACACACTATCTGAATGCTTATGATCGCTAAAAAAATGTACCTGGGGCTGCTTCTTTCAGCCCTCTTTCTTTTCAGCATGGGGGTCCTCGCGGGCTACATCCTCAATGCCTCTCTGAAGGAAATCGATGAGCATTCCCAATCGCTCGCATCGACGCAAAATAGCGGCCCGACGAACAACCCCGGCAGGCTGGAGGACTCTTCTCGCAGCTCAAAAACTGCCGACAGGCGCAAGGCGGTCGCGCGAAAAAGCAGATCCAGGAAAGCTGAAGAAGAAAGCGATGAGACGCCTGATGAGACCGCCGCCACCAGGGGTGAAATCATGGCCAGCCTCCAGGCAGCCCTCACCAGCGGCAACAAGGACGACCTCGGAGAAATGCTCGAGGATCTGGCCGATTCCAGTGGAGAACCGCTGAACGAAGAAGAGCTGCTCTTCCTCGAGGGGCTCCTCACAGAAGAAAACTCCGACCATCTCCACGCGCTCACCCAGGCGCTCATCATGGCGGGAGACGAGCGTGGAGTCGAGATTGTCATGGGCTTTCTAGATAATAACGAAAACAGCCTCGCCAATCGCCGCGAGATCCTTGACTCGATCGAGCGGTTGCCCCCTGAACGAGCCAGGGAGGTCGCCCCGGAGCTTGCCGACTTCATCGCCTCGGACCCTCACCGGGAGCTACAGGCCAAGGCCGCGCGCGCCTACGGAAAAATGAATGGAGACGAGGTAGTCGATTCTCTCATCGGCCTGCTCGACTATCGCCCTT
>CBFHWB010000272.1:0-3304 GCA_965659285.1 Planctomycetota bacterium | reverse complement strand
GCTCATCGAAGATGATCTTGCGAGGAAGGACTGAGCGGTGTTTCCAGCCCGCTTTTTGACTTCTCCCGCAAAAGGCCTTTATGGCCTTCAGCCCGAGCGAGTAAGATGTTTACTGTATGCCGCGGAGCGATGTTGACGGCGGCATAGCCTTATCGAGGTACGCCAACATGTTTCACAAGATCATTTTCTTCCTGTGCGCCGCGTTCTTTTTCGCGGCCGGTCTGCGGGCCGAGGATGTTTCACCCGGGTTGCCTCCCGCGGCGGACCGCAAGGTGAGCTACGAGGCGGATGTGAAGCCGTTGCTGGAGCGCTCCTGCTATCGCTGCCATCAGGGGGTCAAGCACAAGGGAGACCTCCGGCTTGATCGGAAATCAGCCGCGCTGCGCGGTGGAGAGTCCGGCAAGGTACTCCTGGCCGGCAAGAGCGCCGAGAGCGTGTTGATTCACCTGGTGGCGGGTACGGACCCGAAGAAGGTCATGCCTCCCGGCCAGAGCAAGCGTCTCACCGCGGCCGAGGTGGGCGTGCTGCGCGCCTGGGTCGACCAGGGGATAGATTGGCCCGAAAAATTCGCCGGTGAGGACGCTGCCAGCAGGACGCATTGGGCCTTCCGGCCGCTCATCATGGTCAATCCCGCGGCGGTCTCGGATCCCGACTGGGTGCGTACCACGATTGATCACTTTGTTCTTCTGCGGCTGGACCAGGAGGGTCTGAAGCCGGCTCCCGAAGCGGATCGTCACACGATGATTCGCCGGCTCTCGCTTGACCTGACAGGTCTGCCGCCGACGGTCGCGGAGGTGGATGCCTTTGTCAACGATAAGAGCGACAGGGCCTATGAGGCCCTGGTGGATCGCCTGCTGACCTCGAAGGGTTACGGAGAGCGCTGGGCCCGTGTCTGGCTCGACCTGGCACGCTACGCCGACTCCGCCGGCTACGCGCAGGACCCCGAGAGAACCATCTGGGCTTACCGGGACTGGGTGATCGGGGCGATCAACTCCAACATGCCCTTCGATCAGTTCACGATTGAACAGCTCGCCGGCGACATGCTGCCGAACGCGACGGAATCGCAGAAGATCGCCACGGGCTTCCATCGCAACACCATGACCAACTCCGAGGGCGGCACCGATGACGAGGAGTTCCGGGTGGCGGCGGTCGTTGACCGGGTGAACACCACGATGCAGGTCTGGATGGGCATGACCTTTGGTTGCGCTCAATGCCATAGCCATAAATACGATCCCATCTCCCAGGAAGAGTACTACAGGTTTTTCGCCATCTGGAACCAGAGCGAGGATGCCGATCGGGGCAATGAGAGCCCGACCCTCAAGGTGACTTCGGAGGCTCAGAAGCTCCAGCGGGCCGGGTATGAAAAGGAGATCGAGGCGCTCGAGAAAAAGCGTGTAGAGGAGGCCGCCGCGGGGGCGACGATCGAGCTCGACGAGGGTCCGATCCAGGCGCGCTTCGTTCGGGTCGAGATCCCCGGCCGCAAGGCCTTCCTCTCCCTGGCCGAGGTGCAGGTCTTCAGCGGCGGAGGGAATGTCGCCGTCAAGGGAACGGCGACCCAGTCGAGCACCGGCTTCAACGGCCCACCCGCCCTGGCGATCGACGGAAATACCGACGGCCACTACCACACCGCGAAATCGACGACCCATACGTTGGAGGACCAGGGCCCCTGGTGGGAGGTGGACCTCGGGTCAACCCGTCGTGTTGACAAGGTCGTCATCTGGAATCGAACGGATGGAGGTGTCGGCTCTCGCCTCGCCGGCTTCCGGGTGGCGTTGCTGGATGGGGGCCACAAGCCGGTGTTCGTCCAACGCCAGGCCGCCGCCCCCATGCCCAGCAGCGAGCTCGCCGTGCCCGATACCGGCGCGAAGCTCAGCGCCGCGCAGAAGAAAGAGATTCTCGCCTTTTCAGGCAGCGCCGGGGCCTCTCCCGAGGCCGCGAAGATCGCCGAGCTGAAAAAGAAGATCGAGGGGCTCAAGACGACGACCACGCCGGTCATGGCCGAGCGCCCCGCGAATCGCATGCGGAAGACCAACATCCATGTTCGGGGGAACTTCAAGCAGAAGGGGCGAGAGGTTCAGCCGGGGATCCCGGCGATCTTCCCCGCCCTGCCCGAGGGCAGCAAGCCGGACCGCCTGGGCGTCGCGCGCTGGCTTGTGGATAGCCGGAATCCGCTGACCGCCAGGGTGATCGTTAATCGCTATTGGGAGCAGCTCTTCGGTATCGGCCTGGTGGAGACCAGCGAAGACTTCGGGCTCCAGGGGGCGAAGCCCTCCCACCGGGCCCTGCTCGATCATCTCGCCCTCTACCTGTTGCGTGAGAAGTGGGACATTCGCAAGCTGCTGAAGTTTATCGTTACCTCGAGGGTCTACCGGCAATCATCGAGGGTGACAGCTGAGCTTGCCGAGAAGGATCCGCGCAATCGCCTGCTCGCCCGCGGGCCGCGCCTGCGGCTGTCGGCTGAGATGGTCAGGGACCAGGCGCTGGCGGTGAGCGGCCTCCTTGACCGGAAGATGTTCGGACCCTCCGTTCGACCTCCTCAGCCGGCGCTTGGCATCAGGGCGGCCTTTGGCGGTTCAACCGACTGGAAAACCAGCGCCGGCGGCGACAAGTACCGTCGCGGGCTCTATACCAAGTGGCGGCGCACCTCTCCATATCCCTCGATGGTCACCTTCGATGCTCCCAGCCGTGAGTTCTGCACGATCCGCCGCATCAGCACCAACACGCCCCTGCAGGCCCTGGTGACCCTGAATGACCCGGTCTACGTTGAGGCCGCGCAGGTCCTGGCGCGTCGCCTGCTGGCTGAGGGTGGGGCTGGAGCGGCCGAGAGGGTGGGCTTCGCCTTCCGGCTGGTGCTCGCGCGTCCGCCCACGGAAAAAGAAAAAAAACTGGTGCTGGAGCTCTTCACCGAAAGTCGAAAGCTCTTCGCCGAAAAGCCCGATGAGGCTAAGAAGCTGGCGACCTCCTACGCCGGGGCGGCGCCGAAGGGAGTTGAGCTCGCCGACCTGGCGGCCTGGACCGTCGTCGGCAATGGTCTCTTAAACCTGGATGAAACGATAGCAAGACCATGACCGATCAACTTTTCCAACACCCATCGTCCGGGGACCACTTCGCTCCGACCCGCCGCCACTTCCTGCGCGATTGCTCGATGGGGCTCGGCGCCATGGCCCTGGCGTCACTGTCCGCCGAGGAGAGCGCGGCCTCCGAGCCGCTGGCCTCCCGGCAGCCCCATTTCGCCCCGGCGGTGAAGAACGTCATCTTTCTCCACATGGCCGGCTCCCCGCCGCACCTCGATCTCTTTGACTAC
>CBFHWB010000271.1:0-3422 GCA_965659285.1 Planctomycetota bacterium | reverse complement strand
AGATATCGACACCGTGCAGGACACCGTAGGCATCGTGGAGCGCCAGGTCGAAGAGCGAGCAGCAGACCAGCGCCGCGAGCCAGGGCATGGGCTCGGATTCTCCCCGCGCCTCGTTGAAGCGGGCGAGCTCCGGCACCAGGACCTCCTTCTGGAAATCCCTGCCGAGTTCCATTGGATGCCCGCTCCCTGGATACTCCGTCCACCTCTTCGCCAGCAGCTCGGTGAACTCTTTCAACGCCTCGTGACGCTCTGAGTAGGACAGGGCGCTCGGCCAGACCCACTGCACGCTCAGCGGGGTCTCTCCCCAGCCGGAGGCCGTACGCCCGGCGCCATCAGCGACCGCCAGCTCGACCCTGGCGCAGGTGACGCTCAAGAGCGTCTCCGGCCCGAACTTCAGCGGCACCCGGGTCTCCACCGGCAGGTAGTAGAGTGTCGTTCCCTTGACACTGATGTCTGTGTCGCGCGGCATGCTCAGCTCCGGGGCTCCATCGCCTGGGTCAAACCTTCTCGGGAATCACGAAGGGCGCGCGGTACTCGCGCTTGATGAGCGCGTTGGCGTCCTTGTCAGTCCGGAAGCGCTCGGTCGTCTTGTCGAAGTGGAGTTTGCGCCCCCCCACCCGGTAGGCGATGTTGCCGAGGTGGACCAGCACAGCGCTTCGATGGCCCTCCTCGATGTCGGCGTTGGGCAGCTTCCGGTTCTTGATGCACTGGATGAAGTTCTCCTTATGCGGCGGGTCCGGGAAGCGGCCGAACACCTGCTCGACAACCTTGCCGTCACCGGTGAAGACCTGCCAGCCGCCGCCGTGGCGGCCGAGGATCATGAGCTGCTTCGTGCCGTAGAACTCGATGCGGGTGGCGTTCTGCGGCCAGAAAGGATGCACACTGCCGTTTCGGGTCTGGCCGTTGGTCTTGCGCATATAGGGCGCCCAATGGGTCAGCTCGAAGGTCATCAGCATCTTCTTGAATTCGTAGGTGACGATCTGGGTGTCGGGAACCTCGCTGTCATCCTGGTGGACGAAATTACCGCCGGAGGCGTGAACAGCGGAGGGGAAATCAACGCCGCAGAGCCAGCGGGCGATGTCGAGCTGGTGGACGCCGCAGTCGGCCATGTCACCGCCGGAATAGGCCCAGTATTTGTGCCAGCTGCCGTGGAAATGCGCCCGGCTGAAGGTCCGCTTCGGCGCTGGACCGAGCCAGGTGTCGTAGTCGACGCCATTGGGCTTCGTACCCGCGGGCGGCTCCCTGTAGGGACCGCCGTTCTTCATGTTGAAGACCTTGCAGACCTTGATGTCGCCGATGCCGCCGCCTCGAATGAACTCAAGCGCCTTCTGTACGTAGGGCGCGCTGCGATTCTGGGTGCCGACCTGGACGATCCGCTTGTAGCGCCTGGCGGCCTCGACCATCTTGCGACCCTCCCAGACGTTATGCGAGGGCGGCTTCTCGACATAGACATCCTTGCCCGCCTGGCAGGAGAAAACCGTCAGCGGACCGTGCCAGTGGTCCGGGGTGGCGTTGATGACCGCGTCGATGTTCTTGTCATCGAGCACCTTCCTGTACTCGAGGATGCGCGCAGGCTTCTTTCCCTGGCGGCGCTCGCAGTGCTTGACGAGAGAGCCGCCGCGCGAGGGATCCAGGTCGCAGATCGCCGCGATCTCGACCCCCTTGTGGTCAAGAAAACCGGAGACCAGGCTCGAGCCGCGGCCGCCGGAGCCGATTCCCGCGATCCGCACCTTGTCGCTGGGAGCGATCGCCTTGACGGGATTGCGGGCTGCCAGGGTAGAACCCGCGGCCGACATCAGGAATACGCTCTTCGCGCTCTTTGAAAGAAATCCGCGCCTGTCCATGGAACCCCGCATGCTGTCATCCTCCTGTTAGGTGTGAGCAACCCAATATACTCAAGGCGGTGAGTTGAAGTCCAACTAGCTCTGAGATGGGCCGTCTTCGCTCCGCGCCTCGCCAGGCTCGTCTCCTTGCCGGCGGCCCAGAAGGAGCCCGCGAATCCACCAGCTCAGGCACAGCAGGCCAAGCACCGACAGGACGATGGTCACGGTAACGAGCCAGGGATCGCGCTCGCCCTTCATCCCCGCGGCCGCCTCCTGGGCGAGAAAGGAGTAGAGCATCGCGGCAGGAGCCTGGCCAAGGAGGGTCGCAAAGAAAAAAGGAGCCGCCCGGACACGGCCGATCCCACAGAGGTAGCTGACCCCGTCAAAGGGCACGATGGGTATCAGCCGGGCGACAAAAACAGCCCGGATGACATGCACGCCGGCCAGCTGATCGATCCGCGCCTTCGTTTTTTCACTGACGAGCCGCTCAACGACCTGTTCGCCGAAGAGTCGACCGATCGAGAAGCAGACCATGGCGGCGATATTCGCCGAAAGGATCGAGAGCAGCCCCCCGAGCAGCGGCCCGAAGAGGAAACTGTTAGTGATGGTCACCACCAGCGCCGGGATCGGGATGGGAGAGATCGCCTGCAGGACCATCAGCCCGGCCATGATGAGCGGAGCCCACCCACCCGTAGCGCGCGCCCAGGACTCCAGGCCGGAAAGATCGCCTGAACGAAGGAGACTGAAGGCCTCGCTGACCCCCGCCTGGAATGGCGGCGAGAGAAAGAATACCCCGGCAAGAACAGGCAGGGGCAGAAGGCAGAGAGCCTGGAGAACGCGAAGTTTCGTTGCGGGTGACTTCACGAAAGCCCTCAGGAAGAGCCCAGGGTCATCTTGTGAAAACGCATCTCGCCGAGGTCGAAGACCAGCAGTTCACCGGCCAGCGGCTCACCGATCCCCGATATGACCTTGATCACCTCCATGGCGCCCATGCAGCCGACCGCTCCCGACACAGCACCGAAGACCGGAAACTCCCGTTTCCACCATTCGGGCTTCTCGGGGTAGAGCTCGTGCAGGTAGCGGGTTTTGCCCGGAAGGAAGGTCGTCAACTGCGCCTCGAGCTCATACATCGCGCACTCCACCAGTGGCTTGCCCTGGCTCTTCGCCTCGCGATTCAGCAGGAAACGTTCCTCGAAAAGCGGGGCGCAGTCCACCACCAGGTCGACGCCCCCCACCAGCGCCGCGGCGTTGTCCTCGTTGACATTTTCAGCGACAGTCTCGACTTCGAGACGGGGGTTGAGTTCCCGCAGACGCCTCGCGGCCGATTCCACCCGCGATTTCCCCAGGCCGTCATGGGTCATGAGCAATTGCCTGTTCAGATCGCTGGGTTTCACATCGCCGGCGTGCGCCAGCACCAGACGTCCAACCCCGGCGGCGGCGAGCTCGTAGGCGACCACTCCCCCGAGGCCTCCGATACGGGAGATCAACACCGAGGCTCCCTTGAGCTTCTCCTGGCCCTCCTCGCCGAATTCGGGAACCCACATCTGCCATTCGTAGACGGCGCGCTCTTCGTCGGTGAGTGATTTCGGTTCGATCATT
>CBFHWB010000270.1:0-3449 GCA_965659285.1 Planctomycetota bacterium | reverse complement strand
AGTCCGCCGGCCGCATCGTGCAGTTCTATGCCCGGGCCGCCGATCCACTCGGTGCCACTGCGTTCTTCCCGGCCCGCGGTCCGGACTCCCGGGCCCAGTACAAGGTTCAGGACGGGAAGGCCTCCGGCACGGGCATCCATAACTTCCGCATCGTGATGCAGGACTCCGATGCCGACTTCATGCACACCCCCATCAACGTGATGAGCAATGGCCGCGTCCGCGCCACTGTCATCGATCGTGAAGAGGAGATCTACTACGATGTGGGCATTCGCATCAAGGGTGGCCAGCGGGCGCGGATGCAGAATATCTACCTCGGATTCAACGTCCTGTTTGGTGCCGAACGACTCTACCGTGGCGTGCACCGGACAATCGGGATCGACCGGTCCGGAACCCCCAACGAAGCTCCCACCGAGCTCATGCTCGATCTGGTCATCTCGAATTCCGGCGGATCCCCCAGCCGCTACACTGACCTCCTCCACGTGATTGCCCCGCGTGACCGCCACACCGGTTCCAGCATCCTGCAGATGGCACGCTACAGCGACGTTTTCCTGGATTCGCAATACGACAACGGATCGGACGGCTTCCTCTACGATTACGAGCTGATTTACTATCCCCGGACCGTGGATTCCAACGGCTTCAAGATCCCGGAACCCGACACCGTGATAGGGCAGGACGTGGGAGATCTCGACTCGGATCCGGAGCGCTATCGTTGGTTCTTCCTCACCAAGAACAATCGCGCCGCCGATAACTTCGAACCCATCATTCGCTACAACCAGCAATTCGGAAAATCGGGTGCGGCCTTTGAGGACGGGCTTGAGGAAGTGCTCGATGTTGACGGCTGGCTGAGGGGATTCGCCTACTCCGCGATGTCCGGATCGGGAGACGGCATCGCTTCAGGTTTTGAGCACAATGGCATGTACTACGCCCGTCCGGACGGCCGGGTGATCTCCCTGCCCCATGACATGGACTACGGCTGGAATACCGGGCTCTCCATCTGGTCAAATCCCGAGTGCTCCAAGCTGACCCAGGATGGCCGACGGCGGCGCATCTACCTCGGACACCTCCACGACATCATCAACACGACCTGGAACCAGGGCTATCTGAATCCGTGGCGCAGCCACTTCAACAGCCTGGATCCCGCTGGTTACTGGAACTCGACCCTCAGCTACATGAACTCGCGAGCCGCCAGCGTGCTCTCCCAGATCAACAGCTCGATCCCACCGGTCAACTTTTCCATCACCACCAGCAACCCGCTCACCATCGACGGAAGCGCCGCAACCATTTCCGGTGAAGGCTGGGTGAATGTCCGCTCCATCCGGCTGGCAGGAAGTTCCACACCCCTTGTCGTGAACTGGACCGACGGAAATTCCTGGCAGGTCACCATCCCCACCCAGCCCGGCCAGAACACCATCTCCCTCCAGGCGGTCGACTTCTCCGGACAGTTCCTCACCACGGACAGCATCGTGATCAACAACACCAGCACCATCGAACCTGCCGGTCCGGTCAACCTCGCCGTCACCGAACTCATGTATAACGCTTCCGATCCCACCCCGGCGGAAGTGGCAGCCGGCTTTCAGAACCAATCGGCATTTGAATACATCGAGGTCATGAACATCGGCGACTCCAGCATCGATCTGACAGGTGTGCAATTTACGGAGGGCATCACCTTCGCCTTCCCCTCCATGACTCTCGGACCCCGTGAGCGGGCTGTCATCCCGAGAAACCGGGGCGCCTTCCTTGCAAGGTATCCGGAAGCGGCCGCCGCCCTCCTGTCCGGTGAATTCGGGATTGGCGAGGGCAACCGACTCTCCAACAGCGGCGAGGAGATCCTGCTCACCGGCGCAGGCGGACAGGAAATCCGGCGCTTCACCTATCTCGACGAGTTTCCCTGGCCTGTCAGCCCTGACGGTCTCGGCCCCAGCCTCGTCCTCATCGCCCCGCAGTCGAATCCCGATCACGCCATGGCCCTCAACTGGCGACCAAGCACCTCCGTGGGCGGCACCCCCGGCGGAAGCGATGCCGTGAACTTCGTCGGTGATCCCGACGCTGATCCGGATGGCAACGGCCTGGGCGCACTCCTTGAGCACGCCCTGGGAAATTCCCTTCCGCCAGTGGTCATCCAGGTCGATCCCGCTACCGGCACCGCCACCATGTCCTTCACCCGCAACCTCCCGGCCGACGACATCGCCTTCAGCATTGAAGTTTCGACCGATCTCCTTGTCTGGGGCCCCGGTGGGGCAGAGCGACTCTCCTCCAGTGACAATGGCGACGGGACCGCAACCGAATCCTGGATCATCCCCGACATTCAATTCGATCCCGGGCAGTCCTGGTTCATGCGCCTGCGACTTGACCAGCGCGTACCGTAGCCCCCCTACGGCACGGTTACCTCCACATCATCAATGTACCATCCCGCAGCCGGGAAAAAGTCAACCTCATCGGACTCGAAGCGGAACTCAAGCTTGATGGACTTGCCGAGCGCGGCCTCCGGGATCTTCCGGGTGAATTTCTCCCAGTCGGTCGACAGGTGGGAGATGTTGGTCTGGACCACCGCCAGGACTGAATCGTCTACGGCGTCCAGAACAGAAACCGTTCCCCAGTCGAAGAATTGCTGCCCGGACGGCGGCTCGATATCGACGAACTGGTAGAAGTTCAGGGTCGCGCTGCCTGCCGCGCTCAGGTCGATGGGCGGGGACCTCAGGAGAATCACGATGTTTGTGGTGGTAACATCGTCGAGATTAGTTGCGAAGCAACTCGGTGCGCTGTGGGCCGTGGCAGGACCGATATTGGTCGGGGTGCCATGCTCCCACAGGGTCCCCAGGTCTCCTATCGAACTCGTGGTCCAGGCACCCGGTCCCTCATCGAAGTTCGCAAAGAAGATCGCCTCGGGTGGAGCAGGGAATCTCTCCACCACAAACAGACGCATGGGATCGGCCGGGAGCGGAATGCTGAGCGTATTCTCCGGGGGACTGGCCGCGAGATTCTCGAGACCCTCCCAAATGGGCCACTCGGAGGGGTGGACGCTCGCTATCAGGGCGGGGTCTGCCTCACTCCGCAGATTATAGAGCATTCCCCCCTTGCTCTCCCACTTGATCGTCAGGAAGCCACCAGCCTGGGACACATCCGTGATGGCAGGACCCACCGGCCCTCCGGAAGGATCGAAAAACACCCCTCCCAGAGCGTTCGCCTCCCAACGCTCATCGTGCACCCCCTTGACAGTGAAGACATCGCCAGCCGAGCCGGAAATATCAAAGAGGACATAGTCGATGTCGGCATTGCGCCATTCCTCATTCGGCCCCACCGCATCAACGATCCCCGAATCCGCTCCATCTGGTCCAACCACCTGCACGCCCACCGCTGCTTCATATAAAAGCCCGGCAGGATTGTCCGGGGTACAATCGGTGATCACTCCGAGACGAAACGAAGCATCCTCGGTCAGGGTGATGGTGAAA
>CBFHWB010000269.1:0-3495 GCA_965659285.1 Planctomycetota bacterium | reverse complement strand
CCAGCTGTGTCAGGCGCTGTTGATGAAGGTGAGCCGTCGAGAACAGAGTGGTTGCAGCGGTTGCTGCAGAACCCGGAGGATAACCTGCTGCAGAAACTGGGAGACAAGTATCGTCTTCGGATATTTAAGTTTGATCGTCCCGATGGTGTTGAAACGATAGAAATCACCCGGGATACAGAGGACCAGATCGAGGTTGCAGCGGTCGCTGGCCAGCTTGCTCACAGCGGGCAGGTGACAGCCATCGGGTCGGCCCTCGATGACCTGGCGCGCCGCCACGGCAAAGGCAACCTGGCCGGGGTCGTTCTGTTCAGCGATTTTGGCCAGAATTCGGGACCATCTCCCGAGGCCGCCGCTTCCCGTCTTGGAGTCCCGGTTTACACCGTCGGTTTGGGTCCCGATGCTGTGAAAGACCTCGCCTTGAATCTCCAGGCCCCACTGGTCATGAAGAAAGCTGAACGATCGAATATAGCCGTCAACCTGCGCCAGAGCGGGCTTGAGGGCGAGACTGTCAAGGTTCGCATCGTGGCGAAGCCCGTCAGTGGGGATGGGAGTCCCGGAGCGGGTGCTCAGCAGTTGATCCAGGAGAAGGAGGTCAAGCTGAAGGGCGATGTGACAACGCTCGATGTGACCTATACGCCCGCGGTCGCTGGACGCTTTACAGTCTCTGCCGAGGTTGAAAAGCAGGACGGCGAGGTGATCGATCAGAACAACAGTGGAGAGCGCGAGGTGACGATCCAGGATGATTTCCTGCGCTTGATGTATGTCGAGTATGAACCGAGCTGGGAATGGCGCTTCATCAAGGAGGTCTTCTATCGTGACAAGCTGGTCGGTGAGAGGGGATTCAGGACCTTCCTGCGTTCCGCCGATCCCAAGGTGCGGCATACCAACAGCCTCTTCCTCCAGACCATGACCCCGGCGAGGAGCGAGTTCTTTCAGAATGATGTTATCTTCCTGGGTGACATGCCGGCCTCGACCCTGAGCAGTCGATTCTGTGAAATGACCAAGGAGTTTGTCGGCAAGTTCGGCGGGGGGCTGGTTGTTATCAGCGGCCCCCGTTTCGGACCATCTCAACTGCTGGCGACTCCGATAGCCGACATGCTTCCAATTATTGCTGATCCCAATTCGAGACCTGTCGACAAGCGCGAGTTCAGGCCCAAGTTGACCCAGGATGCCGCTTCAGTGCCCTTCATGCAGCTTGGTGAGAGCCCGCAGGAGAGTCTCAAGGCCTGGAATAATCTTGGAGCTGTTCCCTGGTACCAGCCGGCACTCAGGCCTCACCCCTTTGCCACAGTCCTGCTGAGTCATCCGACGGATGTCTGCGCTTCAGATGGCCAGACCCGCCAGCCCCTGATCTCTATCAGGCGCTATGGCAAGGGCGAGGTGATCTACCTGGCCTTCAACGAGACCTGGCGGATGCGCCGCAAGTACGGTGAGCTCTATTACAGGCAGTTCTGGGGTCAGATGATCCATCGTCTCGGCCTGAGCCACGCGCTTGGCAGCCAGAAGCGATTTGTCGTTCGAACCGATCGTCAGCGTTACAAGGAGGAGGACAGGGTGATCCTGTCCATCGAGGCCTACAATAAGGATTTCGAACCTCTTGGGGAAAAGGATCTCCCGGAGGGTGGGCTCGTAGCGCACCATATTACGCCCCAGGGAGGCACAGAGGGTTCCACCAGGATGCTGGTTACCAGCTTGCGCGAGGGTGTCTTTGAAACAGAGTTGCAGGTTCTTGGCGGCGGGGAACACACCCTGAATGTAAAAGACCCGGTTACAGGCGAGATCAGCAAGGTTCAATTCCAGGTGGCCAGCATGTCGGCTGAACGCCGCAGCGGTAAAAGAAACAGGGTTCTTGAGGGGAGGTTGGCCTCCTCAACGGGCGGTCGAAATTACGAGTTCCACACGGTTTCCAGGCTTGTCGATGAGATCAAGCCGGTACCGAGAAAAGAGGTGACTCTCAAGGTGCTGCCTCTTTGGAATACCTGGCCTGTCTTTATCCTCATCGTGATCCTGATGCTTGGAGAATGGTTGTTCAGAAAGCTGGTGAACCTGCAATGAGCTCAAAGCTAAAAACCTTACGTTCAAATCTCGACTCTCTTCGTAAAAGAAGAAGTTCTGTCCGGCTGACGACGGCCTATTCCGGTTTCCTGGCCGCAGCCATCTGGGTCGTATTCGGCTGTTTCCTGCTCGATTGGGCGCTCGGGATGAATGGCGCGCAGCGCGTGATCCTGATGCTGATCTCGGCCTATGCGCTGGTCTATTCTTTCCGGCGGTATGCCGCTCCATTGCTCCAGAGTAGAGAAAGCCTTTTCCAGACGGCATTGCTGGTAGAGAAGACGAAAGGGATCGACACCGATCTCATCGCCGCGCTCCAATTCGAGGAGCCGGGGGCTGAGGACTGGGGATCCGCGGACCTGCAGGATGCGGTGAAGGACAATGTTGCAGAGATGAGCAAAAGCCTGGACGTCTTTGAGGGGTATTCCGCCGACGATCTGGGCAAGCGGGTTGCGGCCTTCCTTGCCAGCGGCCTCCTGGTCGGTTTTCTCGCGGTCACCTACCCGGGCTATACCTCTGCCTTCCTCGATCGCTTGCTGCTTGGTACCGAACTGTATCCTACCAATACCACGATCGAGAAGATCGCAATAGGAGGACTGGATGAAGAGGGCAAGCCGTATCGAATGGACGATATTAACGTTCGTACCGGAAAGATCGTTGATTCTGGCGACAATCCCAGGGGGCCTTTCGGAAAGCCGCTCCATTTCCGGATCGAATGTAAGCAGAAACAGGGAGAGCGCCCTGAGAAGATCACGGTTGAATTTGCTGGAGCTCTCGAGCCCGATCTGACGCTGAATGACGAAGACAAAGAGGGCAAGAAAGACGGAGTCTACCAGGGTGAGCTTACCCGCCTTACGGATGGCCTCGACTTCCGGGTCCGGGCGGGAGACGGAGTTACCCACTGGTTTGAAATAGAGCTCATCGCCTTGCCCAAGGTCGATGTTGAGCTCGCCTCGACGGACCCCGACTACGCTCGCAAGAGAAACACCGATGCTGATACGTTCAATAATTGCGTGTTGCTTGGCGGGAAGGGAAGGAACTGTGAGACAGGTAATCTGCAGATAGAGGTCAAGGAAGGGTCTCGGGTAGATGTCGCGCTTCGCAGTGACAAAGATCTCAAGGAAGCTAAAATGGAGATTCGGGGCAAAACTTACGCATTTGTCCGTCGGTCCGAAGAGGACGGGAAAATCTGGGACCTGACTGTTACCGACACTCCGCTTGCAGTGGTCCAGAAACGTTTGAATTACAGGATTTACGTCGAAGATACCGATGGGCTGCATCCTGAACCCACGATCGAAGGTATTGTCCAGATCGAGTCCGATAAACCGCCCAGGGTGCGAGCTTCCATGGTTTCGCGCTATGTTCTTCCCACGGCAAAGCCTATGATCGACATCAAAGTTGTCGATGATTACGGATTCAGTAAGGCAAAAATCCTGGTTGAGG
>CBFHWB010000268.1:0-3566 GCA_965659285.1 Planctomycetota bacterium | reverse complement strand
CTGCGGCGGCCCCGGGGGGATGGAGGCGCAGGCGGATGTTCTTCTGCAAAACCTGGGAGGGGGGCAGTTTCGCGATGTGAGCCGTGAGTGGGGGCTTCATGAGGTCCGTCCGAGCTATGGGCTGGGAACCCTGGTGGTAGACATTGGACGAGATGGTCTCCCTGATCTCATTGTTGCTAACGATACCCGGGAAAATTTCTGTTTCCTGAACAAGGCGGGCAGGAGTTTTCAGGAGGCCGCTTTATTTCTCGGGCTGGCTTACAACGACTATGGGATCGCCCAGGCCGGCATGGGGCTGGCCTCTGGAGATGTCTCCGGTCTGCAGCGAGAGGCCGTCTTTATGACCCATTTTGAAGATGATACGAACACCCTCTACCTGCCCGGAAAAGATGGCCTCTATGACGAGGGGACCTTTCCAGCCGGATTGGGGAGCGCCAGCTATCCTTACCTCGGCTGGGGAACCTTCTTCTTTGACGCGGAGGGCGATGGAGATCTCGATCTCTTCGTGGCGAACGGCCATGTCGCTCCCCAGGTCGACGGTCTGCGTTCGACTGTTGGTTACAGGCAGCGAAACCAGCTGTTTCTCAATGGGGGCAGCGGAATATTCAAGGAGAGTCGCCGCGTCCTTCCCGAAGGTCGGGATACGTCAGGCTCATCCAGGGGAGCCGCTTGCGGCGACCTGGACGGAGACGGAGATCCGGATATCGTCGTCAATAATATCGATGCCAGGCCGACAGTTCTCGATAATCGCAGCACCGGAAGGTGGTTGGAGGTGCGGTTGCGTGGACGGAAAGTCAATCGTTCCGGTATTGGCGCCAGGGTCACGGTCAGTTGTGGTGGTCAGCGGCAGGAGCGCTATATTCAAAGTGGAATGAGCTGGGCATCCCAGTGTGAATTGTCGGCTCGATTTGGTCTCGTCCCGGAGGCCGTCATCGATGAGGTGAGGGTGGACTGGCCTGGAGGGGCAGGCGAGATCTTTTCCGGGATGCCCCGCCAGCCTGTGATTACGTTGGTAGAGGGCGAGGGGAAAAGGTCGGAAAAAAGACGTTAAGACAACTCTCAGCGTCGACGTCTGGAGTCGTTTCGAAGAGCCCAGCCGGCGTAGTCCCGAACCCGCTTGTTGGGATCCTTCTGTAGCTGTTCAAAGACTCCCCTGGCCTCGCTCTTGGCGAAATAGGTCAGGCTGCGGATGGCCTCGGTGCGCTTGTTCTGGTCTTCCGATTCAAGAGCCTGGGCCGAGAGTCTCTTGAACTCGGCGTTGAAGGGCTCGTTGTCTCCCAGTGTCTTCAGGCAACGGACCAGGCTGTACCGATTGTCTCCCGGGTTTTCATTGTAAAGCTTTCGCAGCGCGGGCGCGGCGCTCTTCGCTCCGGTTTCAGCAAGCGACCAGATCGCTTCGCTGCGAACTCTTCCATTCTGGTCGTCCAGGCTTGCGATCAGGGCATCGGTGGCTCCTGCGTATTTCATCTTGCCGAGGGCATCGATTGCATACGCCCTTGTCTCCGGATCCTGCGAATCCAGGAAGTCGGCGACTTGTGGACCTGCATCGGCCCCCATTCGCCCAAGGCTGTTGATAACCTCTCGTCTTACCTTCTCGGATGAATCATTGAGCATGTTCATCAACAGCGGGATGGATTCTTTGCTGTCGATATCGGCAAGGGTGTCTATGCTCCACCAGCGAACATCCTCGTTGGGGTCATTCATCATGTCCTGAATAGCCGCGAGCGCCTCCGGGTCCGATCTGGCGAGTTCCTCCAGAGCCTTGACGCCCTCGGTTCTCAGCTTGACGCTGTCGGAATCGAGATACCTGAAGCCGCGTTGAATCGGGTCGGATTCGAGCGCCTCGATTCTGGTCTGCAAAGCGCTGACGCGCGTGGCCAGACCTTCTTCATTGGTTCCGGGACTGGCCGATTGATCTTCAGGCGTTTCTTTTTCCTGGTCTTGGCCGGGAGCTTTGTCGTCTTCGTTGTCAGCCGCGGTTCGTTTTGCCTGCGCGGTTCGAGGCGGTTGCTTCTTCACTTTATCCAATTGGATCTCAAGCAGTGCCAGGCGTTCTTCCATTTGCCTGACATCAAAGCCCAGGCCTGAGTCAGGCGCCGAATCGGAGGAGCCTCCAAGCGTAAACAGGAGGGTGCCGATTGAAAAAACGATCGCGGTGACAGCCAGCGCGAGGTTGACGGTTTGTTTGGCCATGGGTTTCTCCCGGGCTCGCCATTTCAGCGTCAATGAGTGTTGAGCAGCCAGCTATTGAACTGAATAGAGCGAGAAATGAATCAGCGCTCCAGATGACTCTAATGAAATATCCTACAGGCAATATCCTGCCTTCGGAGCCCGCATAGTGCAAGAAAGGGATTATTTTAGGCAGGTACCGCCTTTTATTCAAGATTGCTGATTATCAGTCATGCGGCTGTTGAGTGGAATTGACAGGCGGAGACTGGCTGCGTATCTGTAGGAGTCCTGCATTTTTACAGGATCGATGCTGAAAATGAAAAAGGTTCAATAATCAACAACCCAAGGCGATTTGTAGTGTTCCAGTCCTGTAGGGTGTGTAGACTGTTGATTGTCCTGACCGTAAGAAAAGCAGGGGTAACTCTTTGGCAGGGAGTTCTCCTGGTGCAGACCAAAGTAAGGAGTTTTACGTGGTTCATTCAGAATTGAAGCGCCTGATGTTGTTAGTGGTGCTAATGCTTTTAGTTGGGGGAATTTCTTCAGGTGTCGTTCTTTCACAGGAAGAGGCCGAAGGCGGCAAGGAACCTGCGGCAGTTGAAGAGGCCGAAGAAAACCAGAGAGCAGGACTGAGAGTCAGCCTTACGAGACTGGCTCCTCCTCCGGCAGCCGAAGAAGAAGTTGCTGAAGCTGATGATGCCGATGATGGCGAAGGCGAAGCGGCTGGAGCCGATGAAGAAGAGGCTGCAGACGGAGCTGAAGGCGACGAAGGCGGAGACGATGCTGAAGGAGAAGATGGCGAAGGCCGACGTGGCCGCGGTGATCGCGGTGAGCGCCCCGAGGGTAATGAACGTCCGGAACGTGGAGATCGCCCTGAGCGTGAAGAACGTGCCAGCGGCCTGGTGATCCTTACATCCATTGGGGATGTCTTCCAGCAGGCGGTCATCAGCGTTAATGGACTCGAGGCCGAAACGGTCTACCAGGTTGTGACTGGTGATGATGGAGCTGCCCTGGGAAGTATCACGACCCAGGGAGAAGGTCGTGGAGCCGGAAGCGGCGCGCTCCAGTTGAGCTCGGAACGCGAAGATGATGTCGACGTCGATTCTCTCGCAGGATCCGATCTCAGCGTGGTCGATGGTGATGGAAATGTTGTTCTGACCGCGACACTCAATTCCTTGTCTGGGATTCGTGGTGGCAACGATCGTGGTCGAGGAAATGACCGCGGCAGAGGCGATCTGGGTCGTGGCAATGACCGTGGCAATGATCGCGGAAGAGCTGGCCCTCCTGGCCGTGGCAATGACCGCGGAAGGAACGATCGCGGCAATGACCGTCCCGACCCGCGCGACCGTGGCGGCGATGACCGTCCCGACCCGCGCGACCGTGGCGGCGATGACCGTCCC
>CBFHWB010000267.1:0-3608 GCA_965659285.1 Planctomycetota bacterium | reverse complement strand
TGGGATCGAGAACCTCGACGAGGTGCCAGCTGATAGCCTCTCCCTCGCGGTCTTCATCAGTGGCCAGGTAGAGCTCATCAACATCCTTGAGCATCTTTTTCAACTTGGCGATTTGTTTTTTACTGTCGCGGTTGGGAATCCAGAGGGGGGTGAAGCCATCTTCTATGTTGATGCCTCTTATCTCGCCATCGTATTCATCCTTGTACTTGGCAGGTACGTCCTTGCTTTGATTTGGCAAGCCCCGGATGTGTCCGATACTGGATTCGACGAGGTAATTGTCGTCCAGGAATTTTGACAGGGTCTTGGCCTTGGTAGGCGATTCGACAATGACGAGTGCTTTAGCCACTTGGTACTCCTTGCGTCGCGTCAATTATTCGGCGCGACTGATAACATTCATCGTACCCCTGTGTTTTAAACACCGAGTCCGACGGGCGGAAAAATATACGAACAGAGGTGCTGTCTGCAAGTACCTTGTAAAAAAAAAAGCTTATAAGTTCCTTTGCATGTTCAAGTTAAGGGGGTAATTTCTTCTCCCCAGTATTGCTGTGTTGAGGGCTCATCGGCTTCATACGTCCTTCCAGCGTTGATTCCCTACCTCTCTTTTTTCTTCTTCACCCTTCGGGTGAAGAAAAAAGAGAGGGGTTAACCGGGTTTTCCAGAAGCCCGGAGATCGGGCCGGATAGTTCTGCTGAGACGGGTCTGTCTTTATGATAAAATCGCGGTCCCTGACCGCAGGGAAGCGTTTGAAAAAGTCGGGAGAAGCCTGGATATGGGAAAGAATCTTTTACAGAAGGCCTGGGAGCAGCACACGGTTCGTGAGCTTCCCACGGGGCAGACCCAGCTTTTCATAGGCCTGCACCTGATCCATGAAGTCACGAGTCCGCAGGCTTTTGAGGAGCTTCGTGTCCGCGGCCTCGACGTTCGCTATCCCGCGCGCACCTTCGCCACGGTCGACCACATTGTTCCTACCCATTCCCAGGAGCGTCCCTTTGTCGATACCCTGGCTGAAGAGATGATGGTGGCTATCGAGACGAACTGCCGGGAGTTTGGTGTTCAGCTCTTCCGCCTTGACGATGATCGGCAGGGCATTGTTCACGTGGTTGGGCCGGAGCAGGGTTTAACCCAGCCCGGGATGACGATCGCCTGCGGCGACAGCCACACCTCGACCCATGGAGCGTTCGGGGCGATCGCTTTCGGGATCGGCACCAGCCAGGTTCGCGACGTGTTATGCAGCCAGTGTCTGGCGATGGATCCTCTGAAGGTGCGGCGTATAGAGGTTACCGGATCGCTTGCGCCTGGCGTCTACGCCAAGGATGTGATCCTCGCGATCATTCGCGAGCTTGGTGTGAAGGGTGGGACGGGTTTCGCCTACGAGTACAGCGGGGAGACGATCTCTTCGATGAGCATGGAAGAGCGAATGTCGATCTGCAATATGTCCATCGAGGGCGGCGCGCGCGTTGGCTATGTGAACCCCGACGAGACAACCTATGAATATATTCGCGGGCGGCCCTTCGCTCCATCTGAGGAAGGCTGGGAAGATGCGGTGAAATACTGGGAATCGTTCGCCTCAGATGAAGATGCGGAGTTCGATGATGAGATCAGCCTCGATGGTTCCTCGCTCGGGCCGAATGTTACGTGGGGCATCAACCCGGGGCAGAGTGTCCAGGTTGACGGACAGCTTCCAACGGTCTCGGAGCTTCCGGAGGGAGAGAGGGAGTCCGCCAGCGAAGCCCTGGAGTTCATGGAGTTTGAGCAGGGGGCGTCCATCGCGGGGACCGGGATCGACGTCGCCTTCATCGGCTCCTGCACCAATGGACGGATCAGCGACCTTCGCGAGGCGGCAAAGGTCGCCCTCGGAAGAAAAGTTTCTCCGGGAGTGAAGGCCCTCGTGGTCCCGGGCTCCAGGCTCGTCAGTGAGCAGGCCGAGAGCGAGGGGTTGCACGAGGTGTTCATGGAGGCCGGGTTCGAGTGGCGCAAGGCCGGCTGCTCCATGTGCCTGGCGATGAATCCTGACAAGCTGAAGGGCCGCGAGCTTTCAGCCTCCTCCAGCAACCGTAATTTCAAGGGGCGCCAGGGCAGCCCATTGGGCAGAACCCTTCTGATGAGTCCGGTGATGGTCGCTGCCGCCGCCATAGCGGGTGAAGTCGTTGATGTCCGAGAGATGCTTGGAGACTGAGAGAGAAGATGAGCGAGTCAAGAATAACCGGAGCGGCAGGCCGCGGGATACCCGTCAGGGGAGATGATATTGATACAGACCGCATCATCCCCGCGCGCTTTCTTCGTTGTGTTTCCTTCGAGGGACTCGGTGAGCACGCCTTTGAAGATGACCGTAAGAACTTTTCCGATGGGGTCCATTCTTTTGACAGGGAGGAGTTCCAGGGAGCTTCGATCCTGGTGGTCAATGACAACTTCGGCTGCGGGTCATCAAGGGAGCACGCTCCCCAGAGCCTGATGCGATGGGGAATTACGGGGATCATCGGGGTTTCGTTCGCCGAGATCTTCTTCGGGAATTGTGTGGCTAACGGAGTGCCCTGCCTGACCCTCGATTCTTCCCAGGTTGATGAAATCCAGGGCATGATCGAGGGTGATCCCGGCTGCCAGTTGGAGCTCGATGTTGAGAATCGCAGCGTCCACGCAGGTGAAAACACCTATTCTGCGGGTCTTCCCGATGGAGTTCAGCGTGCTTTCCTGGAGGGTCTCTGGGACTCCGCCACGCTTCTCCTCGAGGCCTCCGCCGCCATCGACGAGGTGAATGCGCGTATCCTTCCGCTCCAGGAGCAGTCCTGAACCTTCAAGCTCTTACTTGCCGGTCGTCCTGTTAAGCGAGTATGCTTTGGCGGGAAGGAGTGGATTGAACTTCCTGCGCAGGTTGCGTCGCCTGTTTCTTTATTTGCAGCGGAAGAGCCGGGTTCAGTAGGGTTTCCTGATGGAATTTTCGCAATACATTCTGCTGGCGATCATAGCGCTCGGGGGATTCCTTTACGTCAGCCAGATTCTCGCGATCGAGACGACATCGATTCTCATCATCGCCTGCCTGGCCCTTGTTCCCGGACTGCTTGATAGTCCAGAGGCTGTCTTCAGTGGTTTCGCTAATGAGGCAACGCTCACTATCGCCTCCATGTTTGTTCTCTCCCGGGCGCTGATCAGGACAGGCGCTCTCGATTTTCTCGCCATCAGGATGGGCCGAGCCGCCGCCGGCAGCCTGCCCCAACTCCTGCTGCTTACCGCGCTGGTGGTGGTTCCAAGCAGCGCTTTTTTGAACAACACCCCGATCGTTATCATGATGGTTCCGATTTTGCTGTCGCTATGCCGACAGTTCGAGATCAAGCCATCGAAGGTGCTGATCCCCCTGAGCTTTTTTTCGATCCTTGGCGGCACCTGTACACTGATGGGGACGAGCACCAATATCCTGGTTAACAGCCTCTACCGGAATTTCGCGGCGAAAACCGAGGGCTTTGAGATGTACGCCAACGGCTTCAGCCTCTTTTCATTCTCCAAGATGGGATTGATCTATCTCGCGATCGGTGTGGTGTTTATCCTGGCGTTTTCGAGGAAGCTCCTTCCCGAACGCTCCTCGCTATCGGGGATGGCCCATCCTGAGCGCAAGG
>CBFHWB010000266.1:0-3612 GCA_965659285.1 Planctomycetota bacterium | reverse complement strand
CTCGAGTAGTGGCCTTCCTTCTCCAACTCCTTGAGCTGGGCGTAGGTCGCCTTTCTCTTGCGGCCGGCGTAGAGCGCCGCGCCGTGGTCCGAGGCCGCGATCACGAGGGTGTTCTTCGCTGCGCCGGTCCTCTGCAGCGTCGCGAGCACGCGGCCGACCACCGCATCGGTCTCCATGATGAAGTCGCCGTAGATTCCAAGCTGGCTCCTGCCGGCGAAGGGGGGGCTCGGCGAGGTTGGGGTGTGCGGAGAGGTGAGTGCCAGGTAGAGGAAGAAGGGCTTCTTTGTTCGTGATTCCCTCGAGATGAAATTTTCCGCCTCGTCGGCGAAGGTGTCGAGCACCTTCCAGTCTTCGAAGTCCTCGGCCGCGGGTCCGACCCGGTTGAAGGCGCTCCAGCCCTTCCTGGCCGTCACCTTGCCGACGAACTCGTGGTTGCGAACGAAGACGTAGGGATACATGTCGAGCGAGCCGGGCAGGATGAAGCTCTCGTCGAAGCCATAGTCGTTCGGTCCGACCAGCAGCGGCTTCGTATAGTCGACGTTGGTGAGGCCCTGGACCTTGCCGTCCCTGGTCTGCATGGTTGTGCCGAGATGCCACTTGCCGATGCAGGCGGTCCGGTAGCCGGCTCCCTGTAGCATGCGAGCGATGGTGAACTGGGTTTTCTTCAGTTGCAGGCCGATGAAGCCCCAGGGACCGCCGTTGGAGCCGCGTCCGAAGCGGAAGGGGTAGCGCCCGGTGAGGATCGCCATTCGCGAGGGGACGCAGACCGATGCCGAGGCGTGGGCATTGGTGAAGCGGACTCCATCTTTCGCCAGCAGGTCAAAATTCGGGGTCTCGACCTGGCAGCGCTCCCCGCCAAAGCTCTTGATGTCGCCGTAGCCGAGGTCATCGGCGAGGATGAAGACGATGTTGGGGAGCTTGTCGGCGGCGGAGATCGGGTTGAACGAGGCGAACGACAGGATCACGGCCGCAAGAGCCACCAGGCAGCGGGTTATTTTCCAAAGCAATAGAGTGCCTCCGAGGTGCGGATAAAGAGATTGCCGTAGGCGATCGAGATCGATGAGCGCGCCGGGTAGCCGCCCAGCTTGACGTTGTTGAGGAGCTTGAAGGCCGGAGGTTTGCCGTCCTCTCCGGGCTTGTCGCCATCGGTGTGCGCGGCGACCACGACGACATCTCCATCGGCGTTGATCATGTAGATCTTGCCGGCGGCCGCCGTCGGCGAGGCCCGCATGTAGCGGAAGCCCGGCAGACGGCTTTTTCGAAGCACCTTCCCGGTCTTCGGGTCGACACAGTTGAGCACCCGCTTGCGGCCGTTGAGTACGTAGAGCTTGCCCCGGTAAAAGAGCGGGGTCGGGGTATCGGTGGTGTCGCGCTCGAGCTTCCAACTGACCTTCGTGGAGCTTCCCGAAGAGTCGATGGCGATGACCGGGCCGAACTTCGGAGCCGAGGCGTAGACCAGCCCGCCCCCGGCTACCGGGGAGGTGACCATGCGCCAGTGGGTGATCTTTTCCGGGTTCCAGCCGCCGTGGCGCCAGAGCTCCCTGCCGGTGGCGGGATCGTGAGCGCTCAGGGTGTCTCCACCTACGACGAGGATCTCGGTCCTGTCGCCGACTCTCCTGGGAATAGGGGTGGAGTAGGATTCGAGGGATTCCGCAACCGCGTCCGACTTGCGAAGGTGCCGGTAGAGGACCTTGCCGGTCGGGGGGTCGATGGCGAGGAGGTAGGATTCGCGGGTGAACTTGCCGACCTGCTCGAGATCCTTGTAGCGCGAGTCGCGATGCAGAACCTGGATAAAGAGCTTACCGTTGGACAGCAGGGGGCTCGAGCCGTAGCCGAACTGGCAGTTGAAGTCGCCGTAGCGTTCCTGCGCGTTCCAGCCCCAGCTCTTTTTGCCGGCGAGGTCGTAGCAGGAGAGGTCTCCTCTTCCGGTCAGGAAGAAGACCCGCGTGCCATCCGTGGCGGGAGATGGAGCGGCGAGAAAATTCTCGGTGCCCTGGTTCCGGTCGTCCTCGCCTTTTCCAAGCAGGCGGCTCCAGAGCGTCTTGCCGTTTTCCCGGTCCAGGGCCAGGGCGCTCACCGTCCTGGTCTTTCGGTCGAAGGTGGTGAGGAAGACCTGTTTGCCGAGGATGATCGGGGTGCAGCTCGCCGGTCCCGGCAGGGAGGCCTTCCACTTGACGTTCTCCTCCGGCCCGAATTTTTCCGGCGCGCTCTTCTCCTTGCTGGAGCCGTCGTGGTTCGGACCGCGCCAACTGGGCCAGTCGTCGCAGAACAGCATCGGAGGAGAGAGAGCGCAAACGATCAGCAGCGTAATGAAGCTGTGTTTCTGACAGTGTTTCCCGGGCATGGCTGGCATGGATGATGTGCGGGTTCGGATTTCCTGGTTGGTTACCTGGTGTAGCACCCCAGGCGGGTATCAGTCGCCTTCATGGTACAGCAGAGTCTTTCGGAGTCCCAGAGCGTCAGTAGTTTATCTCTCGGCCGGTTTCTTCTCCGGGGTGTTATCGTCGCTGGAATTCTCCATTTTTCCGCGTCTCGAAGAGATGAAACCGGCTGTGGCGAGGGCGAAGATGGACCAGGAAGTAAATGGGGTGCTGAATTCAAACCTGTCAGCGCAGAGACCTGTCAGCAGGGGGCCGATTCCCACTCCGCAGGAGAAGGCCGCCGTCAGCAGTGAGATTCTGAAGGTATGGTCAGGGCTTTCCGGGTCGCCGGATACGATTCTCAGGGCCGGGACCGAAAACAGCGCCATGCCGATTCCCATGATGATGCGTGCCAGCAGGAGAACAGGAAAGGAGACGGTCAGTCCCAGGAGAAAGGTCGAGCCTGCCAGAAATAGCAGCCCCGCGTAGATGAGGAGGTGCTCATCAATTCGATCGGCCGCGCGGCCAATAGGCCAGCTGACGAGGAAGCGGGTGAGGAGCATGGAACTGAGGGCTACGGCGATCCCGAAAGAGTCCAGCCCCAGCCTGTTGGCGAACTCGTTCTGGAAGACGGGAAGGGTTGTCGCACAGCTTGCCGCGACAAACGCTCCCAGGGCGAGCCCCGGGTTGAACAAGGGAGATCCCCTGGAGGATTGGTTCGGCCTGGCTGTGCCGATCGGCTTCCCGGGGCCATTCCTCTGGCTTATGGTGAGTTCGGGCGACGGTAAAAAGAAAAAAGGGACGCAGGCCAGGAAAATGACCCCGGCCCCGAGGCCGTAGACGGCTCCCAGATTTTCTTTACCGAAATAACCGATCAGGATTCCGCCCGCCAATGGGCCGAGCGCGAGCCCCAGGGTTTTGGCGGAGCTGAAGAAACCCAGGGCCGAGCCGCGGGAGCTGGGTCCTGAATACGCGGTCAAGAGGCTCGCGGTGGTGGGGATGACCAGCGCAAGTGACAGACCCTGGATGATTCGCAGCAGGACAAGCTGGGGAAAGCTTTCGGCGAGGACGAGGAGGGCTGTACTCACCGCGCAGGCGGCCAGCCCTGTGATCGCGATGGAACGCCGGGGGGCGATGTTGCGGGCCATCCGGCCGGCCAGGAGTTGGCCGAAGAACATCGCGAGGCCGAAGGAGGAGATGAGGAATCCGATGCGCGAGGTCTCCGCCCAGTCCGAGAAGAGCTCTCCTTCCG
>CBFHWB010000265.1:0-3644 GCA_965659285.1 Planctomycetota bacterium | reverse complement strand
CCAGCTGTTCGTATTCTTTCGTCATGATTCGGACCCAGGCGGCATGCTGCTTTTTGCAGCTTAGAGGCGGGGTTCCATCGACGAAATCATCCAGCATGTCCAGCTTGTGGACGAACTCGTGGATGACAACGTTTCGGCCATCCTGCCAATTTTCTCCTCCGTGTCGGGCACTCTGCCAGGAGAGAGTGACAATATTAATGTCGGAGTGGGCGGTGCCGAGAACTTCTGTTTTACCCTCGATGACAACCCCTCCCGGTCCGCGTTTTCGAGAGGAGACCTTGTAGGTGCTCGGGTGAATGAGGATCTCGTCAACCCCCCGGTAGAAATGATGCTCGATTCCAAGGAGGGGAAGGGCGGCCTGCGCCGCGATCGTTACCTTGACCTCGTCCGTCACCTCAAAACCATCAAGGCCTCGCCATCTCTTGTTTTCGACGAGGGTGCAGGTGTAGGAGAGAAGGCGTTTCTTCTCTGCTTCTGTAAGCGTGGAGTAAAAAGGTAGTGATTCGACCCAGGGCAGCCAGTTGCCCGGGAGTTCTTCGCGAATAACCACGGGTTCTGAGCTTCGTGGGTTGCCAGCGAATTTCGCGAGCTTCCGTAACAGGTTGATCAGGGCATCAAGCATTCTACGTCTTCATGCAAAGCAATAAGGTGGCTTCCTGAAACTAACAGTTCAACGGCGGCTATGGAAGCCAGTCGGTCAATTAACTTCTCCTGCTGGCCTCTGGAACCGCTGTGCTTTCGTACGATACTATAGATCCCGTGCCCGTTTTACCTGGGAAGTCTCATGCAAGGAGTTTGTGATGAAGCTGTCGGTGTTCTCGGAAGGCTTCCCGCTTAAGAAGGCTCTTGTTGCTGTCCTTCTGGCCTTTCTGTTCTTGCAGGAAATATCCCTCAGGGCCGGTCCAGCCCTCCATAGCTTCAAACGCCTGGTTCTCTCCGATCAGTTCTTCAGTGAGGGAGCCTGTTTCGCTGATATCGATGGAGATGGATCCCGGGATGTCGTCTCTGGACCCTATTGGTATGCGGGACCCGGTTTTCGGCAGCGCCACGCCTACGCTCCTGCGGCCGCGCTGGATATCAGGGGCTACTCCGAGTTCTTTTTTTCTTTTGCCCATGATTTCAACAGTGACGGATTAGTGGATATCCTTGCTGTTGCCATGCCGGGACGGGTGGCTCATTGGTATGAAAATAGCGGCCGCAAGGATGGTCACTGGAAGAGGCATGCCGCGATCGACGATGTAGGAAACGAATCGCCGGCTTTCGTCGATTTGACAGGTGACGGCCGTCCGGAACTGGTCTGTTGCCGGGGCGGAGCCTTTGGCTATGCCGAGCCTGCTGCGGAGAAACCGCGGGCCGCTTGGAGGTTTACCCCTGTTACTCCGGCTCGCGGTTACGGGGGATTTACTCATGGTCTCGGGGTGGGCGATGTCGATGGGGATGGGCGGCTTGATCTGCTTGAGACCAATGGCTGGTGGCGCCAGGGGGAAAAGCCTGCCGATCTTTTCGAGTTTCACCCGGTTCGTTTCGCGCGGTCAGGCGGCGCGCAGATGTTTGCCTACGATTTTGACGGAGATGGCGACAATGACGTGCTCTCGGTTCAGAACGCCCACGGTTACGGTCTGAGTTGGTTCGAACAGCTTGTTGGATCGGATGGGGAGCGGCGTTTTCGGGGGAATTCAATCATCACGAGCCAGCCGGCTGACAGTGCCTACGGTCTCAGCATATCTCAGATGCATGCGGTGGCTCTTGTGGATATCGATGGGGATGGGATCCTGGATATCGTTACGGGCAAGAGGTTCTGGGCCCATGCGGGTGGAGATACAGGTTCTCAGCAGTTGCCGGTTCTCTACTGGTTCAAGACCATTCGCTCGCCTTCGGGTGTCAGCTTCGAACCCTGGCTGGTTGATGATCGTTCCGGCGTGGGTACCCAGCTGGTGGTTGGCGATGTCAGCGGTAACGGCTTGCCCGACATCGTGGTGGGCAGCAAGATGGGCACCTACCTGATGCTGAACGAGGCTCGTGAGGTTACCGCGGAGCAGTACCGCCAGGCTCGCCCGAAGAGGCGCAGGGAAATGGCGCATACTCCCGGAACGCATCTCTTTTCTAACCATGTACGTTCGACTGATCCGAAGACTCCCGCTGAGGAACTCTCCAGCTTCACTTTGCCGGAGGGCTTCAAGATCGAGCTCTTCGCCAGCGAGCCGCAGATTGACAAGCCGCTGAATCTCGCCTTCGATTCCCGCGGGCGTCTCTGGGTCAGCAACACTCTGGAGTATCCCTACCCTGTTGGGCTGGAAAAGAAGGGGCGGGATACGATCAGGGTTCTCGAGGATACCGACTCCGATGGTCGTGCGGACAAGGTGACAACCTTCGCCGATGGCCTGAACATACCGATGGGGCTCTATCCCTACGGAGATGGAGTGATCTGCTTCAGTATCCCCAACATCTGGTACCTTCGGGATACCGACGGTGATGGCCGGGCCGACCTGAGACAGAAGCTCTACGGCCCACTCGGTTACGAGCGCGACACCCACGGCATGTGCAATTCCTTCACCCGGGGTCTCGACGGCTGGCTCTACGCCTGCCACGGGTTCAATAACATCACCGAGGTCGCCGGGACTGATGGGCACCGGATTCGTCTGCGTTCCGGCAATGTGTTTCGCATGCGCCTCGACGGTTCGCGAGTGGAGCGATTTTCCAATGGCCAGGTCAACCCCTTCGGGCTCGCCTTTGATCGTTTCGGTGATTTTTTCAGCGCGGATTGTCATACGAAACCTCTCTCCCTGCTTATCCAGGATGGCTACCACGAGTCCTTTGGCGCTCCGCACGATGGTCTCGGGTTCGTGCCCGCGATGATGGATCACAACCACGGCTCGACGGCGATTTGCGGGATAGTGCTGGGCTCCTCGACGGCCTTCGGCGAGCTCTACTCCGACAGTGCTTTCGGAGGTAACGTCACGACCTGCCGCATCAATCGCAACACCCTGGTACGCAACGGCTCGAGTCTCCGGGCGCGCGAGGAGCCGGACTTCCTGGTTTCCGGCGATCCCTGGTTTCGGCCTGTCTATCTGCAGGCGGGTCCGGACGGGGCTCTCTACGTGGCGGATTTCTACAATAAGATCATTGGCCACTACGAGGTTCCTCTCACTCACCCGGGGCGTGATCGCCATCGTGGCCGGATCTGGAAGATCTCCTACAGAGGATCCGATTCTCGCCGCGATGTTCGCGCGGCCGCTTCGGGGTACGGCGCCGGGGGCAACCTGGGGGAACTGCCGATCAAGAAGCTCTTGGGGGAACTCAGTTCCCGGCAACTGGCGCGCAGGGCCCTGGCGCTGGATGAGCTTGAGCGGCGTCCGGTTGTGGAAACGATTCGCGAATTGCGGGCCGGGTTGCCGGGTGAGGATGGGTTGTGGCTGGCTTATGCCTATCGAGCCCTGGGGCGACTTGGGGTGCTGGAGGACGCAGATCTCGCCGCCGCCACGGTCCACCCTGAGGCTATCGTGCGGGTGCATGCTCAGCGACTTCTCGCCGAGACCCTTATTGAGGGGGATAAGCCGGCCGACTGGATCCTTGCTGGATTTAAAGATAAGGATCCCATGGTCAGGCGAGCCGCTGTGCAGGCCGCCGCGAGCCGTCCGGCGCAA
>CBFHWB010000264.1:0-3647 GCA_965659285.1 Planctomycetota bacterium | reverse complement strand
CCGGCGCGCCAAATAACTGGCCCTGTGTGGGTGGGATCGTTACGGATCTGCGCCGTCGTCATCCGGGGCTGGTGCGGGGTGTCGGTCTTCCGCCGGCGATTACCCTGCCCGAGGTCGCTGCTAACGATGGAGGCAAGACCTGGCCTGGACAGGATGCCGGCTTCCTCGGCAGGACCGCGGATCCCTGGCTCCTTACCTGTGATCCATCGAAGCCGGACTTTCGTGTTCCGGGAACCTCCCTCACAGGTGACCTGTCACCGCTTCGCTACCAGCGCCGGGAGCGGCTCCTCTCCCAACTCGACCGTCACCTGCGCTACCACGAGGCGAGCGGCAGACTTGAACGCCAGGCCCACTGGCACCAGCAGGCCTTTGACCTGCTCGCCTCCGCCCGCGCGGGGGAAGCCTTCGATCTTTCCCGGGAGCCGAAAAAGGTCCGCGAGCGCTACGGGATCGATCGCTACAGCCAGAGTGTTCTCCTGGCGCGGCGGCTGGTCGAGGCGGGTGTTTCCCTGGTGCAGGTGAACACGGTGCGCATTCCCAAGGCGCCCAGCAGCGGCTGGGATACCCACATCAAGAACGCCGAGAATCTCAAGTTCCTGATGCCCCGCTTTGACCGAACCTTCTCGGCATTGATTGAAGACCTTGAGGACCGCGGCCTGCTCGATGAGACCCTGGTCGTCTGGATGGGAGAGATGGGCCGTACGCCAAAGATTAACAATAAGGGTGGCCGGGATCATTGGGGCTCGGTGTTTTCCATCGCCCTGGCCGGTGGGGGGGTAAAGGGTGGAGTGGTTCATGGAGCATCCGACCGTCATGGGGGCCAGCCCGTGAGCGGGAGGGTCGGACCGGCCGATATCACCGCGACGATATTCCACGCGCTGGGTTTCTCCCCTGAAGAGACCTTTCTCGACCCATCGGGGCGCCCCCGGGCGATCAGCACCGGGCGGGTCATTCACGAGATCCTCTGAGCGAGCCGCCTTGCACCTTTTCGGCCCTCAAACGGGTTGGACAATGGCGCCAATCGCTCCATAATAGGTGTTCAGCGCCTTAGCGCCTGAGTTCGGCACAGTGGCCTGTTCCTTGACGGCTTGAAAAGAGTCGAGGGGTACCACTTAGCCGCCTTCGAGAGAAAATGGGGGCGACCAGGATTCGACCGGATTTAGGAAGCGTGGGTTGCAGGATGAGGTTGCCAGGAGGCCTCATAAAACCCCTGGTACATTTTAGTTGGCAATAACCAACTTGCACTGGCTGCCTAAATGCGGCCCCCTCGCCAGATTCCCCGCCCCTGGGAGTTTGACCGAGGGCCACCAATAGGGGCTGGCTTCCGATCCCTGTCTCCGGGTGAAGAGGCGAGATTTATGGAGACTGGCCGATGCGTATCCCGTTCTTTGGAGCCGCTGAAGCGAGAACCCAAATAAAGAACTATTCCTGTAGACGCTTACGTGGATTGATCTCGGGACGGGGGTTCGATTCCCCCCGCCTCCACCATTTTCGGGTTTCACAACCCATCTCGATTCAAGCAAGGCCCGCCAGTGAAAGCTGGCGGGCCTTGCTTGTTTTGTTCGAAACACCGGCGAAAACTGCTGATTTGAAATTTTGCCGAATATTTCAATCGCGGGACGTGGATAGGACGATTCGCTGCCGTGAGCGACTCGGTGGACTGCTGAAGTTCTACCCTCGTGAGGCCGCATGAGTTTTTTGACCACACGGGGAGCAGGTCATGGCTATTGCGTCGTTCTATCTTCCAGTGAAGTAGTCAGACGACACGATTGCCAAGAGAATGTCGCGCAGTCTGAAGTCAGTTTTAGCGGACAGTTTGTGGAGCTGTTCAAGATTCTCGCGGTCGAGAAAAGTGAGTTGGCGCGCCATCGCATAGGACAACATGCTCTTGACGAACGCTTTGGAAAACCGTCCTTTGTCTTCCATCAGGATTCTCTTCAGGCCTTGCGGACCTTCGAAGGCTCGGCCGTCCATATGGACAGTTCTCGTGTCCACGGGAAAGCGTCCTGTGTTACTGCCCTTCTTCTTGCTCGTGGAGGTATAGTTGGCAACGGCAGTGTACTGGTCCCGCCAACGTCCTATTACGTCGAAGTTCTCCAGGGCGATTCCAAGGGGATCCATCTTCTTGTGGCAGATATTGCAACTGGCGTTCTCTCGATGGGCATCGATCGTTTGTTTGATGGTCTCCGTTTTCGTCGGCGGACTGAGCGCGGCGATTTCGAGGCCCTCTGGTGTCTCCAGATGATCTCCGTAGAAACTCTTCAACACCCAGGCACCACGATAAAACGGGTTTGTGTATTCCCCGCTGTTCGTCGTCATCAGCAGGATGCCCGCCTGTGAAAGCAGGCCTCCGCGATATCGATCTTTCTTGCCCAGCATCACTTTGGAGAATTCTGAAGTGATCTCTTTGGGCCTGTAATCGACCGGTGACACTTTATTTGCCCCAGGTCTCTTGCCCGGCTTTGCGACGGGGTGTCCTTCGATCTGATAGATGTAGTTGAGCTCCGGCGTGATCATTACGAAATCAGAGTCGATAAAACTCAACAAGCTCAGATTGTTCGAGAGTACTTCTTTGAAAAACTCGATCGGTTCTTTTTTGATCTGATCTCGGACAAGATCAAATTCATCGACAGTGAAGATGCTTAAGTCCGGTTCAATGATCTTAAGCTTTTCAAGATCGAGCCATTGATACACGTAGTTTTTGGCAAACCGATCGGCTCTTGAATCCTGCAGCATACGGAGCGTCTGCTCGCGTCGGACTTTGGGATCCTTCAGCTTTCCCTGTCTCGCTAATTCGAATAGCGTCTCGTCGGGTAAGGAATTCCACAGGAAATACGACATGCGAGTAGCGATCGCGTACTCATCCAGAGGCCCTGACACGCCTTCCTGCTTAAACAGGAAATTCGGGGAGCATAGCGTTCCGCGAATGCCTGCCTGCAGACCGGAGTAGATGCCCCGGCCCTGGGCGAATTCTTTCTTCGCATGCCCATAGACAGGCTCCATCTCGGCGTCGGAGACGGGTCGGCGAAACAGTTTCCGTGCAAGCCTCTTAAGAATGGGCTGGCATGCTTCATAGCCGGCAGACGCCTCGATATCTCTGCAGTAAGTTCTATAGAAGTACGTATTCGGTGGCCATGACTCGTACACGGGTCCCGTGATGGTCGCCTTCTCAATACAGAACATCCGCTGAAGTCCGCCCCTTTTGATCGAATTGCATCTGAGAACGATCGTGTCATCGGACGACAGTCGCGTTGTGAACCCCTTGCTGGGATCGAATTCTTGCCAGGCAGCATTTTTTGGAATCACCGTAACAATGCTTTGTCCTGCTCCCGAGTTCTTCCGAAGGAAGTAGCTCATCGAGTGGCCGCCGGATGGCAAATCGTCGATATCGCTTTCTGATACGTCCGTAACGGCAGGCAATCTTTCTTTATCGCGGTTGCCGGGAACAAACTTGGCCTTGATATAGAATCCGTGTGGAGCAATCCGATAGGCACCACTCGTTCTGACCGACGGATTGATTTTTATCTGGGTAGCGGGAGATGCAAAAGCCAGCGGGCGCGAATCCCGTTCAAGCGACGGGGCGAATCCTTTTGTGTCATCCTTGTGGCTGTGTGTATCGATGTCTGTGTTTTTCGTTGAGTAGACAA
>CBFHWB010000263.1:0-3696 GCA_965659285.1 Planctomycetota bacterium | reverse complement strand
TCGAGGGCCGGGATCACCCTGTCCTCCAGTGAACCGAAGGTCTCCCCGCCGAGAAACTCGGTGTCCCGAGTGAGGGACTTCCGCAGCGAATTGGCGAAGGCGAGATCGGCGCCTTTGCCGGTGTTCTTGAAGGTATCGCCGGGCATGATCTCGCGCAGGTCCTCGATAATTTCAGTCTCCGCCCTGGAGCCGATCTGCTCCAGGGCCAGCTCGGCGGTCTGCAGGGCTCGCGGCAGTCCGCTGGTTATTACCAGATCGATTTTCGCTTCGCTGAGAGCCTTTCCGGCGGCGCGGGCCTGGTTCCGGCCCTCTCCGTTCAGCGGAACCTCTGCCTGCTGGTAGGGGGCTCCGCCGGGGTCAAAGTAGCTGACCTCGCCATGGCGAAGAAGGTAGATTCTTCGCCGCGCGTTGATCACTTTTTCAAGCTCGGTTAGCATATCGTCGCGCATATTAGTTCCGCGGGGCCGATGGTTCAAGATGATCAGGCCGCGGATCTCAGGGAGTAAGATATGAACAACCAACTGCTGGAACAGGTACTGGAGATCGCGGCGTCGGCCGGGCGCGCCGCGATGGAACATTACGGAAGCGATGCCCCGGTGGAGTACAAGGAGGACAATTCACCGCTTACGCTTGCCGACAAGGCGGCCCACTTTGTGATCGTGAACTCGTTACAGGTGCTGGATCCCTGGCTGCCGGTGCTGTCGGAGGAGTCGGACAAGGAGGAAATAGCCGACCGTAAGAGCTGGCATGATTTCTGGGTCGTCGACCCTCTTGACGGGAGCAAGGAGTTCATCAAGCAGAGCGGCCAGTTTACGGTGAATATTGCGCGGATCCAGGGAGACGAGCCGGTGCTGGGTGTTGTTCACGCGCCAGCCACAGGTGAATACTATTACGCCTCGCGTGGCGATGGAGCCTTCGCCATCCGCGCGGATGGATCCGTCGACGAGATCATTGTGAGTCCGGCTGATCCTCCGGGCCTGAGAATCGTGGCGAGCAAGGATCACGCGGGCCCGCAGGTGGAGGCTCTGCTCGAGCGTCTCGATGGGGCCGAGTGCGTCAGCATGGGGAGCTCGCTGAAGTTCTGCCTGGTGGCGGAGGGGAAGGCGGATTTCTATCCGCGTCTCGTCCCGACTATGGAGTGGGACACCGCCGCGGCCCAATGCATTCTCGAGACGGCCGGGGGCTACCTGGTCGATCTTTCCGGGCGCAGGCTGCTCTACAATAAGGACGACCTGCGCAATCCTTCCGTCCTGGCCTATGGAGATGATTCCATGGACTGGAGGGCTCTCCTCGAAGAGGACTGAGAGTCCCGCGCCTGCGGGAAGGGAAGGGCGATCCGCGGCCCTGCAGCTCCCCGGGGGAACCCCCGGGCCGCGGTTCGCTTCCTGTGCGCGTCCCTATCCCTTCTTCTTCGATCCCGCGGGTTTCTTGTAGGCGCCGCGAGCGGCCAGGGCCTTGTCCAGCGCCGCCGTTACCTTCGCGCCCATGGGATCCTCCCTGGGCGAGAATTTCGCCAGGATCTTTCCCTCATGGTTGACGAGGTATTTCTGGAAGTTCCATTTTACGGCTCCACCGAGCTTGGCGTTCTTCTTATCGGTGAGGAACCTGTAGATCGGGTGCATATCAGCGCCCTTGACCGAGATCTTGGAGAAGAGAGGGAAGGTCGCCTTCTTCTGCTTCCGGCAGAAGGATTTGATCTCCAGGTTCGTTCCTGGTTCCTGTCCATTGAAGTTATTGGCCGGGAACGCAAGCACCTGGAAACCCCTGGACTTGTACTTTTTCTGGAGTGACTCGAGACTCGAGTACTGTGGTCCGGTGAGGCCTCACCTGCTGGCGACATTGACGACGAGAAGAACCTGGTTCCTGAACTTGTCCAGGGCCACGGCCTTTCCGTCGATGTCCTTCGCCTTGAATTCAAAAAGAGAGTTCGGCGCTTTCGCGTTCTTCCCGGCATCGTCAGCCACGGCTCTCGCCGTGAATCCGCCGGCGAGGAGCGCAAGACCGATGACGAGATATTTTCTGCGCATGTTTGCTCCTTGCATAAGGGGGCATAAGGGATTGATTTCTCGCGGCAGGACCGCCGCGACGAACCTTCAGCATAGCAGCAAGCCTGGTTGAAGAAAAGGACCGCTGCCACGCTTGCCGCGCCCTGCGACAGGGTCTTACATGGAGCAGGACCAGTCCTCGAGGGGCAGGCGCTCTTCGAGGCTGAGCTCGCAGGCATAGCCGAAGCCCTCGCCTTGCAGGGAGGCTACATTGAGACTGCCGTTTCGGATCAGCAGGCGGGCGGAGTTTGCAAAGGGCTGGTAGAGGTCCGGATGGGCTTCCAGGGCCGCCGCCGCCTCGGCCGGGGGGAGGTGGTCGAGTCCGCGGAAGTAGTGGTGGCCATTGCGTTCCACATGGGGAATTCCCAGGGCCGCCACCGCGGCGAGATCCTGCTGGAGAGGAATGATGGGAAGGTTAGCGAGATCCTCGGCGCTTTGGAAATAGCGTTCTTCGCCAGCCTCCCGGTTGAGCTCGCAGACGATCCGCCGGTTGTGGAGGCTCTTGAAGATTCCCTTGCAGTTCTTATGCGAGGTGCCGCTGTAGCCGAGGGCCACGGCCTTCTTGAAGCTGTCGAGGCTGTCGTCGGATTCATCGATGATGATCGGCCTGGTCCCTGCCAGTTCACGCAGTCCCGTCTCCTGGCCGCAGGAGAGCGCGGTTTCCCGGCTGAGCGGCTGCTCGATAAAGAGGATTCGTTCGCAGAAGGGCCTCGTTGAGGCCTCCCGGGAGAGCCTGTCGAGCAGCTCGATCAGCTGGCGGGGATCCTTGTATTGCTCATTCCCATCGAGGGTGATGGAGTAGCCATCGACGCAGCGTTCCTCGAACAGACGGGTCAGCTCTTCGATGCGTTCGCGGTCGGTGTCATCATCGCCGCAAACTTTCACCTTGAAATAGCTCAGACCGTATTCGTCGATGCATTCCTCGAGAGCCTGCGGCAGCCCGTCGCGCAGGCGGTCCTCACTGGAGATGTCGCTGGCGCGGATCGGGTCGCCCAGGCCTACGGTATGCCGGCAGTGGAGTCGTTCGAGCGGCTGGTCAGGAAGTATCGCGGCGGTCTCGAATCCCGTGAGGTCATTTTTCAGGAGCTCGAAGAAGGACAGACCGCGGAGCCTGGCGAGAGCATCGAGCATCGCACGCTCGAAGAAAGAGCTGCCGAAGGCCGAGGTCAGCGCGTTGAGTCCTGCCCTGGAGCCATTCTCGTAGACCCGGGGAAGAGCGGCCTGCCAGTGCTCGGCCGCGGTCGCGGCGCTGGCTCCGCAGTCGAGGTAGATGTTCCGGGCCAGGGCCATGGCCTTCACCTGGTCCTCGACGTTCCGTCGCAGGCTCTTTTCCGGATCCTTGTCGAACCAGCGCGGCGGCAGGCCATCGGCGGCGATTCCCTGGGCGCTTTTTCCATTGGAGTCTTCGACCGTGAGGCGTATGTGGAGGGCTGGGGCCGCTGTCATGCAGGCGATGCCATAGCGAAAAGGCATCCGCGTCGAGATGTCGTGGATGAAGGCCTCAACCTCTATCAGCTTGATGAGCGGTGCCTCGTTTCGCATGGGTGAAGGATACCGGATTACCAGCAGGCCCGGTATCCGCTTCCAGCGGCCGCCTTCATCATTTTAGCGGCTTGCGGGATCACTCCCGATTCAAGACAATGGCCCTCGT
>CBFHWB010000262.1:0-3698 GCA_965659285.1 Planctomycetota bacterium | reverse complement strand
TATTTTCCTGTCAGTTTGGGCACTCGGTGCCGAGCCGGCCTCATCAGAAAAGCCGGGGAAACCAGGGAAACCCGGGCTTCTTCCTCCCAAGGCGAAGCTCGCGCTCGATGAGGACTGGTCATCGGGACAGATCAACCCGAAGCGCTGGTACGCGCTCAGGAAGAAATGGGGCGAGAACAATTTTGGCGTCGTTCCAGAGAACGTGGGCATCGTCAGGGACACCGTGAAAGGAAAGCGCCAGCGGGTGCTCAGATGCGAGGCCCATGGAGACCAGTACGCCGGCCCCATCACCGGCCAGTGGAAGAGGAAGAAACGCGTTGGCGGTGTGCTCGTGTCCAAGCGGCACTTCGCCTCGGGGCGTTTCGAGGTGGTGATGAAGATCGGGTCGACAGACAATCCCCGGCCGAAGGGGATCGTTCCGGCGATCTGGACCTACGGCTATCGGGCGGTCTCGGTGCCGGCGAAGATCGCGGATCATTTTTCACCGATCCAGCCTCTCTACCACCCATCTCTCCAGAAATGGGGCAAGGGGCAGGCTTTCTACTGGTCCGAGATTGATTTCCCTGAATATGGCAAGGGTGGAAAATTCAAGCGGCCGATGTACAACACCTGGGTTCATTCGAAGCACCAGTCGCTCACCTTCGATGCCCACGGCGCCGCCGACGGGCGCTACCACACCTACACCACCGAGTGGCGAACCGGGCTCGTGCCGATCAAGGGAGTCAAGGACAGCCAGGTCGCCAGGGCGAAGGGCTTCTACTGGATCCAGGACAAGGCGGTCGACTTCGGGCTTTATTTCGGCAACCCGCTGAAGAGACTCGGCCGTGACCGCTACGCCGTCTGCAGCGGGCTTACCGCCCGCCACTGGATCGACGGCCGCTTCATCGGCGAGAACAAGACCTTCGTTCCCTCGATGGGCGGGCAGCTCAACCTCGGTGTCTGGCTGCCGAAGTGGGCCGGCCCGGCCCCCTGGAAGACCGCCTCCGTCTACTTCTCCCGCATCCGGGTCTGGCAGTACGGCGACCCCGGCGACGTGCTCGGCATCCTCACCGAGGATATCACTGACAATTTCGGAAAAGACGGCCAGCCGCTTCGGCGTTGAGCTTATTTCCCTGACGCTTCCGCTGTTTTCGCAACCGAGAGCAGGTAGCCGAGCAGGTCGAGGATCTCCTGCTTCTGGAGCGTGTCGAGGAGGCCGGTGGGCATGGTGGAGGTTTTCGAGGGCCTGCGCTCGAGGATGTCTGCTTTCTTGATTCGGACGGGTCCGGAGAGGAAGTTGCTGGTTCTTATCTCGAGACCGCCGGCATCTTCACGCTCGATTCTTCCCTCGATGACACGGCCTTTTTTCTCCACGACCAGGGTCGTGGAGAAGCCCTCGGAGATCTCCTTCGACGGCTCGATGAGCGACTGGAGGATATGCTCGCGGGTTCTCGATGAGAGCGCCTGGCCGAGGTTGGGCCCCACTCCGCCTCCCTCCTTACCGATCCGGTGGCATTGTTCGCAGCCGAGCTCCTTGTAGAGCGCCTTGCCTTTGTCCTGGGGGCCGGAGGGGTTGAGCTTTCCCGCATCTTCCAGCAGGTCAACGGTCTTCCAGGCCTTGACGAAGTTCCTCTTCGGCTCGAGCGAGCTGATCCATTCGAGGAACAGCCGGGTGGCGGCCTCGTCGACCTTTTGAGTTACCAGCGGCGGCATCTGGCCGCGTCCCCTGCGTGAGATCCGCTGGTAGAGAATGGAGCGCTTCGGAGCGCCCGGGGCGATGAGCAGGGCGTTGGGGATCCCGAAGGTGTCGTGCCTGGGATGGGCGGAGACCAGCTTCATCTTCTCGAGGCCCGGGCCGGAGTTGAGTCGGATGGTCGAGTTGCCGCCGCCGGCCTCGATGTGGCAGGGCGCGCAGTTGGTGTCGAGGTAAGACCGGGCTCTCGCCTCGAGGGGCTGCTTTTTGTCATAGGGATCTGCGAGTTTTTCGGGGTTCTGGGTGTTGTAGCCCGTGAGGATTCCCAGCTTCTTGAGCGTCTCGAACTGCGGAGCGGGGCCGCCCTCGTAGACGTGCTCGCGGTTGAGTTGGTTGGCGGTGATGCCGAGGATGAAATTGTCTGCGCGGCAGTGGCAGGACATGCACTCGGCACGGCTGGGGATTCGCCAGGGTTGTTTTTTCCCGGCTACCTCGACTTCGATGTCGATGCCATCTTTGCCGACGAGCTCAGCATCGGTCTGTTCCTTGTTCCACCTGTAGGAATAGCCGGCCCATTCCTTGTGCTGGCGCGTCATCAGGCGAGTCTCAATCCTCCGATCGCCCAGCGACAGCGTCTGGATGATGACGGATCTTTCGCGGAGCTCCCAGCCCCGGTTGCCTCCGAAGCCGACGGTTGTCTCTCCCGGCAGGGCGAGGTGGCGCTCAGCCGTGGCGCCATCGACCCAGCCCGGCGAATTCACCGAGTAGGGAACGACTCCCGGGGCGACCTTGTAGTCGACGACCGATGAGAAGATCCCGGTCTCTGAGAGCTTGCGGGGGAAAACGGGCAGCTTTCCCGTCGGCGGAGTCGGGACGATCCGGAAGAGGCCGCTGCCGTGGCCAACGACCAGCAGCTCCCCGCGGGGGCTCACCGCGAAGCCGGCGATCTTCAGCGAGGTGTCGGCGATCTCCTTCTGCCAGGTGAGCTTCTTGCCATCGTGGCGCGCCGCCCAGATCTTGCCGGTGGCATAGTCGCCGTAGACGTAGGCTCCGTCGAGCTCCGGGAGCTTTCCTCCGTGGTAGACCACGCCGCCGGTGAGGGAGCGCGCCTCACGGTGGTGATGCTCGATGGTGGGCGGAACGAAGGGGGCGGGGCCCAGCTTGCGGTTGAGGTAGAAGGGATGGTTGCCCTCGTAGACGCTCCAGCCGTAGTTGTCACCCCGGTGCAGGAGGTGGACGGTCTCCCAGAGATCCTGGCCGTTGTTGCCGACCCAGATCTGGCCGGTCTTGCGGTCCATGGACATCCTCCAGGGGTTGCGCAGGCCGAAGGCCCAGCATTCTCCGCGGGCGTTTTTTACAGAGACGAAGGGGTTGTCCTTCGGGATCGAGTAGGGCAGGTCTTTGCCGGGCCTGTCGACATCGATTCGCAGGACGGCACCGTTGAGGTTGGAGATGTCCTGGCCGGCGAGGTTGAGGTCGGAGTCGCTCGTGCCATCGCCGGTGGTGATGTAGAGCATGCCATCGAGGCCGAAGAGGAGGTCTCCTCCATCGTGACCTGCCGATGGCCACTCGATGATGGTGTGTTCGGTTTCCGGGTCGAGCGCCAGGCCTTCCCCAGGGGCGAGGGTGAGGCGCGAGATCCGGTTAATGCGGTTTGGATTACCGGTGGGGCCGTTGCTGAAGATGAAGACCTGTCCGTTTTCCTTGTACTTCGGATGGACGGTGAAGCCGTAGAGGAGACGGCCGGACAGCTCGTAGAAGAGCTCGCTTTCTTTTACCGCGGCATCATCCTCTATCCGGAGGATTTTCGAGGGCCTGTTCTGTTCGCCGCCCTGGGTGATGACGAGCAGCCGGTTTGTTCCCGGCTCCTCGAGGGCGTAGATCGGTGATTTCCACTGGATCCCGGTGTAGGTTTTCTGAACGGTGAAGGGCAGCTGGGGATCGGGGGAGCCCACCACCTTCGATGTTTCCCAGCGTACCCGCTGCGCCTGGAGGGCGGTCGCGCAGAGGCTCAGCAGGATGATCG
>CBFHWB010000261.1:271-3719 GCA_965659285.1 Planctomycetota bacterium | reverse complement strand
GATCTCTTCGCCCGGTGGTCGGCCCTGATATTCGGCTGGGTTCTGTTGGCCCGGTTCGTTCCCTTGTGGGGGGTGTGGCTCGTGGTGACGAATGTGGCTGTTGCCCTGTTTGTCGAACAGAAAGATATTTTCAGAGGTGGTGCTGAAATCAACGGGTACGCTCTCCTCGCGGTTCTCAATGGGGCGGTCCTCGTCGCGCGGGAGCTTGCCTGCTCCCGGGGCGTCAGCTGGCTCCAGGACAAGTGGACGCGCCTGCCGCTTGTTTTCGCCGTGCTGTGGGCGCTGTTGATTCCTGTGCTGGCAAGCATCGTTGATTATGATCAGGAGTATGTGTTCAGCCTTCTCACCGGGCTTGCCGGTGGGGCGTTTATTTACTGGTTCTACCGGTTCAGAACCAGGGACATGTGGTGCTTTTCAGCCGCCTGTCTTTTCTGGGCTCTCATTGTCGAGGTGTGTGTCGCACGGGCGGTATTTGAGGGATCCCAGGGCGGCGATGCGGCGACGCTGCTCTTTATGGCGATGGTTACCATCGGGCTTTTCGCCGGGGCCTGTTGGCACGTTATGAAGGTTCTCAAGGAGCCCGCGGCCGAGACTGAAAAAACCGCGGCAGCCGGGGGGGAGAAGGATGTCTGAATACCAGGCTCAATATACGATCCCGGGCCTCCTCGCCAGGCTGCAGAGCGAGGGGCAACTCGAGGACAGGGAGAAGGCGTCTGAGTTCATCAGGAAACTGCACACCCGCGATGATCCTCCACTCTACCTGCGCGCTCTCATCGGCTTCGGCGCCTTCATCGCTTCGCTCTTCCTGCTCGGTTCTCTTTTCGCGAGTGATCTCATAGACGAGGATGGGCCCTTTATCATCTGGGGGCTGGGTTTCATTGGCGTCGCTTTCGGGCTGTGGAAACGATCGCGGAAGGAAGATGACGCTTCCTTTCTGAAGACCTTTCTCACGGTGCTGTCCTTCACCTGGATGGCGGTGGGCAAAACCCTCTTCGTGTTGGAGTTTTCCGAGGAAGCCGATGAATGGGGAGTTTTCTTCGGGCTGAGCCTGATCACCAGCGCGACCTATTTTGTCTACCGATTGACGATCGATCGCTTCCTCTCCTGCCTGGGTGTCTGCTGCGCGTTGACAGCCGCTATTGTTGAAAATGGATTTTTCAATAGAGACATTGAAGACATTGTTCCCATGGGGTTGAGCCTTTGCGGCCTGGCCGCCCTGCAGGGCACCCTGGCGGCCTATCTTCTCAGCGGGCGGGTGGGCAGGAAGTTTCTTCCGATGGCCTACGCCCTGGTGGGGGGGCTGACGGTCAACGTATTTCTGCTGACCCTGCAGGGGCCCAGGCTCGAAGAGAGCTCGGGTTTTCCATTCGTGCTGTTGCTCGGTCTGTTGCTGGCCGCGGGCCTGGTCGCGTTGATGGTGAGAGCCGCCGGCGGGCGCCGGGCCTTCAGGAGGCCCCGCCTGCTCGCGGCGATGCTGGGAGTTCTCGTCTGCGGTTTCTTCATCTCTCCGGGGATCCTGCTCGGGGTCTGCCTGCTGGTCTACGGCTACGGCCACCACGACCGGCTGCTGACGGCCGTTGGAGGCCTGCTGATACCGGTCTTCCTCTTTCACTGGTACTACGATATGGATCTGACGCTCACCGAGAAGTCGGTCGTGCTGATCGGCAGCGGCCTGGCCATGGTGGCGGGGCGGTTTCTTTTCTGTCGGGGTGGAGCGGGTGAGGAGGTCGACGCATGAGAATGAAGCTGACCCTCGCCCTGGGGCTTGTCGTCCTGGCCGTCTTGAATTTCTGGGTCTACAGGAAGGAACTCTTCATCGAAACCGCGGAAGAGGTTTATTTCGAGCTGGCCCCGGTGGATCCGCGTTCGCTCATGCAGGGCGACTATATGCGGCTCAACTACAGGATCATGGAGAACCTGCGCAAGGAGTTTGACAGGATCAGGAGTGCCGGGGAAATAGAGATCCCCGATGCCGGCAAGATCGTTGTCAGGCTGGATGACAGGCGGATTGCGTTTTTCAAGAGCCTGTGGGATGGAACCCCCCTGGCAGAAGATGAGCGCCTGCTTCACTACAGTGGTTCCAACAGATGGCGGGTCCACATCGGCTCGGAATCCTTCTTCTTCGAGGAAGGCCAGGGTGAGGCCTACGAGAAGGCCCGCTACGGGGTCTTCAAGCTCGGTAAGGATGGCCGGACGATCCTGCGGGCCCTCGCCGATGAGAACCTCGTTCGGATCCGGCCCGGTGCGAAGGAGAAAACTCCCTAGGCATCCCCCTGTCATCCTGTACATCCCTTCGTTGTCCTTGGAGGAGCCTTGACTGTCGTTGGAGGGTCTTTCGAGTACAATCTCTGCGGGTTCGCTTTCGGGGTGAACCGGCGGTTTCACAGGGAACCGGGATCAAAAACTATCCGGCGCTTTGCATGCCGGTGATGCGCCACCGAGGGAATGAAATGATTCACGCCAGAAATTGCTCGCCGGCTGTTTTGTCGGTCCTGTTCCTGCTGCTGTACTGCGTCAGCCCTGCTCACGCCCAGTGGAAGCCGGCGGGAGCGAAACTGATGACGCGTTGGGGGAAGACCGTTTCGCCCGAGAAGGTTCACCAGCAGTACCCGCGCCCGCAGATGGCGCGCGCCGACTGGGTCAATCTGAACGGATTGTGGGACTACGCCATCCGTCCCGCGGCCGAGGAGAGTCCGAAAGAGGCCGATGGTAAGATCCTCGTCCCCTTTCCGGTCGAATCATCACTCTCGGGCGTCGGCAGGATGGTCGGCAAGGAGAAGAGGGTCTGGTACCGGCGGTCCTTCGAGGTACCGGAGGCCTGGAAGGACCGCCGGGTGCTCTTGCACTTCGGCGCAGTTGACTGGGAGACGGCTGTCTGGGTCAACGGCAAGCCGGCTGGGAACCATCGCGGCGGCTACGACCCCTTTACCTTCGACGTGACCGGCCTGCTCGCGCCCGGCGGCGGCAGCCAACGGCTCGAGGTCTCGGCCTGGGATCCCAGCGATAAGGGTCCGCAGCCGCGCGGCAAGCAGGTCAGCAAGCCGGGCGGTATCTGGTATACCCCGGTCACGGGAATCTGGCAGACCGTCTGGATCGAGGCGGTGCCGCTGACATCCATCGACTCCCTGCATATCGAACCCGACGTCGATGGCAAAAGGCTGAAGGTGACGGTGACCATGCGCGGGTCGGACGAGGTGAAGGCGAGGGTTAAAGTCCCCGCCCTCGGCCTCAGCGCAGAAGGCGCCGCGGGAAGCGTCATCGAACTGGGGTTGAAAGAGTTCGAACTCTGGAGCCCTGAGAATCCGAAGCTCTACGATCTCGAGATCGAACTGCTCTCAGGCGGGAAGACAGTAGACCGCGTAGAGAGCTACTTCGGTATGCGCAAGATCGCGCTTGGAAAGGACCGTAACGGAATTCCGCGAATCCTGCTCAACGGCAAGCCGCTTTT
>CBFHWB010000261.1:0-261 GCA_965659285.1 Planctomycetota bacterium | reverse complement strand
CTCGACCAGGGGTGGTGGCCCGATGGACTCTACACGGCGCCCTCCGATGAGGCGCTGCGCTACGACCTGGAGGTGACGAAGAAGCTCGGCTTCAACATGGTCCGCAAGCACGTTAAGGTCGAGCCCCTGCGCTGGTATTACCACTGCGACCGGATGGGGCTGCTGGTCTGGCAGGACATGCCCAATGGCGGCGTCAACGCACGCTGGCCGCTCGATGGCACCGAGCTTCGCCGAGATGAGAATGAAAAGGCTCAATTTGAC
>CBFHWB010000260.1:0-3721 GCA_965659285.1 Planctomycetota bacterium | reverse complement strand
GAGATCCCCATCCCGGTCCCAGTCGCTCAGGGCCACGGTGCGTCCGTCATCGATATGGTCGAGGCCGGTTACCGAGGAGACATCCGCGAAGCGGCCCTGGCGTGTGTTCAGGAAGCAGCAGTTTCTCTCCTTGCCGCTGAAGGAGCGGCCCTTGCGAATCAGCCCCGCCAGCTCTCCCCAGGAGTCCAGGTAGGATTGCGAGGGGTCGGCGGAGGCTCCATCGACCGGTGAGCGCGACACGACCTGTCGCCAGTAGAAGCTTCACAAATCGCCGCTGTCCTGCTGGGTGATGAAGCCGTTGGTCACGAGCAGGTCTTCCCAGCCGTCATTGTTGAGATCGGCAAACTTGGAGCCCCAGGCCCAGCGGCCGATGGAGATGCCGGCTTCGCTGCTGACATCGTTGAAGCGGCCGTTGCCCATATTCTTCAGCAGGGTGTTGCCGCGCGCGTGGCGGCGAAACTCGGCGCGGGTCTTGTCGCTGGCTCCCTGGTGAAAGCGCCCCTGGGAGGTGATACGGTTGCCGGCGGAGGAGAACATATTGCTGACGTAGAGGTCCATCCACCCATCGTTGTCGTAATCACCCCAGCAGCTTGACATCCCCGGGGAGATGTCCTCGGCGCCGGCGGCCGCCGTGATGTCGGTGAAACGTCCGGAATCGTTGCGGTAGAGATTGTTGCGGCCGAAATCATTCGCGACATAGAGGTCCTGGTCTCCATCGTTGTCGTAGTCCTCCCATGCCGCCGCGTAGCTGAAGCGCCGGTTTTTCACGTCGAGCCCGGCGCGTACGGTCGCGTGCGAGAAGCGCCAGCCGCCATCGTTTCGAAGCAGCACGTTGCGCCCCCCGTTGTTGGCATCGTGGTAGGGCACCGGCCGCGCGAAGACGAGATGGCGGTTGGCTCCCTTTCGCCTGTTGTAGCAGCAGACATAGATGTCGATGTCTCCATCGAGGTCATAGTCGGCCGCCGCCAGGGAATAGGGAAGGGCCGCCGGCAGGAGCTTGGCCGTCCTTGGGGTGAAGCGTCCCTTGCCGTCGTTTTCGTGGACCATCACCCCGGGTTCGAGGCCGGCCAGGAGGTCCTGGTCTCCATCGTTGTCGAGGTCTACGAAGAGCGCTCCGTGGGTTGATTCGAGCCAGTCGACACCGAGCTCCGCCGAGCGCTCCGTGACCGAGCCGTCGGCGTTCTGGACAAAGAGGCGGTTGGGCAGGCCTCCCGGCTGGCAGACATAGAGGTCGTCGCGGCCATCCCCGTTGATGTCGCCGACGGCCAGGCCCTGCCAGCCTCCGATGTCGATTCCCATTCCCAGCTCGATCCTTCCCATCCAGTGGTCGAGCCCGGGCAGCAGCTGGGATGTGAATGCGGGGCTGGCCGAGAGGAGAGAGCTCGTGCAGTCGTCGAAAAGGGGCTTCTCTCCGCCGAGACTGAGAGTTTCTTCGTAGGTCTCTGTCACGAGCTCCTGCAGGAGCCACTTTTCTCCGTCGCGTTTCCAGGCTGATCGCCAGGTCGCCTTGACCTGGAAGCGGCCTTTGCTGAAGCGTCCGGAGAGCTGGAAGTAGGTTCGTGTCCGGGCGCTGTCCTTGCCGGAGGTTTCTACATCGAAGAGCTTGAGCTTGCTGTGGCGGTCGCTTGATCCTTCAAAGGAGGCGAGCAACTCGCCGAAGGCACTCTCCAGCCCGGCACGTCCCTTGCGTCCCGCGGGCGATTCCGTCTTGTTGCCGCGGCGTACAATGAAGTGCCGGTCACGGAAGGTTTCCTCCAGCTCCGTCGGACGGAGCGTCGAGCACTGGAAGTCATCCGCAAGCAGGCCGGTTTCCGGCCCCTTTCCGGGGGGTGACTCGAGCAGGAGGGTCAAGGTCTTGAGGGTACCCTGCGCCCGGGCGCTGAAGACCTCGGTGTTCCAGCCGTCTCTGTTCGTGTCTTCGCGGGGCGGCGCGCCTCGCGTTCCGGAGACAACCGCATCGAGATCATCCCGCAGGTTATCCAATTGGGCCGGATCGATGTCGCTCTTACAGCCCGGCAGCAGCATGGCCAGGAGTAAGGCCAGGGAGCGAGGTGAGGTGGCTGGTGTGCGTTTCATCACTGCAATAGAGTCCGAATCAAATGAACCAATAAGATACACGATTGAACGGGATGGCCGCCTCACGAATGGGCTGAAAGCCTTTTTCGGCTTTGAGATCCCACGCAGCGGGGCCTGCCGCTTTGTCGGGATTTATGAATTCAGTTAAGCTTTTTTATCCACAAATGACGGAATCACTGGATGATAGAATAAATGTCCGTGCCCGTAGCCTTGGGGCCTCTACAGGCACCTGAACAGATATGAGTAGAGATATGAAATACAATTCACCGTTCGTCGTCCTCTGTACAGTTGTCCTTCTCACTCTGGGCGGATTCTGTCCGGAGCTTCTGCGCGCCGATACGGTTGCCGATTCTGTTGACGACTGGTCGGGAACCGGGGAGCAGGGAGCCAACGGCTGGAGCTACGGCTATTACAATCTCACCGAAGATGGCAACAACAGCTATTCCGCCGATGAATTCATCGAGTTTGAGGCGGCCCATTGGCGCGGCGAGGGCTGGCGCCTGACGCCTTCCAATTGTCCGTGGACCTTTATCGCGCAGGAAGGTGTTCATCCCAACGGCACCAACAGCTGCCCGGGCGAAGAGCACTGGCCGATCCGGCGGTGGACCAGCGATATCGCCGGCGCGGTTGAGGTCACCTGGCAGACCCGCGAGGTGAATCTCGCCGGAGCCGGCGTGAGCGGCCTCCTCTTTCACAATGGCGAGCTGGTCGATTCCGCGGTGATCGCCGGCGGCGACGGCGGCGGCGTCACGCGGACGGTGGACCTCGTTCTCGCGGTCGGCGATGTGCTCGACCTGGCGAATTCGCCGGTGGGGCCGAACTCCAATCGCAACGATGGCTCGGATGGATCAGCCAATCGTCTTACCATCGATGATGGCGTCAACGATCCCGACGCCGATGGTGTCAACTCCGGCGAGGATAATTGCCCTGAAGATGCCAACGCGGGACAGGCGGATGCCGATGGAGATAATGTCGGCGATGCCTGTGACAACTGTCCCAATGACGACAACGCCGACCAGCGCGACCGGGACCGCGATGGCCTTGGCGATGCCTGTGACGAAGCCGAAGAGGCCTCTCCCCGCTACGGGGTGGTCATTAACGAGATTCACTACAACCCGCAGGAGGGCGCCGATCTTGAGTTCATCGAGCTCTACAATTCCGGCGCGCAGACCGTTGACCTGTCGCGGTGGGCCTTCACCGGCGGCATTCGTCACGAGTTCGAGGCCGGTACGGTGATCGAGTCGGGCGGTTTCCTGGTGATTTGCCGGAACCCCCTCGCCCTCGGTCCCGAGTTCGGACTGGTGCCCAGCCGCCTCGTGCTCTGGGCCGGTTCGGCGCTCAACAATGGGGGCGAGAACATCGAGTTGATCGATGCCACCTCAGCGGTTGTCGATTCTGTGCGCTACGATGACGATGCGCCCTGGGAGGACGGGGCCGATGGCGGCGGCGGCTCGCTGCAGCGGCTCTGCGCTTTGTTTGAGACCGACAATCCCAGGAACTGGCGCGGCCGGGCGGATGTCGCGCCCACACCCATGGCGGTGAACGCCGCCATCGAGTGTCCGCCCCCGCCGAGACCTTCTCCGGCGATCGCCATCAATGAGATCATGTATCATACCGCTGACAATGACCCCTACGATCTGCGGGA
>CBFHWB010000259.1:3458-3728 GCA_965659285.1 Planctomycetota bacterium | reverse complement strand
TTCCGATACGTCGTGAATAAAGAGCTCAAAACGCGTGTCGGGACGATCTGAACCGTAGCGGGCCATCGCCTCCTGGTATTCCATTTGCTGGATCGGAAGCTCGATCTCCACTCCAAGCAGTTCCTCAAAGAGCCTGCTGAGCAGCCTGTCAATCAACTCACGAATGTCGTCTTCGTCAACGAAAGCGAGCTCCATATCGAGCTGGGTAAACTCCGGCTGACGGTCAGCGCGGAGATCCTCATCTCTCATGCAACGAACAATCTGGTAGTA
>CBFHWB010000259.1:0-3448 GCA_965659285.1 Planctomycetota bacterium | reverse complement strand
CTGGGGCGACTGCGGAAGGGCGTAGAACCTGCCGGTATGAACCCTGGATGGAACCAGGAAATCCCGCGCGCCCTCGGGAGTACTCCGAGTGAGAAACGGCGTCTCGAGATCGAGAAAATCATGTTCCTCCAGCACCTCGCGAATGATGCGGGTCACCCTGGATCGAAAGATCATGTTCTTCTGAATACGCCGGCGGCGTAAATCGAGATACCGGTACTTCAGGCGAATGTCTTCCCCTGGTTCCTCCTTCGATTCGGCGATCTCGAAAGGCGGAACCTCTGATGGATTGAGAATCTCTACCCCTGTAGCGGCAAGCTCGATATCCCCGGTGTCCAGCTTGGGATTCCTCATTCCCTCAGGCCGGGCCCGTACCGTGCCGGTCACCGCGAGGACAAACTCGACGCGAAACTGGTCAAGCACCTCCCCATAGCCAAGCTCCGGATCGAGCACGACCTGGGTCAGGCCGTACCTGTCCCGCAGATCTATAAATGTCAGCCCCCCATGGTCGCGGATACTCTCGATCCAGCCGTTCAGGGTGATGGTTTCGTCGACGTCGCCAAGCCGAGCCTGGCCACAGGTATGCGTACGTTTGTTGGAATCGCCTTTATTGGACATGCGCGGTATTTTCTTAGTTCATCCCTGCCTTGTCCATAGCCAAAAAAGAGCTAAGATTTTTCGGCTCGCCGACTGGCGGCCTGAAAGCGGAGCCCTATGCTACCCCCTGCCCGCCTCCCCACGACATCCCTCGCCTGGCCGGGGAGAAACTCGCCAATGAACCCGAGGGAAGCCATCGTTTACATCCACCTGCACCTTGCAACGCTCTACAACAGCGGATTGGCGCTACGGCTGCTCCAGGCTTTTGGCAGCCCGAAAGGCGCCCTTGAAGCTGGGACTAACGAGCTCCTCGGAATCGAGGGCATGAGCGTAAAGGTCAGGAGACGCCTCCACTGCAAAAGAACACGGGAGCAGGCGAAGGTTGAATGGAGCAGGTGTGTATCGGAGAAAATTCGTGTCCTCGTCCACTCCTTACCCGGCTATCCAGCCCGGCTCCTGAACCTGGAGGAGATGCCGCTGCTGCTGTTCTCCAGGGGCAAGCTGACTGAGGCTGACTCCCGAGCCCTCGCAATTGTAGGTTCGAGACGCCCCACCCCTTACTCTCTAAAACAGACCAGCCTATTCGCGGGCGACCTGGCCGGCAGGGGAGCGACCCTCGTCAGCGGCCTGGCAAGAGGCGTAGATGCCTGCGCCCATCGCGCGGCCCTTGAGGCCGGGGGACGCACCATCGCAGTGCTGGGATCCGGCCTCGGAAGAATCTATCCGCCGGAAAATCACACCCTGGCCGACAGAGTCCTTGCGGAAAATTCAGGAGCCCTGTTGAGCGAATTCCCCTTTTCCATGCGGCCCAGACCCTATCACTTCCCGCAGAGAAACCGGCTTATCAGCGGTCTCTCAAACGCCCTGCTTGTCATCCAGGCTGGAAAAAAATCAGGCAGCCTCAGCACCGCCCGCTGGGCGCTGGACCAGGGGAAGAGCATCTTTGTTCTGCCTAGCAGGGTGGACGAAGAACACAACCGCGGCGGCCTGCACCTGCTTCGCGATGGAGCTGGGGTCGCCACCTCACCGGTTGACCTCTCCCTGGAGCTTGGACTCACCGGCATACCGACCCGCGGAGAGAAAAAAACGCCTGGAGAGCGGAGGGCGCTGCCGGGAAAATTCGGCGGTCCCCTCGAGGTGCTCTTCCAGGAGGAGGATGGATGGCACCCCGACTCGCTCTCAGCCCGTTTAGGGATCCCTTGCAGCTCTCTCCTTGCGATATTGGGCCGACTGGAACTGGATGGATACCTCATGAAAACATCTTCCGGTTTCTACCGATTGAGGTAACCAGATGGGTTGGCCGACGAGAAAAAAGAAGGGGCAAGCACCAGGAAAGAAGAGCCAGGGGCATTGCCTGAAAAATAAACCCGACTACAATCCATACCAGGATGAAAAGAACCACGATACAGGTCGCTCTTGCCTGCCTGGCGCTGGCCATGGGCTGTGGATGCGTCCGTGAGACCGTCTCCTCCGTCAACCGGCCGAAGATTCTGGATTTTTCAGACTCGATCGCCTCTACCGGACTCTGGCCTGTGGGCTTCCCACACGGCATCAACCTGATCGCGGAGTTGGGAGACGAAGACCTCACCAGGAACGAACGCGAGCGGCTGCACAGAGACCTCTACCGGGCGCAACCCTACCGCGATGGCAGAGCGGAGGTCTGGAAAATAGGCCGCCCGCACGAGCTGGTCTATTCAAATGGACGATTCCAGGTCGGAGGATTCAACTATACGCCGCGCAAGCGTTCCAAGCTTTTCCTGTTCAAAGAACGGTCGGGCGATTTCAGCTTTCGCTTTCACAATCAGAAGATCATCGTCAAGGCCGGGAGAAGCTGGAAGCCATCCGTGTTCTACAGCACGGTTGAGCTCTCTCCCCAGAATTCAGACCCGGGGGCTCAGAGGACAAGGCCCGCAAGACGTTCCAGGGTGCGTAAGCAGACGATCTGGATGGGAGAGATTCTCCAGATCGGCCAGACGGTCATCCGGATCGATCCTCGCCATGGCGGCTCCTGGACCATCAACGATCGCAACTACCGTCCCTATGCCGAAAGACCCCTGATCCTGGAGGGAATCGTTCGCTTTGCCGAATAACGACGCCGGGCGAAAACCGACTGAATTGCTCCAGTTGCTGGGCGATGAATTCATCGAGACCGCATCAAACGCCGTTAAAGAGGCAGGGGAACCTTCCTACCGCGTAGACCAACTGCGCCGCTGGCTCTACGAAAGGACTCCCCGATCATTCAAAGACATGGAGGGTCTTCCCCTTTCGCTCAGAGAGCATCTCGATAAAATATTTGTTCTCCACCCTCTCGACCACGACCTGGAGCAGGTATCCGAGGATGGAACCAGGAAGTTTCTCTGGAAGCAGGGCCGTGAAGGCGGACGCATCGAGAGCGTACTGATTCCGGATGGAGACCGGACAACCTATTGCATCTCGACCCAGTCGGGCTGCCCGGTCAAATGCACCTTCTGCGCCACCGGCTACGGCGGTTTCAGCGGCAACCTCAGCGCGGCGGAGATCATCGACCAGGTAGTCCAGATTAGAAGCCTTAGCCAACAGGCTCCCACCAACCTGGTGTTCATGGGCATGGGAGAGCCCCTGCTGAACTTTGACGATCTGCTACGATCTCTCTCGATCCTCACAGATCCCCGGCAACTTGGAATCGGGGCGCGCCGAATCACGGTTTCAACCGTCGGCATTCCAGAGCGGATCCGCCAGTTGTCACAGGCCTTCCCACAGGTAAAGCTGGCACTCTCCATTCATGCGGCCGACCCGGCTCTTCGCGATGAACTGGTCCCGCTGAACCTGAAATATCCCCTCGATACCGTCCTCGATGCCGTCAGAGAGCACTGTG
>CBFHWB010000258.1:0-3737 GCA_965659285.1 Planctomycetota bacterium | reverse complement strand
TGCTTGCCCGTTTCGTCATCCTGCCCCACCGTAAGCAGCGTTAAACCTGCAAGCGACCTGTCCGGCCCTGGGATCACGAGGCTCGCCAGGTAACCCACCACCATGCAGGTCAGCACCCCGGCGGCGGCCTTGAGGACGGGGTGCGGAAGGGGGCTGTTTTCCATGTTGGCGAAGAGGATCACCACGGCCATCGACGCGATGACCCCCAGGGCTACGCCGCTCGAGTGAGCCCGGCTGGTCAGCACACCCAGCAGGAAAACGCCTGTCAGGGCGCTTCCGATCGGAATGACCACCTGCAGCAGCAGGATCCAAAGGGATCCCCCATCGAGGCCGCTGAAGGTCAGAAACACCGCGGCGAGGGTCCCGCACAAGCCCGCCAGCACGGTGATGACGCGGGCGACACCAAGCCGCTTCTCATCCGAGCCATCAGGACGCAGCTTGTCGTAAACATCATTGGTCAGGGTCGTGGCGATGCTGTGCATACCGCTGTCGACACTCGACATGGTGGCGGCGAACAGCCCGGCGATCACCAGCCCGGCGAAGCCGGCTGGCAATTGGTTCGCGATGAACCAGGGAACGATAATGTCCTTCTGGTCGACGACCGGCAGCGCCTCGGGACGAGTCTGGTAGAAAACGTAGAGGGCCGTACCGAGACCGAAAAACAGCAGCGAGGCGGGGATGACCATCGCCGCGTGAGCCCAGACGGACCGAGCCGCCGATTTTTCATCCGGCGTCGTCAGAAATCTCTGGGCCACGGCCTGGTCGCTGGTGAAAGGAACCAGCTGTACGAAGAAGCCACCGATCAGGAAATACCAGAAGACATCGGTCGTGGGATTCCCAACACTGAATTTGTTGGTCTCCTCGTTGACCGCGACGCTCCACATCCTCCCGAATTCGAAGTTCTCGGCGCTGAAGATCATGCCGATGCACATCAGCGCGCCTCCAATCAGCACCACCGACTGGAGGACGTCGGTCCAGACCACGGCCTCGATCCCACCCAGCACGGTGTAGACGATGCAGAGGAGGCCCATGATGGCGATGCAGAGATACAGGTTGAAGCCGGTCACGGTCGCCAGCGCGAGGGCCGGCAGCAGAAGGAAAATTCCCATCTTGGCGACCTGGTAGGCCATGAAGGCCAGCGAGCCATAAACCCGCAGGCCGGGGCCGAACCTCAGCTCGAGGTATTCATAGATCGAGGTGACATTGAGCCGTCTGAAAAAAGGCAGGAGGCAGAATACCGTAACCGGGGCGACGAGGATGATACCGATATTCATCCAGACCGTGAGCCAATTGCCGTTGAAGGCCGTGGCCGGGATCGCCATGAAGGTGATGGCGCTGAGATAGGTGCTGAAAATGCTCAGCGTCGCGGCCCACCACGGCACGCGCCTGCCGGCGAGAAAATAGTCGTCGGTCGTCTTCTCACCCCTGGCAAAGTAGATCCCGACGACCACGATAATCGCCATGTAGCCAAACAAGGCCAGGTAATCGAGGGTCTCGAGCGCCGAGGTTGTGGCTCCCTCACCCGCCTCATCGGCCAGGCACGGGATCCCCACCGCCAGCAGGAACAGGGTCGCGATAGAGATTCTCGTAATTCGCCGCATGCCGGTCTCAGATCGCCTCTACACCATCATCTGTTTCAACAACATCATCCCCCAGGGCCGCGCGCGCCGTGGACAGGTCTTTTTTCAAAGCGGCTGTAAAGAGCAGGACGTCGGCGCTGTGCAGGAACAGGTTCGCTCCGTGGCGCGCCCACTCGATCTCCTGGTCGAGGTCTTCCCAGAAATGAATTCCCGCTCCGATTCCGCTCGCTCGCGCCTTTTCGATGATCAGGCGAACGGTCCTGTCGAAATCGGGATGATCGTATTGTTCGGGAATCTCCAGGCTGGTCGACAGGTCGTGCGGCCCGATGAGGACCGCGTCGATGTCCGGCACGGCGAGCAACTGGTCGAGATTCTCGACCGCAGGCACGCTCTCGATATTGATCACCAGCAGCTTACCCTCGTTGCGCTCGCGCAGGTAACCGGCCAGGTTCTCACCGGGCGGCGCCGTTCCATCGAGAGTTCCAGCGAGCTTTTCTCCCTTGAGGGGCCGCAGCTTCACCGCGCCGCGCAAGGCCTCGACCTGCTCTACCGTTTCGATATAGGGAACGATGATGCCCCCTGCCCCGCCGTCGAGCACCTTGCTCGCCCGGTAGGGATCAGGCTCCGGGATCCGCACCAGCGGCACCAGGTCCAGGCCGCTGTAGACCTGGCACATCCAGGAGAGATCGTGGTCGTCGATCGGGATGTGCTCGGTGTCAATGAACACGAAGTCGAGCCCGATGTTGCGCAATCTCTCGGGCAGGTGAGGCGAGGCCGACGTGACCAGGGTGCCGTAGACGCGTTGCCCCGACCTCAATGCCGCAGCCAGCTCAATTCCATTCATCGATTCTTCTCGCGGACCACTTCGTACCGTACAGAACCACTGACCGGATTCGATTACCACCATCCGGTTTCAACCAGGAAATCCCGTCCGGGCTATCTTGCCTGAAATAGATCCTAAAAGACAGCAAGCCGAAAGGGTGCCTTCCATGAAGCTGAAGAAATGTCGTATCATCTCCCCTGACCTTCCCGGTCATTAAGCGCATCGAACGAATAGAAGCTCCATTGCAATGAATACCCAGTCAACCTTCCTGAAGCTGTTCGTCGGGGGAGCCTTTTTCACCCTCATTCTGTGCTCCGCGCGCGGCGACGAAAAACCTGAACCAGAGAAGAAGAGCCTTTCCCGACACAGGGCGCCGCCAACCTACGTCAGGAACGAAAAGGACAAGTCCAAGTGGCCGGGAATCATTCGCGATGGGATCGATGCGGCGCGCAAGTACTTCGGAAACTACGGCCCCGTCTATGTCTACATCCTCGGGCATGAGGACAAGACCCTGAACAGTGAAGAGTTTCATCGCGAGTTGGTTGAGGCCTACTGCCGGCATCACTGCGGTGACCATCGCGAAAAGCTGCGCTACTGCAAGGCCGGCCCCGGAATGGAGCTGGTGAAAAAAGCTCACAGTGGTCGCGGCGATGCCTATCTCTCCATGGTTGGCGACACCGACCCGCCCATCGCGGAGCTCGTCTTTATCAACCCCCACGAGTTCAGGGATCCCTACCTCTACACCCGGGGGATCCACGAATACACCCATGTCTACCAGCGCTCCTTTCCTTTTACCCCGACGTGGATGGTGGAGGGAGGAGCTGAGTTCTTCGCCGCCTACCTTGGCGAAAAACACGGCTGGGAGAAGCTCGGGGAAGCCATGAAGGAGTTCATGAGGAATGTCCATCGGGTGAAAGACCCGGCGCTCGGCATAGAGGACATGGAAGACGTCGACAAGGTTTCGCCGGCGGTCAAAAAATACTACCGCCACCTGGCCTACGATGCCGGAGCCTGGGCGTTCGCCTTCATGATCCACAAATCGAAGCGGCGCAGCATCGCGGACGCGAGGGAAGTTCTCTACCCGCTGGTGGCGAAGCATGGCTGGGAACGCGCCCTGGTCGAATTCACCCAGGTAAAAGACAAGCGGGCCTTCTACAAGGCGTTCCGGGCTTTCCTGAAAACCCCGCTGGAGGCCCAGTTGAAGATGCTGGAAACCCTCGAAGACTAGCCTGGCCGCCATGAATACCATGAAGAGAAGAACATGAACGCTGAGACCGACCTGGCCACGCTGATCCGAAACCTGGAGCCCAGGACACTGCCGAACACCTACGTGT
>CBFHWB010000257.1:0-3836 GCA_965659285.1 Planctomycetota bacterium | reverse complement strand
AGGGGGTATCGTATGAAAGATTGTGTCCGGTTCGTGATTGAGAGCCCGATGTTCATGGAAAAATGAGGGTTTCTCGGCGAAACCCCGGCGCTCGAGCTCCTTTCAATTCCAATAGACTGAATCCTTCAGAGAGTTTATTATCAGGTCGTGCAGAACCAGCTCAAACTCGATCGCCGCTCTGTGTTGAAAGGCCTCGCCGGGGTCGTCCTGCCCTTGCCCCTGCTTGAGGCGATGGGCGAGGAAGTGGCGGCGCAACCGCCCCGACGTTTTTGCGCGATCTACAGCGCCAACGGGATGTCTCTTCCCGAGGAGAAACACGGGATCGCCGAATGGAATTGGTTCCCCCGGCAGGGCAAGGACGGAAAGTTCGTTTTTGGAAAGTCAAACGAGCCGCTGAATCCTTACCGGGAGCAGGTCAGCTTTCTCGGTGGGTTGGCCCATGCCAACGGCCCCAGGAATGATCCTCATGTCTGTTCTGATATGTGGCTGACCGGTGCTCCGCTTCATGATCCCAGGCCGGGACAATACAATACAGTGGGACTCGACCAGGTGGTCGCCCGTCATACGCGCGGTTTCTGTCGTCGCCCTTCGCTCGTTCTTTCCATCGATGCCGGCAGCGGCTACATGTCCCGGACAGCCACCATATCCTACGATCGGGATGGCAAGCCGATCCCGGCTGAGAACAACCCGCGTCAGATTTTCGAGAACGTCTTCAAGTGGAGTCGAGGCTCCCTCGGTGTCCAGCGCGCCAGGCTGCAGCGGCACAGGAAACTGGTAGATGCCGTGGCGGATAACGCCAGGGTTCTTGACAAGCGTCTCGGCCGCGCCGACAGCCGGAAGATGGAGCAATACCTGACCTCCCTGAACGAATTCGAGATGCGCCTGGAGGCCTCGGAGAAATGGATCGACATCCCGCTTAAGAAGCAGGACTATTCGCACCTCAATCTCGATGCTTCACCGGAGATGGATCCAAAATCCTACTATCGGACGATTTTCGATCTCATCGCTTTGGCCTTCGATGCCGATATAACCCGCAGTGTCACCTTCATGATGAGCCGGGAGGACGGCATGGGCGTCAGTGACACTTTTCCGCGCAAGCTCGGCATGAAGCGCACGCACCACAATCTCTCTCACTCGAATGATAAAGGCGGCCTCCTCCAATGGGCGAAATACGACCGCTTCCTGAGCGAGCAGGTGGCCTATTTCCTGGGTCGGATGAATGAGTTCAAGGACACCAGCGGCAGTGTTCTCGACAACAGCATCGTGCTCTTTGGCAGCGGCGCCAGCACCACCCACAAAAACGTCAACCTTCCCACCCTCGTGGCGGGCGGCGCCAATATGGGGCTGAAACACAGGCAGTACTGGAAGAGCGGCGGTACGCGCATGACCGACGTCTACCTGAGCATCCTGCGCTCCATGGGGATCAATGAAGAGTCCTTCGGCGACAGCAGAGGGACGGTGGGTGATTCGATCTTCCCGGTATAACCGTGCAGGGAGTGAAGAATTATCGGAGGAGCTGGAGTAACAGCTGATGCCTTCATTGACTCGGAGAAAATTCCTGCGCGGGGTCGGGGCCTGCATCGCCTTGCCCGCTCTGGAGTCACTTTCGGCCGCCCCAGCGGCGCCTTCGGCCGCGAAGCGCTTTGTGTGCGTTTCGCCTGGCTACGGAATGAACCCGGGCGGCTTTTTTCCCCTGGAGACCGGCGCGAACTATACCCTTCCGACCCTGCTGAAACCGCTGGAGCGGCATCGCCGCGACCTGAGCGTATTTTCCAATCTCGATCATCCGCAGGTGGGCGGCGGTCATGGGTGCTCAAACACCCTGCTCAACGGGGTGGAGCTCAAGGACACTAAGGACAATCCGCAGCGGCTCCTCTCCCTCGACCAGTTCCTGGCTGAGAAGATCGGCCAGAAAACCCGGTTCCCGTCTTTGCGGATGGGCTCATCGGGGATTTCCTGGTCGCGGACAGGGGTGATCCTTCCCACTGAGGGCAATCCGACCAGGGCTTTCGCCCGGCTGTTTCTCGATGACAATCCGAAGGTCAAGGCGAAGACGCGCGAGTTGCTTCGCGAAGACGCCAGCATTCTCGACGTGGTGCGCGAGGACACCCGGCGTCTCAATCCGAGCCTTTCCAGGGCCGACCAGGGCAAGCTATCGGAGTACCTGGAGGCCATTCGCGAGGTGGAGCGTAAGCTGAAGCGGCGGACGGACTGGATCGATATACCCAAGCCCAGCGCGAGCGACAAGGTCATCAAGGGAGACGATGAGCTGGTGGTGGATCTCAGCTACCCCTACAACACCTCGGTGATGTACGACCTCATGGTCCTCGCCCTGCAGAGTAACGCCACCAATGTCATCACCTTCGGGCACCCCGGCGGCAACCGCCTGTTCCCCTTCGAGGGCATCACCCTCGGTTATCATTCACTGACCCATCACGGCAAGCGTCCGGACCTGCTCCGGGAGCTGACCATCATCGAGACCTACTACTCTCAGCAGTTCGCGCGTTTCCTCGATCGGCTCAAGGCTGTTCGTGATTCCGAGGGTCGACCGCTTCTTGATACGACGGTGGTGATGTTCGGCAGCGGCATGGGTAACGCCAGCTCTCATTCCAGCCGTAATCTGCCCATCATGGTCGCCGGCGGTGGCTTCAAGAACGGGAAACACCACAGCTTCGAGCGCAGGGGCCGGGACGGGCGGCCGCTCTGCGATCTCTACGTTTCTATTCTTCAACGGCTCGGGGTTGAGGTTGATCGATTCTCCACCAGCACCGCCAACCTGAATCACCTGCTGACATGAGGGTGCCGGGCTTTATCTTCACTCTCGCTTTGTTCTCGCCCGGGATGGCGCTGGCGGATAAGCCTGCTCAGCTGGTCTCTTTTCTCGAGACCTACTGTGTTCAGTGTCACGGGCCGGAAAAGCAAAAGGGTGATCGGCGGTTTGACAAGCTCACCGGTGATTTTTCGATCCTCAAAGAGGCCGAACTTTTCCAGGAGATCCTGGATCAGCTCAACCTCGCCGAGATGCCTCCGAAGAAGGCGAAGCAGCCTCCGGAGGCGGCGACCCGGCGGGTCGTCGCGAGCCTGACAGGTTCACTCGCTCGGGCGCGGGCGGCCGCGAGGGAGAACGTCGGCAAGGTGGTGCTGCGTCGGTTGAACCGGGCCGAATATCTCAACACGGTCAGGGACCTGTTCTCGTTGAAGATGGTCGACTTTGATCCCACCACGACCTTTCCTCCCGATGAGCCCTTCGATGGGTTTGATAACGTCGGGGAGGGGCTGGTCGCCTCCGGGCACCTGCTCGAGAACTACCTCGAGGCGGCTCGAAAGGTGGCGGACAAGGCCATTCGTCCCGGCCCGAAGCCGGAGATGATCCGCTACCAGGTGGGAGCCCGTCCCGGCGATTCCGCCGGGGAGTTCAACAAGACAGCCCGCCGTGAGGCGGGCCGTATGTTCATCAAGTTCCGCCAGCCGTTGGGCATCACCCGGCTCGATAAGAAGCGCGGGGTGCTGGCGGATGGAGAGTACGCCATTCGTTTCTCGGCCCGAGCGATTCGCAGGAAGTCACGCTACAAGGACGGAGATCTGCGCTACAACTCAGACGAGCCCATGCGGCTGTCGATCTCCATCGATTCGCGCGCCCTGGGGAAGACAGCTCACCGGATCATCGGTGAATACGAGATTCCCGACGACAAGACGGTTGAGATTGAACACAGGGTGTGGCTCCAGGAAGGGTTCACCTTTCACGTGCATTGGGCCAATGGACCCAATGGATCGTTCAAGCGCATCCTGCGCAAGGTCCTGCCCAAGTACAATAAAGACGCTCTCTTTCCCGCCCG
>CBFHWB010000256.1:0-3906 GCA_965659285.1 Planctomycetota bacterium | reverse complement strand
GTGTCGTTCCGTTCCTGGACGACGATTTTCACTTCGCCCGCCTGGCTCCGTTTGCAAAGTTCGGCTTCGGACAGACGAATCACCGTGTCTATGTGATCGAGCGGTCGACCCGCGAACACGCGGTCTGGTTTTTTGGGACGACTCTTGGCTCCCGGCTTGTGCACCTCGCTCGTTCGTTGTGGCGCATTCCCTGGCATTACGCGACCTATGACATCGATTGTCAGTACGACTCGGAGATCAGCCGGTACCGGCGATATCGTTTCGATGTCAAGTCAGACTGGTGTAGCTGCGATATCGAATTGGAAGATACAGGAGAACCGATGCCGCTGCTCGAGGGATTCGATTCTATCGAACAGCAGAAGCTTATCCTGACGCATCCGATCGAGGGTTTTTTCTATCGCCTGAACGGGTCACTCGGAACGTATTCCGTCTGGCATGATGAAATCGCGCTGACAACGGCTCATGCGGCCCGCCTGCACTTCAGCCTGTACGAACGATTGGAGATCCTGAGCCGTGATGAAATGACAAGACCACACTCCGTTCTGATGTGTCCCGAAACACTGTTCGAAATTCATCTGCCGCCACGGCAGCCTGGAGCCCAGGCGGCCGTCGTCCAGGCCGGCGGGAAGGACGGGTTGCGTCGCGGGCAACCCATCGCTTAGGGTAGCCGATGGGATCGACACTGAAATTAAAAGGTTTCCTGCCTAAGTCCGGATGAAATCTCCGTGGCGAGGCAGGCGTAATATTACAGGAGGACGACCATGTCCCAGCGCGGCAGACGGGAGTTTCTTGCGGACGTAGGTCGGGGCATGCTTGCCGGGAGTGTCGGTGTTTCACTCGCGGCGGAGCTCGGGCTCGGCTCCGTATTCGCGGAAGATGGAGCTGATTTTCCGACCTTCGGGGAGCTCGAGCCGCTGGTCTCGCTGATGCAGGAGGCGCCTCTGGCAAAGCTGCAGCCCCTCCTTGTCGAGAAACTGCGAGGCGGCACGGATTTGCGAACGCTGACCGCCGCCGGCGCGCTTGCCAATGCGCGCACCTTCGCCGGGCAGGACTACACCGGCTACCACGCCTTTATGGCGCTCGCGCCGGCCTATGAGATGTCGCGCGCATTGCCCGAAGCTCGCCGCGCCCTGCCCATTCTGAAGGTGCTTTATCGCAATACGAATCGTATTCATGAGTTTGGCGGCCGCGCGAAGCAGATTCTCAGAAACGTGGAGCCGGCGAAGATCCCGGCCAACTCTCCCACGGGCGAGCTGCTGCGTAAGGCCACGCGATCGGGGGATTTCGGGCGGGCGGAGTCCACCTTCGCGGCACTCGTGAACGAGCGCCCCGACGAAGCCTTCAATCACCTGCAGTACCCGGTGCGGGATGAGATCAACGTCCACCGCGTCGTGCTCGCCTGGCGCGCCTGGTCGATGCTTGACATAGTCGGCAAAGAGCACTCACACACTCTGTTGCGTCAATCGGTTCGTTTCTGTGTCCATTCCGAAAGAGGCGGTCCACAGGCCGCGATCCGCAGTCTCCTGCCGAAGCTCCTCGAAACCCACAAGCTGCATGGCCGCAAGCCGGGCTCGCGTAAGGCAGACGATAGCTGGATCAACGAGATGGGCCGGCTCGTCTTCGCGGGCACGCGTGAACAAGCCGCCGATGCCGCCGCGGCCGCTCTGGCCGAAGGTTTCGCCCCGGCGGATGTCGGTGAGGCGATCTCGCTCGCCGCGAACCGGCTTGTTCTGAACGACCGAGGCCGGGGACGACCGGGGAGCTCGAAGTTGAAACCGATGGGCAGTGTGCACGGCGCATCGGTCGGGGTTCACGCGTCGGACGCGGCGAATGCCTGGCGCAATATCGCGCGCGTCAGCAATGATCTCAACGCGTTCGCGAGCCTGATCATCGGCGCATATCATACCGCCGGGCAACGAGGCGCCGTCACCGACGAACCTTTCCACGCGAAGGCGCTCGCTGCCGTTACGGCGAAGGGCCGCGACGTGCTCCTCAGCAAGACGAGGGAGGCCATTCGTGCCCGGGACCAGGTTCGCGCGAGCGCGCTCGTTGAGCGTTATGGAGAGTTAGGCCACCCGTTCCGCCCTGTCATGGATCTGCTCCTGGGCTTTGCCGTCAGCGAGGATGGAGCGCTCCACGCCGAGAAGTACTACCAGACGGTCGAGGAAGAGTTCAGGACGACGCGCGAGAAGTTCCGCTGGCGCCACCCTGTGGCCCTGGCGCGAGTGACAGCGAGCGAATACGGGCTGAGCCCCGGCGCTTCAAAGAACGCGTCGAAGGGTGATGGTGACCGAGCGCCCGGCTACGAGGAAGCGTGCGGTCTGCTGAAGGTTGACGTCTGACACTCGGTGAGTTGAACCAACCAGGCCACTTTGCGTGTCAGTCTCCCGTTCCGGTTTCAAGAGCGACATTGCTGAGACCCCACTGTCCATCCACCTTGAGCAGCGTACAGACGCTCCCCCGGACTCGCGGCGGCATGAAGCTTCCATCTTTCTTCCAGCGCGTAAAGGTGATCCGGTAGATCACGCAGCCGTCATTAACGACCTTGATGTCCTCGCTCAAGAGTTCTGAGTGGTCGTAGCCTTCCGCCCGGATCTTTCCAAGAAGGGTGCGGTAGAGGCCTTTTACCTCTTCGCGATCCTTGAGGGGATGCCTCGAATCGCTGGTCGACAACCAGCCAGGCGCATGCCAGGAGGCGCCGATCGTCTCAAAATCATCGACATTGAACGCGGCAAGATAGTGATGCATCACCTGCCTTACTTCACTGACAGCGGCGGGCTCCGGTGGCACGTGAACATGAACCGTGGAGCAGCCCTGGCTCCAGCCGCAGGCCAGTAATAAGAGAGTTGCGTACATAAGCCTGGGCAGGGTCAAGCCCCGCGGCTGCCGGCCTCCGAGCGCCGCGATGTCGGCAGCTACGGGGCGGATACACAGTTTCTTCATGTCCATGCCAGCTCTCCGGGTTCGTTAGTTCCTACATATACCCATGCCTGCGCGGCCTCATCAACCGCCTTTCCCGCTTGCACTTTTGCCGGGAGGGAAAGTGTCATTTGCTTTCGGGGAGATCTGAGTGACAATGGGGCAGGTTTAGTGGTCGCGGGAAACTGAAATAAATCTCAATTCAATCAGTAGGGGAAGATCTATGCGCAAGGCATTGAATGGACTGGTGTTTGCGGTGGTACTCAGTTGGAGCGCGTTTGCTTTCGCGCAGGGGTTGGATGATGGGACGGTTAACGTCGCATCGCGCGGAATGGCTACCCAGTCTTCGGATTACGGCACCGGGCAGTTTCCCGCCAGCATGGGAATCGATGGGAACCTCGGAAATTTCACCCATACAGCCGCCGGCCAGAACCTGCCTTCCACCTGGGAGGTTGATCTCCGGGACGAGTACCTGATCACTGCAATTATTCTTCATAACCGTGATAATTGCTGCACTTCACGCTTTCGTGATCTCACCGTCCTGATTCTCGATGGACCCGATGGAGATATCCTCTTCGAATCAGATCTTCTCAACGAGGAAAACATCCTCGGCGGTGGTGGAGTGGCAGGTCCCGATAGCCTGATGGTAGACCTCGTTGAACTGCTGGGAGACGCTGTTGCCGGTAGTGTTGTGAGGGTCGTGAGGACCCCGGATCCGGATCTTTCCGGAACAGGAGGGGTCGGCAACCCGGATGAGGCAGATGTCCTCTCCCTTGGTGAGGTGGAGATCTATTCACCGGAAGAAGGCCTGCCTCCGCCGCCTCCGCCCCCGCCGCCGCTCGAGCCGATCGAGGATATGGTCAATCCCAACGGCTGGATTCGCAGCAACGGCTGGAACATGCTCTTTCTTGACCAGGATACCGGCTGCGGCCAGATCGGCCGCATGGAGGGCAATTGGGTGGCTCCCTACGATATGTCAGAGGAGAA
>CBFHWB010000255.1:0-3936 GCA_965659285.1 Planctomycetota bacterium | reverse complement strand
GGTTGATCTGTCGACCGAGAGTCTCCGGCTCACCCAGCTTTCCGGCGGCTGCAAGGTCAAGCAGCGGCTTATCGGGAATGCTGCCCCAGAGAAAAAAGGAGAGCCTCGACGCGAGATCGTAATCATCCCCGCCCTTGTCTCCGCGCTCGCGGAGATAGAGAAACCGGGGCGAACAGATGACCCCGGACGCCACGTCCTTCATAGCGGCGGTAAACCGTCTCCCCGCGGCCAGCTGCTTGTGCACATAGGCGGTGTAGCGATCGAGCGTGGCCTGGTCGACCGGCCGGCGGAAGGCCCTGCCCAGGAAGCCGCGGAGCCTTGCCTTCACGGCCGCGCGGGGAGCCTTCTTCGGCTCGAGGAAAAAAGATTTCCAGATGCCGCAGCGCTTGGTGTTGAAGTCAGGACTGTTGACGATCGACCGACTGAGCTTGAGAAAGGATTCCATCAGGAGCGGCGAGAGCGAGAGGTGGTCACCACGGTTGTCGAAGCCGTGCTCGGCGCGGAGGTCCTGCGGAAAGGGCGCCACCCCGGCGAGCCGTGGCTCGATGAGCTGAGATTTGCCCAGCGGACGGCTTCCGACCCTGACCTTCGCTTCCATCTTGCCCGTCTCGGGCTTGAAGTAGCCGTGGTCGCGCATCATTTTCTCCGGCAGGGGGAAGACCTCGACCTTGAGCTGAAACAGGTCCTTCACGGCGTTGTTGTACTGGAAGCGGTTCATACGCCGAATGGGGGTCCGCGCCACGGACTTTTGCGAATCAACGGCCTGGTGCAGGAGTTTCTTCAACTCCACCACAAGCCCCCGGCGCGTCTCTGCGGCCAGAGGCGGCGCCTTCTCAGGCGGCATCTCGCCGGAATCGAGCGCCTCGATGATCTTGCCCAACAGCTCGGGCTTCTTCGCGAGTTCGGCAGCGCTCTTGAGCTCCAGCAGGTTCACCTTCCCCTTCACCTTCGGACCTTCGCCGTGACATTTGAAACAGCTCTTAGCGAAAGCGGGCCGGATGAGCTTCGAAAAAACATCGTCCTCGGCCCGCAGGCCGGAAGCGGCACAGGAACAAAGCGCCAGGATTAAAATGGCCGTGGTCTTCTGCATGTCCGGCTGGAGCCCTCTGTCAAAGCGGGGAACAACTCTCTCAAGAGTTTAACTTTCCCGACGCCTTTTCGCACGCAATCCTGAAGGCCGGGACGGAAGTATGTAATTTTCTGTCAAATGACCCAATTAGGATGTCCAGATTCGTGGCCGGTAACGGATTATAAATACTGGCAGAAACATCCACGAGCATAAGAGAGATACGGAGAAGACCCTGATGATGAGAACTGCAAAAACGTCCCTGGCAGTCCTGGCAATTTTCCTGGTCACCTTGAGCGCCGATGCCGATACGATCAGCGGCAAGGTAGTAGACTCCGCCGGCAAGCCGATGGAAGGTGTGATGATCTCGGCCTTCACCGTGGAGTCCAAGAAGCGAAAAAGCGTCTCGGTCTTCAGCCAGGCCGATGGCTCCTTCTCGATCGAGGGGCTGCTCTACGAGGATTACTACAAGGTACGCGCCCGCCTCATGGGGCAGCTCGATGCGGTGAAAAGAAATGTGAAGGCCGGCGATAGCGACCTTTCCTTCTCCATGAAGCCCGCCACAGGCGATGACCTTGAGGATCAGCGCACCGCCGACAGCGGCTTCGACATGCTCAAGTGGACGAGCATGAAGGACAAGGAAAACTACAAGATGATGTGTTCCTACTGTCACCAGACCGGTTCCAAGGGCTGGAGAAGCCCGGAACTGCCGGTTGACTGGGATACCATGATCCGGCGCATGGATGGTTTCGGCGGCCTGTACAGGCACACCCAGAAGAATCTCGTCAAGCGCCTCGTCGAGACCTACTCCGAGAAGGCTGTGGCGAAATGGCCCGCCTTTGTTCCCCCCCAGGCCCCCAGGGGACTCGAGACAAAGGCCCGGATCACCGAGTGGGACATGGGAAACAAGTACAAGGTCATGGTCCACGATCTCGAGCTCGGACCTGATGGCCTGGTCTACGCCGTCGACATGAACCGGAACGCAGTCGTCACGCTCGATCCGAAAAACGGCGATCGCAAAGAATACCGCTTCCCCGGCAAGTACAGGGGACCGCACTCGATCGAGTTGGCCAATGACGGCAGCATGTGGGTCACCCTGTGCAGCTCCGGCGAGATGGGCAGGTTCGATCTCAAGACGAAGAAATTCACCATCGTCTCGAGCGCCGAATCCCACCAGAAGAGAGGCTCCTACCCACACACCCTGCGAATCAACCCGAAGGACCCCGAAGGGCTCATCTGGTATACGGATGCCGGCAGGAACTCCTGCTTCTCGATCCATCCTAAAACCCACAAAGTGAAGGAATACCACCTCCTGAAAAAGAACCAGGCCGTCGGCGCCGGCAAAGGCGAGTCGCGTGGACTCACACCCTACGGTATCGACTTCTCACCTGTCGATGGAACGATCTGGTACTCCAAGCTCAACGGCAACCGCATCGGCCGGATCGACCCGCGAACCCCGGATGGTGACATCAAGGAATGGAACCCCCCCTTCCGCGGACCCAGGCGGCTGCATATCGATCAGAAGGGTATCGTCTGGGTTCCGGGATTCGGCTCCGGCGTCTTTGGCAGCTTCAATCCGAAGACCGAGAAATGGAAGGTCTACAAACTCCCCAACGCCGAGAACCAGACTCCCTACGCGCTGAACATCGACCCGAAGGGCTATGTCTGGATCTGCGGAACCAACAGCGACTCGCTCATCCGTTTCGACCCGAAGACCGAGACAATGGCTCACTTCAGAATGCCATCGAGGGTCACCTACACCCGCGAGATCGAGTTTGACGAGGAGGGCAACATCTGGACCTGCAATTCGAATGGTCCTGCGCGCCACACCGAGCGCGGCTACGGCTCCATCATCAAGCTCGAGCTCATAGGCGGCGAACTCAAGACGGCACGCAAGTAGAACCCAGGGAAGTTTCGAGATGACTCAGCGAATCCTGCTCGGCATCGTCCTGCTGTCGCTATCGGCCTGTACACCCGAGACAAAACCGAAGGTCCATCGCCTGGTGAGCACCAAGCGTGCCATCTACGATGCCTTTGTGTATGTCAACCGGATCCCCGAAAAACCCGAAGAGGGCGAGACCGCGGAAGACATCGCCGGCCGCATCTTCGGTCGCCTGGCCAACCAGGAGGGCCGAGTGCTCCTGAAGCTGCCGGCCGGGATGGACAGGGATTCCTATCTCGCCTTCAAGACCTTCTTCCGTTACGAAGGAGAGCAGCAGGTCGGCAACTGCGCCGCCTGCCACACCCCGGCTGAATTTGCCGATTCGAAGACGCATGTGGTCACCAGGAGTGGAAAGGCCATGCCCACTCCCTCGCTGCGAAACCTCGACCTCAGCAGCGCAGAGCTGGAAAAGGTGATCCTTGCGAAAATCGCGGCCAGCCGTCTGAAACGGGCCGGCAAGGCGGATGAAATTGACGATGCCTACTCGGCCATTCGTCTAAGCAAGGAAGATGTACCCGGGCTCGTAGCGTACCTCGGGCTGCTGAAGGATGTACCGGATGCGAACTTCCGCGACCTGATCCTCGAGGCCACGGTGCTTGACCCAACCGGGGACCTTGAAGATCAATAACCTGAACAGAAAGATCAAACAAATGAACTCGGTTCTAATCAAGTGGACCCTGGTTGCCGCCTTGCTCCTGGGGGGCAGCCTGCTGCTCACCAGCGGCAAACACCAGGTCGCAGGTGCCAAGGACAGCCCGGCTGCAAGGGGGATCGTAAAATTTGAAGGTCCCAGGCCCAGGCTGCGCTCCATCCGGATGACGGAAAAGGGCGGCAAACCCAGCGACTGCAGGAAGCTCTACAAGGGCCCCCTGCTCGACGAGAACCGGGTCGTCAGCGAAAAAGGAGAGCTCGCCAACGTCTTCGTCTA
>CBFHWB010000254.1:0-3963 GCA_965659285.1 Planctomycetota bacterium | reverse complement strand
GCTCATCGAGGGGTGCTGATCAGTTGTTTGCACACGGAGCTAGGAGGTGCTACAATCGTCCGCTTACCTAAGAGGTTAAACATGACCAAGATTCTCCACGTCTTCCATCATTGTATTCATCACCATTTGCGGCATTCGCCCGAGAGGGGTTCGCAGGTCTGTTGATATTTTGCATATCATGAGCTGATAGCCCCGTAACGGTAGTTACGGGTTTTTTTTTGGAGTTACCAATGTCTGACCAAATTCTCAAGCTGGGGCTTCCCAAGGGAAGTCTCCAGGAATCGACGTTTTCCCTGTTTAAGAAGGCCGGCTACGGCTTCAGTGTTTCTTCTCGATCGTATTTTCCCTCGACAGACGACAACGAGCTCGAGGCGATGCTGGTTCGCGCCCAGGAGATCGCCCGCTATGTCGAAGAGGGCATCTTCGATGCGGGGCTGACCGGCAAGGACTGGATCCTCGAGAACGACGCCGATGTTCACGAGGTGATGGACCTCTGCTATTCCAAGCAGTCGATGCGTCCCTGTCGCTGGATTCTCGCCGTTCCCGAGAGCTCTTCGATACAGAGCGTCAAGGACCTCGAGGGCAAGCACATCGCCACCGAGGCGGTCAAGATGACCCAGACCTACCTGGAGAAGAACGGTGTCACAGCCGAGGTCGAGTTCTCCTGGGGAGCGACCGAGGTCAAGACCCCTGACCTTGTCGATGCGATCGTCGAGATCACGGAGACCGGATCATCTCTGCGCGCCAACAAGCTGCGGATTGTCGATGAGCTCCTGGTGACCACTCCGCGGCTCATCGCCAATAAGGCGAGTTGGGAAGACCCCTGGAAGCGGCGGAAGATCGAGAACATGGCGTTGCTGCTGGAGGGCGCGTTGAATGCCGAGGGCCGCGTCGGTCTCAAGCTGAACTGCCCCCGGGAGACACTCGATACAGTGCTCGGCATTCTCCCCTCGATGAAGAACCCGACGATCTCCCGGCTCTCAGACGATGAGTGGGTGGCGGTCGAGACCATCCTGCTGGAGACAGAGGTCCGGTCGATCATTCCGGAGCTCAAGGAGGCCGGGGCCAGGGACATTATCGAGTACCCGTTGAACAAGGTGATCGATTAGCAGGCCGAATGGACGCCCCTGCTTGCAGGGGCGGGGAGCGACTGCTTCGCTCCGAAAGGTTTCGTGATGAGTGAAATCGCAGAGAGTGTAGCGGGGATCATTGCCGATGTCCGCGCCCGCGGAGACCAGGCTCTGCTCGACTATACAGAGCGCTGGGACGGGGTGCGCCTGGAGGCAGGGAGTCTTCGCGTCGGCACAGAGATCCTCGGCGCCGCGGTCGAGGAGAGTGATTTCGCTGCCGCCTTCACCAGGGCGGCGGCCCGCATCGAAAAATTTCACAGCCAGGTGAAGCCCCGAACGAGTCTCTTCGAAGATGAAGAGGGCGTGCTGATGGGAATGCGCTGGACACCGATTCGCTCGGTCGGGCTCTACGTTCCGGGCGGCAAGGCGGCCTACCCTTCGACCCTTGCTATGACGGCGCTGCCGGCAAAGATTGCCGGCGTGGAGCGCATTGTTGTCGTTTCTCCCCCGGGCCCCGATGGCGAGATCAGTCCCCAGGTGCTGATGGCCGCGAAGATCCTCGGGATCGAAGAGGTCTACAGGGTGGGCGGAGCCCAGGCGGTCGCCGCCCTTGCGATTGGCACCGACAGTATACCGAAGGTCGACAAGATCTTCGGCCCCGGCAACGCCTTTGTTGCCGAGGCCAAGCTCCAGCTCTTTGGCGAGGTGGGCATCGATATGTTCGCCGGTCCCAGCGAACTGGTGGTCTACGCCGATGGAACAGCCGACCCCGGCTGGGCGGCAGCGGACCTGCTCGCCCAGGCCGAGCACGATGAGAGCACCAGGGTTACCCTCCTTGCTTCCGAAGAGGGAGTCCTCAAGGCTGTTCGCCAGTGTGTCGATGAGCTCCTCGAGGAGAGCCCGAGGCGGGAGACGATCGAGATCTCACTCGAGCGAAACGGCTGCTTCGAGGTGGTTGCCGACCCGGGCCGCGCCGCTGACCGGATCAACGAGATCGCCCCGGAGCACCTGTCCATCCAGGTGGCCAACCCGTTTTCGTTCCTGCCCCTGGTTCAGAACGCCGGCGCCATTTTTCTCGGCAAGGAAAGCCCGGTTGCCATCGGTGATTATTTCGCCGGTCCCAACCACGTGCTTCCCACCGGGGGGACGGCGCGTTTCGCCTCCTGTCTCTCGGTTGAGGACTTCATGAAGCGCTCCAACCTGGTGCGCATGAGTCTTGATTTCACCCAGGCTGCGAGTCGCGATGTCGAGGAACTGGCCCTGGGCGAGGGACTTCCCGCCCACGCCGGCTCGGTCGCTCTCAGGCGCGAGGTGCCCGCCGAGGAACGGGTGCGCGGCGGATTGCAGGCCGTGACTCCCTACCTGCTGGTGGAGGAAGAGGGGGAGATCAAGCTCAACCAGAACGAGTCACCCTGGGATATCCCCGTGGAGCTCAAGGACGAGGTCGCCGAGCGGATCAGGGAGCTTCCCTGGAATCGCTACCACCAGGGCATACCCCAGGCTTTTCTCGACCGGATCGCCGCCGATGCGGACCTTCCGGCCGGCAGCGTGCTGGCCGCTTCGGGTTCCAATCTCATCCTGCAATGGGTCTTCGAGGCCTTCGCCGGTCCCGGGAGATCTGTTCTTGTCCCGTCTCCATCTTTCTCGCTTTACCCGCTCTGGGCCAAGGTGACGGAGTCGCGGCTCGACGAGGTTCAGCTTGCCGATGACCTGTCCTACGATGCGGAGGCGGTGCTGGCGGCGGTCAGCGAGGGTCGTCCTGATGTGACGGTCCTCTGCCTGCCGAACAACCCGACGGGATCGGAGCTGGCAACGGAGGAGGTCAGGAAGATTGCCGCGGCGGCGGGGGAGTACGGCGGCCTGCTGGTGATCGACGAGGCCTACCGGGAGTTCAGCGCGGAGAGCTTTGACCGCACCTCCCTGGTGAAGGAATTCGACAACCTGGTTCTCGTTCGGACCTGCTCGAAGGCCTTCTCAGCCGCCGGTATGCGGCTGGGCTACCTGCTGGCACCTGTGGCGCTGGCGACCGAGCTCTCCAAGCTGGTGCCGCCCTTCCACCTCGGGCTCTTCACCGCTGTTCTCGGTGATGTGCTGTGGGAGAACAAGGCGCTCTTCGATGAGCGCGCTGCAATGTTGAATGCCGAGCGTAAACGGATGCAGGCGGCGGCGGCTGAGATTGAAGGTGTGAAGGTATTCGCCAGTGAGGCGAACTTCTTTCTCTTCAAGGTCGCCGATGCGGGCGTGGTACACGAAGGGCTGAAGGAGCGCGGGATCCTCATTCGCAGGCAGGGCGGCAGCGAACGCCTTGAGAATTGTCTCAGGGTCAACGTCGGAACAACCGAAGAAAACGACAGCTTCCTGGGTTCTTTGTGTGAGATCCTGGGCTGATTGGAAAGGAAACTTAAGATGTCGAGTACAAGGCAGGCAGAGGTCAGGCGGGAGACGAAGGAGACGAAGATCTTCCTGCGGCTCGATCTCGACCAGGCAGGCGAGCCGAAGATCTCAACCGGTGTAGGCTTCTTCGATCACATGCTCGAGGCTCTTGCCGTGCATGGACGGTTCGGGGTTCAGCTGGAGGCGGAGGGAGACCTTCACATCGATCAGCATCACCTTGTCGAGGACGTCGGGATCGTATTCGGGCAGGCTCTCAGGGAGGCGCTCGGAGAAGACCTGCGCATCCAGCGATTCGCCGCCGCCTACGCGCCGTTGGACGACGCCCTCGCCCGGGCGGTCGTGGATATCAGCGGCCGGGCCTATCTTTACTATGGAGTCGAGGTGAGCCGGCCGATGGTGGGTGATTTCGACACCGACCTGGTGCTCGAGTTCTTCCAGGCATTGACCGCCAACGCGCGTCTGAACCTGCACCTCGACCTGATTCGCGGCCACAACGCCC
>CBFHWB010000253.1:0-4023 GCA_965659285.1 Planctomycetota bacterium | reverse complement strand
ATTCAGAACCAGGGGGCGGCGACGGTCAATCTCGATGGCTGGAGCCTCACCGATGACGCGGGAGATCTTCAGCGGTGGTTCTTTCCCGCCGTCGAGCTGCTGCCGGGGGAGTACCTGCTGGTGTTCGCTTCCGGGAAAGATCGGGCTGCTGTCGGCTCCGAGCTTCATTCAAGCTTCCGCCTCGATAAGGCGGGTGAGTTTCTCGGCCTGGTGGCGCCTGGAGGCGTGGAGGTGGTCCACGCTTACGAACCTGAATATCCTACGCAGCGACCGGGCATATCTTATGGATTTTCGCAGAGGGCGGCCCAGGTTGATTACATCGCCGCCGGCGACACTGGCCGATTTGCCGTTCCCGCGGATGATCGATTCGGAGTCCAGTGGCGCCAGGCGCGCTTTGATGATTCCGGGTGGATGCAGGTTGAGACCGGGGTGGGGTTTGCCGCAGGAGACGAGCCTCCACCACCTGTTCGGATAGAAAACGTCGCTCTCGGCGGACGCGCGACCCAGTCGTCCCAGGGCTGGGGGGGCGAGCCGATGCGGGGAATCGATGGGAATACCGATGGCGATTGGGGCGTGGGAACAACCTTTCATACCAATGGAAGCAATTCCTGGTGGGAGGTCGATCTCCTGGGGGTCTACAGGATTGATTCGATCAGGCTCTGGAATCGAATGGATTGCTGCAGGGAGCGTTTCACGAATTTCACGGTTGAGCTTCTCGCTATCGATCGCAGCGTCGCCTTTGAGACCGGCCCTCACCCGGGTAATAGCCAGGAGACCTTCTTTTTCTCCGATATCGATGCCGCCGGCAGGTTCGTTCGCATCTCGATGCCTGGACAGTATCTCCATCTCGCGGAGGTCGAGGTGTTCGGGGATGTATTTGATGAGGAGCTCGACTTCCAGCGCCAGGTGAGAACAGATGTAGGCGAGGAGATGCTGGGGCGCAACGCTTCGGCCTACCTGCGGATCCCGTTCGAGGTCGAGGACCCGGACCTCCTCGATACGCTGACCTTGCGAATGAAGTACGATGATGGGTTTGTCGCCTGGCTCAATGGAGTTGAGGTTGCCCAGGGCAACTCGCCACGAGCGCCTGGCTGGAGTTCCAGAGCGACCCGGGAACGTCCTGGCGATCAGGTGCTCCTTTTCGAGGGTTTCAATCTCAGCCCTTCCAGAGACGCGCTCCTGCCCGGCGCTAATGTCCTGGCGATCCAGGGGCTCAACCTGGCGCCCGCGGATGATGATTTTCTCCTTCTCCCGGCCATGGGCGGGTTCCACTTCTCCCAGCAGGTCGAGTCCTATATGACCGAGCCGTCTCCGGGAGAAAGCAACGGGGATTCGCAGATTGCCGGATTTGTCGCCGACACAAGCTTCTCGGTGGATCGTGGTTTTTACGACGAGTCCTTTGACGTTGAGATCTCGACCGATACAGAGGACGCTGAGATTCGCTACACGGTCGATGGGTCGGTTCCGACGTCCACCAACGGCAGCGTCTACGCCGGACCGGTTCGGATCTCAACCACCACGATCCTGCGTGCGACCGCGTTCAAGGAAGGTCTCGGGCCGACAAACACCGACACCCATACCTATATCTTTCTCGATGATGTCTTCGAATCTTCCGTCATGCGAACGAGCGTCACTCGCGACAGGGTCAACGGTCCTCGGCTGCGCGCCGGGCTGAGCGACCTCCCCTCCCTTTGCATCACCGCCGCCACCACTGTCTTTCCAAGCGAGGAGCCGATCTCCCTGGAACTGATCCATCCGGATGGGACCCCCGGCTTCCAGGAGGATGCGGGGGCCAAGTACTTCGGGCTGCGATGGGGAGGCTCCACCTATCTCAAGAAGAGCCTGCGGATCTCTTTTCGATCGGAGTACGGGGACTCCAAGCTGCGCTATCCACTTTTTGAAGGTTATGAGCGCGGTGTGCCTCCGGTAGAGGTCTTTGACCAGATCGAGCTTCGAACCGGCCATCATGACGCGGACATGCGCGGGTTCTATATGTCGGACCGCTTTACCTCCAATACCATGCTCGACCTGGGGCATCTGAATCCGCATGGCCGGTACGTACACGTGTACCTGAATGGAGTGTACTGGGGGCAGTACAATATGCGGGAGCGCTTCAGCGCGGATACCTTTGCCCAGTATTTTGGCGGCGAAGAAGAGGACTACGAGGCGATCAAGGCCAACGGGGGTCCCTGGAATTGGGACGCGGTGGGAACTCCTTTTAACGGCGATGGGTCGACCTGGTCCTGGATCCGGGAGCGGCGAGCGAATTTTGAGGAGATCCAGCGTCATCTCAATGTCACCCAGTACATCGATTATATGCTGATGGTCATGTTCGGAAATACCGAGCTGGAGTTCCGTTGCGTGGGGGAGAGGATAGGGAATGAATGGTTAGAGGAAGACCGTCAGAATGTCGGCTTCCAATTCTTCATGAATGATACGGACGGGTTCCTTCGGGGGCCCACAGATGGCGGCGGCGGACGACCAGGTTTCAACGGCAACCCTGTCACCATGAGCCAGCCGGGCCGACAGGTCGGAGATGGCCCAGGAAGTATCTTCAGCATGCTTTTGGCTGAGAACCATCCGGACTACAGGGTTCTCCTCGCCGACCGCATCCACAAGATGTTTTTCAATGATGGGGCGATGTCCACGGAAAAGAATATCCAGAGGCTGAGGGAGCAGACCGAAGAGGTTGAACGGTCGATGCTGGCTGAATGTGCGCGCTGGAATTACCGAACCCCGGCATCCTGGGAAAGCGCCAAGGACAGGTATCTAAATGGAATCCTGCCGACGCGAAGCGATGTGATGGTGGGCCACTACCGCGATGCCGGTCTGATGCTGCCGGTGTCCGCCCCCGCTTTCGTTGTCGAAGGCCGCGCCCAGCATGGCGGCGCCATATCCCCAGGCGCCGAGTTGGAGATCGGGGCGGTAGGCATAGAGAGGATTGTCGATTTCCCGGTGATCGAAACAAGCGCTCCACGCAGCGTGCTGGTCCCCCGAAATGGCGACATGGGAGATGATTGGCAGCTTCCCGACTACGTGGAGGGAGAGCACGGGGAGACCTGGCAGGCCGCCACAGGCGGGGTCGGCTATGACAGAAACGATGACTACGAGGATGTGATCGACCTGGATCTCCGTGATGAGATGGAGAATGATCCCGGCAACACCTCGGTCTTTATTCGCATTCCATTCAACATAGCCAACCAGCAGGCGATCAGCTCGATGGATAACCTGACCCTGCTGCTGGATTACGATGATGGTTTCGCAGCCTATCTCAATGGCGCTCGCATGGCGGAGGCGAACGCGCCGGAAGCCGGCGAGCTTACCTGGGACTCACTCGCGGATGGTTCCAACGAGGCCGACCCGGGCAATCCCGCCACGTTTGAGCTGCAGGATTTCCAGCGCCACCTGCGGGTCGGCGTGAATGTGCTGGCGATTCACGGGCTGAACTTCACCTCCAACAGCAGCGACTTTCTCATTCGGGCGGAGCTCGTTGTGCGAACTGTCGAGGTCGGGTTGGTCGATGATGCCGTTTTCTATACCCTGGATGGGACAGACCCACGTCTGCCCGGGGGGGCGCTGGCGCCGACAGCGATTTCCTATACGGGACCTTTCCGGCTCATGGAAACGACCCATGTTTCTTCACGGATTCGTTCGCCGGGTCTGTCCTGGGGGCCGTTGACCGAGACGGTTTTTTATACGGATACGCCCCTGCGGATTACCGAGATCATGTACAACCCCGCTCCGCCACCGGCGGACAGCCCTTTCGAACGTCGGGAGTTTGAGTACATCGAGCTTCAGAACATCAGCGCCGACACCCTGGACCTGCGCGGGGTGCGGTTTGTTGAGGGGATTCGATTTGATTTTACCGACAGCGCCGTGACCGAACTCGGCCCCGGCGAGGTGGTGGTCCTTGTAGAAGATATCCAGGGTTTCGCGAGCCGCTATGATCTTGCGCGGATCCTTGTGGCCGGGGAATACTCCGGAGCTCTCAGCGATGGAGGAGAACGCATCAGCATTCATGGG
>CBFHWB010000252.1:0-4080 GCA_965659285.1 Planctomycetota bacterium | reverse complement strand
TTTTCCCCATGCTGGGGCGCCCGGCAACAACAACAAATTGCGAGGGCCTCAGGCCAATAACCATCTGGTCAAGATCGGGGTATCCCGTCTTGAGACCGGTATCTACCTCGCTCTCGATCTGGTTAAAGATCGCTTCGAGTTCGTCCTTGATGGGGGTGAATTCATTCCCGGTATAGTTCCCCTCGGCAACCTTGAGGATCGCGGTCTCCGCGGAATCGACAACGACCTGGGACCCCTCCTTGGATTCATAGATATTGCTCACGATGGAAACGCAGGTCTCGTGAAGGCCGCGCAGAACCCCTTTTTCCCGGACTATCCGGGCATAGGATTCAGCATTGCCGGCAGCGGGCATGAAGTCTTCAAGCTCATCGAGATAGTCGACTCCCCCAATCTTCTCTTCATCTCCCCGTTTTTTGAGCTCCTCCCAGAGCAGAACCTGGTCGAGAGACTGATGCTGCGTGTAGATGTAGTTCGCCGCATCGAAGATCTTTTTGTGGCGGTTGCTGTAGAAATCATCGGTGGTGACGATGTCAAAGACGCCCTGGGCGGCCTCGCAATCGATCAACAACGCGCCCAGAACGCTCTTTTCCGCGTCAGTATTATGCGGCAGTTCTCGCTCGCTCACATCACCACCTTCAACCACAAGTATGTTTGCCGTTAATTGCGCAGGCCGAAGCCTGTCGTGACAGCAAATATCAAATCAGAAAGAGCCGGCGGCTCTTCAGTCTTCGTCAGTCTCAGTCCCAGTCTCAGTCTCACCTTCATCTTCGGGGCTGCCTTCGCTCACTGGCTCTTCAGAGCCTTCACCTTCCCCGCCATCTTCTGCCTCGGCAGTTCCAGGGTCATCGGCGTCGGCTTCTTCGTCCTCATTGAGGAAATCCATGGACCCGACCTGGCTCTCGTCTCCCTTGACAACCCACACCTTCGCTTCACATTCAACATCAGGGTGAAGCCTGACTCGCACCATGTAGATGCCGAGTTCCTTGATGGGTTCCGCGAGGAGAATCGACTTGGGCTCGACCTCGATGTCTTCCGCCGCGAATTGGGCCGCGATGTCCCTGGCGCTGACGGAGCCATAGAGGTGGCCCTCTTCGCTTGCGTTGGTCACTACCGTACAGGAGGCCTTCTCAATTTCCTTGGCGAGAACCTCGAACTTCTCCTTGGTTTCCTGCTCAAGGGCGATGAGCCGACGGCGCATACCTTCAAATCGGTTCACGTTGTCGGCTGTTACTTCGACAGCTAAACCTTGAGGGAGGAGATAGTTGCGCCCGTAACCAGCGGCAACCTCTACGATGTCTCCGATATTGCCAAGCTTCTCGATATTACGCTGTAAAAGTAACTTCATGGTTTTGTCTTCCTAACAAGTTTGGACGCGCCGCGCGCCCATCACAGGCAACGACGCCATCAGAATGGCACCTCGTCGTCACCGCCTCCCCCGCCAGCGGATTCTCCCTGGAATTCATACTCCGAATGAGGGGCCTGCGGGGCTTCAGCTTTGCTGTTATAGCCCCCGCCTCCATCCGGAGAATCGCCGGAATCTTTGCGGGAATCAATAAACTGAAAATTTTCACCGTTAACGGACAGCTTGCTGCGCTTTTGGCCATCCTTTTCCCATGAGTCGAACTTAAGGCGGCCTTCAACGAAAAGCGGCCGACCCTTGCTGAGGAACTTACAGACCGTTTCTGCCGTGCGTCCCCAGAAAGTAACATCGACAAAGGTTGTTTCTTCCTGTCGCTGGCCATCGCCGCTGTTGAAGACTCGATTGACGGCCATGCCGACATCCGTGACAGCTGTCCCCTTCGGGGTGTAACGAAGTTCCGGGTCCCTCGTGAGGTTCCCCATCAAAAATACCTTATTAAAGCTGGCCATAAATTTTCTCCCGTCTTGACCCTCATATTGCCGAAAGACAACTTTCGACTACAAGGCAATCCTGAGCTTAAAAATTGCAATCTCAAGTAAGCTCACAAAATCGCCAAACACCAACTCCACTCCGGGCAGCCGTCAGGGACGGTCCGTTGCCCTCACTCCAGGCAATCTGGATATCAAAATAGATTCAGGCCTCCTCGCTTTCGCCTTCGGTATCATCTTCTGCGGATTCAGATTCAGCTTCGCCTTCAGGCTCCGTCTCGACCGGCTCGTCCGCTTTGGCGGTCTCATCTGCAGTATCTTCGTCGCCCGGCTCTTCCGCTGCGGCATCGCCGGCCTCTTCAGTGGCGGGCTCTTCTTCGGCAGGGGCTTCTGCTTCTTCTGGAGGGGCCGCGGCTTCAGGAGCCTCTGCTGTTTCAGCGGATTCCGGGGTATCCTCGGTTTCCGTTGCCTCGGCTTCAGGGGCAGCCTCGGAAGACTCCTCGCTGACCGTCTCGGGTTTTTCGTCAGAAGCGGCGGCGGCAGCGGCGGCTTTTTCTTCCCGGGCAGCCTCCCGTTCGGCTTGCCGGGTCTTATGGGTCTCCAGAACCTCTTCGATGTACTCGTTCTGAAGCACCATCAATCTCAGGACGCGTTCCGAAAGTTGCACATCTCGATGGAGCGCCGTGATGGCCGGCCCCGGGGCGTTGAAATAGGTCAGGAAGTAGGTGCCCTTGCGGCAACCTTTAACCTCGTAGGCCAGTTTGCGGTCAGGCCAGCGCTCGGAATAAACCATCTCGGCTTCGTTTTTCGTAAGCAGATCACCGACGTGCTTCTCAAGGCCGGGCCAGTCCTTGGCGGCCAGGTTAGCGTCAAATAAGAAGAGTCCTTCGTAAAGTTTCAATCCGAGCCTCCTGTGCTCAATGTGCCTGGTGAATCCAGGCTGTCAGGCGATTTTATCGATTATCAGTTTCCGGTCAATCTTCACTTTTGTTGAAACGGTTCATGCAGGATCCTGTACCTTCCCGTAACCATACCAGGAGAGCCTCTGCAGACAAGTCGACTGCCCGGCTAAGCGCCTCAAGGCTGTCTCCGGTTACCTTCTCGAGTACAAAATCCTTCACATCAGAATTTAAATTTCTACCTACCCCGATCTTCAGTCGGGAAAAACGATCGTGTCCTAATTGATTGAGAACGGACTGAAGCCCCTTGTGGCCTCCTGAGGCTCCGTTGGACCTGAAACGAAGCCGACCTTCGGGTAAATCCAGGTCATCGTAGACAACAAGCAGCCGCTCACTCAGGTCATCTTTAAAGTCACGTATAAAGTAACCGAGAAAGCTGGTAACGGCATGCCCGCTAAGGTTCATGTACGTCTGGGGTCGAACAAGACAGATTTTTTCGGGTCCCTGGTCCAGGTCGAGAGATGCCTCGCTATAAAAGGAGTTAAATTTCTTTCTCTCAGAAGGGAAGCCTTGTCGAGCCGCAAATCTCGTTACGACATCAAAGCCGATGTTATGACGAGAGCCAGCGTACCTCCTTCCCGGATTTCCAAGCCCGAATATAAGTTTCAGTTTTCACTCTCCCGAACCCTCGCCCTCGGCGGAGTCCCCATCTTCATCCTGCGGCTTGCCAATGACCTCCGGTTCCTCCGCATCGGCGCCTTCTTCGCCTTCTTCAGCAGAGACCTCCTCCTCTTCTTCCTCTATAATCGCCGTAACCTGGGCCACGAGCGCCTCCGGTTCCTCAGCGAAGGTGCAGCCCTCAGGCGCTTCGAGGTCCGAGACCCGCAATACATCGCCGATCTTCATCTCGACTACGTTAATCGTGATAGAAGAGGGGAAACCGGCCGGCAGACTCTCAACCTTGATTTCCTTCATCGGCACGTCCAGCGCGCCGTTGGCCACTGTACCGATCACTTCGACAGCCACCTCCAGGGTGATCTTCTTATGGATATCAATACGAGTAAAGTCGACGTGCAGAAGCTCCGAGCCCAGCGCATCGTACTGGACCTCCTTGACAACGCCCTGTTCCTTGTCCTCACCGACTTCCAGGGTGAAGATTCGATGGCCAGCCATGAAGATCCGGCTGAATTCCTTTCGATCGATAGTCACCGTTAGATTGTCTTTTCCCAGCCCATAAATATTGACGGGCAAAAGACCAGCCGTGCGATACCCCTTTGCGGCTTTTCGGCCGTAGTCGTTTCGCATCTGCGTGGTAAGGGTAATTTCATCCATA
>CBFHWB010000251.1:0-4141 GCA_965659285.1 Planctomycetota bacterium | reverse complement strand
TGGGTTCGTTCGTTCGTGAAATACCTGGAGTCGGGCCTGTCTTCTTCACCGAGGCAAAAGGCAATGGAGGAACCCAGCTTGGAAGGCTGGTGCAGATTCCCGCTTCCGGTGGGCAGCGTTTGCGATTGCAGCTTGGCAGCGAAGGCGTCACTGGCTGGACGGTTGAGGTTCGGGCCAATGGACAGAGCCTCGTGAAGAGATTGATTCCCGAGCTTCCACCTTCCCCGGGAGTCGTGCAGGAGTACACCTGGCTTGAAGACTCGGTTCCTTCCGGAGCGAGGGAGGAGGGTGGATGGGTCTGGGCCAGGAAGCCTGATCCGGTTCATTCCGGCGAGAGATCCCTGATGGTGAGCGGCAAGGGCCTTCTGAAGAAATTCTTCCGCGGTGCCGGGTACAGGGCCGTCAGCGACGGGGAGGACAAGCTGTCGGTGTGGGTCTGGATCGATCCGAAGGACTCGCCAAGGGCGATCCAGCTCCAGGTTGGCAGGGTCGGCGCTCCTGATTCACCGAGCGTAGCCTGGGGGGATCTGGCAGGCTTCGGGGAGCCGCCTCCGTCTCCTTCCCCTCGGAGGCTTGGAGACCTGCCCCCTGCAGGCCAGTGGAGTCGTCTCGATATCAGTCTCAAAGAGCTGGGAATAGTGAAGGGTACCGCGATCTCTGAGTTCGCCTTTGTCCAGGTCGATGGCACCGCCTACTACGACAAGGTGACGATCGTGTCGAAGGCGGTTCCCCAGGGGCTTCCGCCAGAGCTGCTGGGCCCCAGGCGCTGGACGAACATCGAGTTGGATCTCTCACGCTTCGCCGGGAAGACGGTCTGGCTGAGAGCCGGGCGGGTTACCGAGGCAGAGAAGAAGGGCCACGAATTGTGGAGCAAGCTGGAGCTCGGGGATTAGCCTCTTCGGAGCTCAGTAGGCTGCCAGCTTTCGCGCCCTGGCCGCGATTTTTTCAGCATCCGGACGGAAGGCCTTCTCCAGCGGAGGGCTGTAGGGGACCGGAGTGTCAGGGGCCGTCAGCCTCACGGGCGGCGCGTCGAGCACATCGAAGGCCTCCTCTGAGATGATCGCTGCCACCTCGGCTCCAAAGCCGCCCGTGCGGACAGCCTCGTGTACGATGAGCGCTCGAGAGGTCTTGCGGACAGATTCGAGGATCGCCTTCCTGTCCAGGGGGACGAGGGTGCGCAGGTCAATGATCTCGCAGCTGATGTCCTCGGCTGAGAGAGTCGAGGCCGCCTCGAGAGCCTCTTCGACCATGGCTCCATAGGTAATGATGCTGAGGTCTGTTCCTTCACGCCGGATCGAGGCCTCGCCCATGGGTATGGTGTAGAGCTCACGGGGTACCTCCATCCTGCCTCTGCGATAGAGGTACTTGGGCTCAAAGAAGATGACCGGGTTCGGATCCCGGATGGCCGAGACCAGCAGCCCCTTCGCATCATGAGGCGTGGCCGGAATGACCACCTTGAGCCCGGGGCAGTGAGTGAACCAGGCTTCCTTACATTGGGAATGAAACGGTCCGGCACAGGCCCCGCCGCCCCAGGGGGCGCGGATCACCAGGGGGATGTTCGCTCCCCAGCGGTAGTGGGTGGTCGCCGCGTACTGGACGATGGGATCAAAGCCTGTTGAGATGAAGTCAGCGAACTGGATTTCAACTACCGGTTTGAGGCCCATCATGGCGGCTCCATTAGCCAGTCCAATAAAGGCCCACTCGCTCATTGGTGTATCGAGAACCCGTCGTCTGCCGAACTTATCGTAAAGTCCGGCGGTGGCCTTGAAGGCTCCGCCGAATTCGCCGACGTCTTCTCCAAGGACGAATACTTTCTCGTCGCGCTCCATTTCCTGGTGGAGAGCCTGGTTGATCGATTCGATATAGCTCAGCTCAGGCATCGGAGAAAACTCCATCCTCCAGGGTGTCGGCCTCGGGCCAGGGACTTTCCTCAGCCCACTCAACGGCCTCATCCAGCTCGCTCTCGATCCTGGCCTGTAGCTCACCCAGGATTTTTTCATCGAGGAGGCCTCTGCCCTCGAGTTGTTTTTGAAACAGTGAGATGGGATCTCGCTCGCGCCATTCATCGAGCAGCTCACCGGGTACATAGCTGGCCGGGTCGTGTACGGCGTGTCCCTTCAGCCTGAGGTTCTTGCATTCGATGAGGGTGGGCCCGTTTCCCGCCCGCGCCCGATCGATGGCCACCCGGGTCGTTTCCATGACCTTGATGATATCGGTTCCATCGATGGTGACCCCCGGTATTCCGTAGCCCTCGGCCCGGATGGACAGGTTTTCTACCAGGCATTGTTTCTCGATGGGGGTTGAGTAGGCGTACTGGTTGTTCTCCAGGATGAAGACAACGGGAGCCTTGAGGACAGCCGCGAGGTTGAGGGCCTCGTGGCAGCCCCCCTCGGAGGAAGCCCCGTCGCCGAAGTAGGTCAGGGCTACCCGGTCCTCTTTTCGATAGAGGAAGCTGTAGGCTGCTCCCAGGGCGATTCCCATGGACTGGGGCAGATGGCTGACATAGCCGAAAATCCTCAGCGAGATGTCACCAAGTCCGTGCGTGTTCACGTCGCGTCCGCCGCTGGGGGCGCCCTGGCGTCCCATCGCCTGGGCGAAGATTCTCCCTGGTGACATTCCTCTTACCAGGTAGGCGCCCAGGTCGCGGTGCATCGGGGCGATGGCATCTCCCTCTTCGAGCAGGATCGATGAGCCCACGGAGATGGCCTCGTGTCCATCCTGGGAGAAGACACTTCCCGGGAAACGCCCCTGCTTGAAGAGCGCCTCGCAGCGGTCGTCGACACCGCGGGTCAGCATCATCCAGTAGAGAAGCTCGATAAGTTTCTCCCCTGGAGGTTCGGCGCTCATATTCTCCGTCATAGTGGTCTCGTTCCCAGGCTGGTCCAGGCAGTCTGGTACTCTACTTTTCCCGGGGGACGCAAAGAAGAAAATTATCCCCCGTGAGAAGAGGAGGCGTGATATGTTCACGGCGTTGAAGGCCCCTGGCTGAGGAGCAGATGCAATGACCAGGATCGATCAGTTTGAGAGCGTGTTCAAATCGGCGCACAAGCCGGTATTTAGCCACGATCCATTCCTGGTCGGCTCGCCACTGGTTTTGACCGATCTCTCTGAAGAGGCCGCCGACAGCTTCGCTGTACTTAGTGGAAAATACCTCGGGTCCAGGGGGGGGCAGGTGGAGCACGGCCCGGAGGCTGACCCGGCTGGAAAGGCGGAGGCTCCTTTTCAGAGGGTCATTAAGGGAGCGGATTTCAACACCATCGAGGATTGTCTCGAGCTTATCGAGGGGGAAAGCCCCGACCTCATCTGCACCTATCGTGGACTGCATTCGGATTGCTGGCGCTGGGGGCACAGTCTCGGTTCCTATGTCGAGGTGTTGACCCAGACGGTCAATGTGCCCGTGCTTGTCTTTCCCCACCCGTCAGCGGAAGAGGCGATCCCTGCCGTGGAGGCCAGTTGTCAGCATGTAATGGCGATGACCGATCATCTGGCTGGAGACAGTCGCCTGGTGAACGCCGCGCTTTTTTTCACTCCAGATGAAGGCACGCTTCACCTGACAAACCTTGAAGACCAGCAGATCTTCGAGCGTTATATGGAGGCGATTGCCAAGATACCGAGTATCGATAGCGATACGGCCCGCGAAAGTGTCTTGGCCCAGATCCTCAAAGAGGGTCGAGATTACATCCAGTCCTGCAGGGCTGTATTGGCTGAGCAGGGATTAGAGGTCAGGATTGAGGAAACGGTAGAGCTGGGCCTGCATATTGAGGATTATAAGCGTCTTGCCTCGTCCACGCAGGTGGATCTCCTGGTCATGAATACCAGGGATTCCGGTCAACTGGCGATGCACGGCCTGGCCTATGAACTCGCCGTAGAGCTGAACGATATTCCTCTGCTGCTTCTTTAGATGGGAAGGTGGTTTATTTGTCTTTCTACCTGGGTTGGATTTCCGAGGCGCATCCGGCGGTTCCCGCCTGGGTAACCCTGCTGTTCGTTTCAATCCTCACAGCGATGATTCTCTGCCTGGCGTTCGAGGAAAAACTTCACGCCAAGAAGTCGGTTATCGCCGGTCTGTTCGCGATTCTCTGCCTGCTGCTGGGGGCTGTTTTTGACCTGCTGCCCTTTGGTCCCATCTCTGTCGGCGGGC
>CBFHWB010000250.1:0-4147 GCA_965659285.1 Planctomycetota bacterium | reverse complement strand
CGACGCGCAGGTCGGGAGAGTCCTGGATGAACTTTCGGCTACAGGTCTCGATAAGAATACTATTGTCGTCTTCACCTCCGACCACGGCTTCCACATGGGAGAGCACGGCCACTGGCAGAAGACGACCCTGTTTGAGAACGCCGCGCGGGTGCCGCTGATCATATCGGTCCCCGGGATGAAGAACGCCGGGAAGAGTTCCAGGGCGCTCGCCGAGATGACAGATTTTTACCCGACCCTGGCTGAATTGAGCGGGCTCGAGGGACCGGGGTATTTGCAGGGCGTCAGCCTGGCGCCGGCGTTGAAAGATCCGGCGGCCTCTCCCAGGAAATCAGCCCTGACGCAATACAGGACAGGCTATTCCATCAGAACGGACCGCTATCGCTACAGCGAGTGGGGTGTAAATGGCAAGGATGGCGCTGAACTCTACGACCATGAGTCCGATCCGTCCGAGATGAAGAACCTCGCCAAGAGCCCGGACCATGCGGCTGTGGCCTCCAGGCTTTCCACCCTGATCCGGTCACGGATCAAGGTCGCCACGACCTACGTCCCGGGCCTCAAACGCCTCAAGGGGCCGCCGAAGCAGCCTAGGAAAAGACCTGCCAGGAAAAAGTCCTGAGGCGGAAGGCTACTTCCCGGCCATGGACTGCCGAATCACCTCCCAGGTGGCTGGCGCGACAGCGAGGTGGTGCCAGAAGCCGAAGCCGCCGAGGTTGAGTTGCCTGACGGTTTCAAGGTGGGCCTCGGTGCTCTTGGAGTCCGAGGCGTAGAAAACCCGGGGGTTCCCAGCCTTATCTGCGTATCGGTAGACATTGATTTTTTCAAAGGGGCGCCAGTGCGGTTTGCCGGGAACAGTAGTGTCAGGGCTCGTCCGGTCTACCTGCCTTCCCCTGCCTTCAGGGCGGATGTCGTAGTCGTTGGAATAGGCGGGCAGGCCCATGACGAGCTTCTCGCGTGGGATGTGTTGGAGCCAGTATTCCATCGCGGCCCGGGCCCAGGGAGCGGTGCTGGTCGGGCCGTGCCCGGGCTGGGAGGCGAGGTGCTTGTCGTAACACATGACACGCACCAGGTCACAATGCTTGGCGATCAACCCGGGGTCGTAGAAGCCGGGGGCCGCCAGGGCCTGGCTCATGCCGGGTGTGTAAGCCACGCAGATGCTGAGCTTCTTGCCGGCCTCGTGAAGCCTTGCCGAGAGCGTGGCGATGAAAGCCCCGTAGGCCTCCCGGTGCTTTGGAGGAAGGTTCTCATAGTCGAGATCGATTCCGTCAAGGCCGAGGGTGCGGCATTTCTCAAGGTAGGCTTTGATGGTTTCAGCGGCTTTTTTCCCGGTGGCAATGTTTTCCGCGGGTCCGCTGACCAGGGAGTAGACCTTCAGCCCGAGCCCCCGGCACTGGGCGACAAATTTCCGGTCAGGGTTTCCAAACAGGCTCACCGAACTTAACAGCTCCTTGTAAGGCTCGAGCTTCTGCAGACTCTTCTCGCCGTGGTAGTGGAACCAGGTATGGAGTTTCGGTTGGGCCCGCAGGCTGCAGCCGAAGGAGGCCGACAGGGTCAGGATGGCCGCCAGGGAATAGAAAAAGAGCCGGAGAATTCTCGCTTTGACCATTCGGGCGTTGTACACGCTCTCCTGCCCGCATTCAATCTCTGATTGTTGCTGACGATAAGGAAGCATCCGGGAGCGCATACACTGTATAACCTTGTCATGATTCGCATTTTTCTTTTCAACCTGCTGCTTGTCACAGGAAGCCTCTGGGCTGCCGATACGGCCTCCCCAGTCTTCCCTGGCCTGGACAGGGAGGGCCTTGATCAGCGTGCCCGCGGGCTCGTGCTCATCGGCGAATACGGCTGTGTAGCCTGCCACCCGGCGGGGAACTTCAAGGCCGAACTCGAGCCGAGAATGGCTCCCAGGCTCGATACGGTCGGGACACGGATCAGCCCGGCCTACCTTGAGGCCTACCTGCTGGATCCGCACAAGGTGGAGCCCGGTACCAGGAAGCCGGATCTCATCAAGGGTCTGGCACAGGCCTGGTTCCCGGCGGGCAGCTTGAAAGACATGGCCAAGGAGTTGACGCATTACCTCGTCTCGCTGCAGGCGGGGCACTTTAAGATCCTGGCGCCGGATCATGTGGCCGCCGCCCGGGGAGAGAAGCTCTATCATTCGGTCGGCTGCGTGGTCTGCCATTCACCCCGGGATCAAAAAGGCAGGCCCCTGCTGGCGGCAGGCTCTGTCTCGCTGGCCGGTGTCGAGAAGAAATACAGTGTCGAGTCCCTGGCAGCTTTCCTTGAGGCCCCTCACGAGGTGAGGCCAGCGGGCCGTATGCCGGACCTGCATCTTGATTCCAACGAGGCCTGGCAGTTGGCCAACTACCTGTGCCGGGATGCGAAGGTTTCTGGGGGGCTTCGCTATACGCTCTATCTCGACAAGATGGAGGAAGGCGTCGAGAAGCTTCCCGGCAAGGAGGAGCGTGGAGGGCTGGTTGCCGGCCCTGGCCTCGATGACTTCAAAAAACACCGGACAGATTTTGCTCTGCGCCTGGAGGGGTATTTCCACCCGCCGTCGGCAGGTGATTATGTTTTTGAACTGGCCTCCAACAAGGTTGGTATCCTGTCGGTTAAGGGAGAGACCCTTGTTTCCCTTGGCGAAGGGGGACGGGAGCGCAAAACCCTCCGCCTTGAGGCGAAGCCTCAGAAGCTGGAGTTACTTTACCTTCATGTTGACGGGGACCCTGAGCTTGAGCTCTTGTTGTCGGGGCCGGGGCTGAAAAAAGGGCCGGTTCCCCCGGCGCTTCTGAGTTCGGAAAAAACACCGGTCGTGCCCCTGGAGAGATTCGTCGTCGATGATGAAAAAGCCAGGCGGGGAAAAGGCTTCTATGGGCAGTTCCTTTGTGGCAGGTGTCATGGTGGCGGCCCCGATGTGCAGACGAAGGAGTTCGCGGATCTTTCTCGCCTGGATCCTGCAAAGGGCTGCCTTTCTGTCAATGGAAAGGGCCTGAGGTTTACCCTGAGCAAGGCCCAGCGGGAGGATATTCGCGCTGCCCTGGCGGTGCCCGACTACAAGCCCGCGGGGGAAGAGAAGATCCGCCTGGAGCTGGCCCGCTTCAACTGTATCGGTTGTCATGAGAGAGGGACCCTGGGCGGGGTAAAGAAAGATCGGAACGACTACTTCACCAGCGCTGATCCCAAGCTCGGGGAGCCCGGCCGGTTGCCGCCGCCCTTGACAGGCACCGGGGCCAAGCTCCAGCTTGACTGGCTGCGCAACACCATCGCCAACGGCCAGAGGATCAGGCCTTATGTGAAGGTTCGAATGCCTGCTTTCGGAGGTGAGAATGTCAAGGGGCTGGCGGAGCTCTTCGCCGCCGCCGACAAGGTGCCGCCGGTCGTGTTCGATCCACTGCCAAAGGACAGGAAGAAGGCGCGGCTGGTAACCGACATCGGCCATCGAATCGTCGGCGACAGGGGGATGAACTGCATCGCCTGTCACACCTTCCGGGGCAAGGGCACCTCCTCCATGGCGTCGGTGGACATCGTCGATACGACCACGACGCGGCTAAACAAGGACTGGTTTTACCATTACATGCTGGAGCCGGCCCGGTTCAGGCCGAACACCATCATGCCGCAGTTCTTCGCAGGAGGCGTCTCGGTGCTGGGAGATCTCGAGGGTGGCAATGCGAAGAAGCAGTTGAACGCGCTGTGGTATTATCTCGCCGAGGGACGCAATACCCGCCGGCCAAGCGGGATGGTCCGTCCCTCGATGGAGATCGTCGTCGGGCAGGAGGCCGTGATGTTGCGCCGCAGCGTGCAGGATACCGGTAAGCGCGGCATCAGTGTCGGCTATCCGCTGAAGGTTAACCTGACCTTCGATGCAGAAAACGTCTGCCTCAACCAGCTCTGGCGCGGAAAGTTTATCGACCCGGGCGGGGTCTGGAGGGGCCAGGGCAGCGGCAATGCCCGGATCATTCCGCGACAGAGGCTGAAGCTTGGTCGGGGCTCTTCTTTGCAGCGGCTTTCCGATGAAGATTCACCCTGGGCGGCAGATGGCAGCCGGGCGCTGGGGATTCGCTTCAAGGGCTACAGGCTCGATGGAAAACGGCGTCCCACCTTCAGCTATGCTTACGGTGGAATCAGGGTCAGCGACAAGCCGATGGACCTC
>CBFHWB010000249.1:0-4197 GCA_965659285.1 Planctomycetota bacterium | reverse complement strand
GATCTGCTCGCGGAGTCCAGGGGCGTACTTGACACACGCAAGGAGGGTCTGGTTGAGGGCCTCCAGGAGAGGGCGACGACCTACAACCTCTTGGTGCAGACGGCGGCTGACCTGAAGGCGCTCGAGAAGAGGGAGGCCCACTACGAGGGGCTGATCATCCGGCAGGAGGAGGCTCTTGGGCGCTGCGCGACAGGCGGCGGCGGTCTCAATAAGGAAACTATGGAGAGCAACGCGGCGCTCGACCAGGTGGAATCCGAGCGCGAGAAGATCACACACGCCATGGGGGTCTTCGAGGTGCGAATCGAGGAGCAGGAGGCGAAACTCCGGGAACTCCGCCAGGAATTGAATCGAGACGCATCGAGGTTTGAGGCTCTGAACTCTCTGCAGGCCAGTTCCGCTGTCTTCTCCCGCCGTTCGGGCGAGCTGGGTTCCGCCGGCCAGGTTCCTGGGAGCGTAGGCTCTCTCATCAGCGCGGATGACTCCTGTGCGATGGCGCTGGATGCGGCCCTGGGAGAGATGCGCCATGCGGTTGTCGTGGAGGGACAGGAGGGGGCGCTTGAGTTGCTTGGGCGTGTCCGGCGCGAAGATGGCGAATCGGCCGGCATCATCTCGCTCGACCGGGTCGAGTCGCCCGACCTTGGCGTGCTGCCGGAGGTTGAGGGCGTGGTCGGGATTCTTCGAGAGCTTGTCGAGGTCCGGGCCGGCTTCGAGAGGATCGCCGATCGTCTTCTTGGAGATGTTGTCCTGGTGAAGGACATCGAGACAGCCTTCTCTCTCGTCAGGAACGGGGCTGGGGCGTACCGGCTCGTGACCTCCAGCGGGGAACTGCTTGAGCCCTGGGGAGGACTCTCGGTTCCCGGAGCCCGCTCCGGCGGGGCGGTTGATGCGGCAGAGCTTGACAGCCTCAGCAGGTCGATCAGGGCGAGAGAGGAAGAGTGCGATGACTTGAGCCGGGGTATTGATGGTCACCGTCGGAAGCTGGGGCAGCTCAAGCTGGCGTTGAAGAACAAGGCTCGATCGGCCGATGAGGTGAGGAGGCGGGTCCTGGTTTGCGAGGGAGAGGTCGCCCAGGCTGCGCGGGAGCTTGAGAAGCTCGAGGGAGAACTCGAGGTCAGCCGGCATGAGCTGGAAGAAATCAAGGTAGAGAGAGCCCGCAAGACCTCTGTAGAAGCGGATTATTCCGGAGAGATCGCCCGCCTGGATTCAGAGTGCGCGGAAGCGGAGGCTTCGATCGAGCGAATCGAACTGGAGCTCGAGACCCTGTCTGCCAGGGCCGATGGCGCGAAAGATGATGCCTCGGAGGCCAGGGTCGCCCTGGGCAAGGTGGAAAATGAAGACAGGAATCTCAGGGAGTTCTTCGATAAGCATGTCAGGAACCTGGACGACCAGAAATCCAGGTGCGTTGATCTGCGTGAGGCCAGCCGCCTGAGCGAGGAACGAATCTCCCAGACCCGCGATGAGCAGGTTGATTCGCGCGCGAGACTGCTGGAGTTGGGCGAGAGAGAGACCGGCCTGGTCGATGAGCTCAATAAGTTCGACGAGAGCGAACAGGCTCTCGCGCGGGAGGAAGATGCGATCCGCCGGCAATGCGAGAGCGTTCGGGCCAGGGTCAGCGAACACACCGAGAGGAAACAATCCATCAGCCTGAAAGACCAGGAGGAGCGTCATTGCCGGGAGACGGCGCTCGATAGAATCGAAGAGGAGTACGGTATCGATCTGAAGGCTCTGGTTGCGAATGCGCCTGACTGGGAAACGATCGAGGAGACCTGTGAGCCCGGGCTTGAGGTTGCCGGGGAACCGGTCGTCCAGGGTTGCGCGGAGAGTTCTGAAGTTCCCACGGACGGTGGAGAGAGAGCCGGGCAGGAAGATGAGCCCGGGGTCCGGGAGGAAGACAGCGAGTCGGCCGATGAGCCTGAGGAGTTGAGCGATGAGGAACGATTCCTCAAGCCCCTGCCGGATTGGGATGGCGCCGCGGCTGCGGAAGAGCTGAAGGATCTGCAGGGGAAGATGAGACGACTTGGAAATGTGAATCTCGAAGCGTTAGAGGAACTCGAGGAGCTTGAGGAACGCTACAAATTCCAGATGGACCAGAAGACTGATCTCCAGGATGCCTCTAAAAAATTGCAGGCCGTCATCGCGGAGCTCAACGCGAAGTGCAGGGAACTCTTCCAGGAAACCTTTGATTCCGTCCAGTTGAACTTCAAGGATCTCTTTCGAAAGTGCTTCGGCGGCGGCCGCGCCGAACTGGTCCTCGAGGAGGGGGTGGACATACTGGAGGCGGGGATCGACATTGTCGCCCGGCCTCCCGGCAAGAAGCTTCGTACTCTCGCGCTGATGTCAGGCGGTGAGAAGACGATGACCACCATCGCTCTGTTGCTGGCCATCTTCAAGTCGAAGCCCAGCCCCTTCTGTATCCTGGACGAGGTGGATGCGCCTCTGGATGATGCCAATGTGAGAAGATTCACGGTTCTCCTGGATGACTTCCTGGAAAATACCCAGTTCATCATCATCACCCACAATAAGGTGACGATGGGCCAGGCCGACACGCTCTACGGAATCACCATGGAGGAGCGCGGGGTGTCGAAGAGAGTCGCTGTTTCGCTGGAGTCTTACGATCCAGACGAGATGGAGGCTCTCGCCACCAGCACCTCAGCCTGAGTTTCCCGGACCATCTGAACTTCCGAAAACAGCCGGCGGGGAGAAGCTCCGGTCGGGATGCCGGCAGAAGAGCCGTCTGGAGGCCGCAGGGAGCCCTTTTATCGGCGTTCAGGGCGGTTTGACGGTGTTCCGAACAGGCCATATACTTCTCTGGCACTGGGTTTTGGGGTTTGTCAATCGCTGTCAGGCGAATTGGCGGTTAGGGCAGTTATAGCGAGCGAGCAGCCCGCGTAGCGTCTTCAACCGCGAAGAAGCTGTTGAATCAAGCGGATGTTGAACCATGCCAGATCACCTGGACCCCAATACCTTCGGGTTTCTCATGCCCGGCGGCGCCCGCCGGCGCGGATTGCCGGATGCGCAGTCGATGAAAACGCATTGTCCCGGGATCCTGGGCGGGTCAAGCTCACTTGCGGTGGAACTTCGCGCGGCCGTCATGGCGGCTGTTGAGTCGGAAGGGTCCGTTCTCCTGATGGGCGAGAGGGGTGTCGGCAAAGAGCGAATCGCTCGTTTCATCCATGCGGGGTCAAAGACGGGTAACCTGCCCTTCGAGGCGGTGGATTGCTCGAGGTCTTTCGAGGATGAACTGGAGGGAGTTCTTCTGCGGCTCAAGGAGGGTTCCGCAGGCGGTACCTGCTACCTGTCCCGGTGCGAAGAGCTCTCCCTGCGATTGCAGGGAGAGCTTGCCGATTACCTCGAAGGAAACTTCCCGGTACGGCTCCTGTTGTCGAGCCCAAGGAACCTTGCGTCTTTCACCCGGGCTGGGCTTTACTCACGGCGCCTCTTTGAAAGTCTCAGCCGCTCTGTTATTACGGTTCCTCCGCTGCGCCGAAGGATGAGGGATCTTGGCAGCCTGCTCGATGACCAGGCCTGCGAGTTCGATGGCTCTCCAGGGGGTCGTGAGTTCAGCCCCGAGGCCTTCGGGGCGCTGGCCACCTACCCCTGGCCGGGGAATTATCTCCAACTCGAGGCAGCGCTCCAGGGGGTTCTCCGCGCGACGAAGGGGACGGTCGATCTCCATGATCTTCCAGCCGGGATCTCAGGCTTCTGGGTCGGCGGCGCCGAAGCCGCCGAAATAAACCGTCTCCGGCCTCATCTCGAGGCAGAGGTTGACAGGTTCTTACTTTCTCGTCGGCTCGATTCCGAGCCAGGGACTACAGCGGGTCCGCATCGCAATAGCGGGAGTTGAATATGTCGCAAAAGAGAAAAACAGGTAGCGGGAAAGAGCGGGCCGGAGCGGTTCGCGTTGCCCATGCAGTCGAGGACACCTCCCCGGCGGCGCTCCCCTCGACTGCAGCGCTGCTGACCGATTGCATCCTGCCGGGCCTCCAGGGCGAGCCAGTTGTTCCCCCGGGCCGGTCCCGGCCGGACACCTGTCTCCTGCGCGGAGCCCTTGCGGAGGTCGCAGCGCCCCTGGCGATTGGCCCCATCGAGTCTCTCAGCGCCACAGCCACCGAGACGATTCTGCGGGAACGCACCAACGACTTCATGGCGGCTCTGCGATGCAAGGCTGAATATCTCGATGAGCATTCGAGGCGAGTG
>CBFHWB010000248.1:0-4203 GCA_965659285.1 Planctomycetota bacterium | reverse complement strand
TCGGAGGCCGGGTCCATCTCCGCCCAGAGAGCCTGCACGGATCCCGGGACGGCTTCTTCTGCTGGAGTGAAACCGGATGTGAGCACAAGACAGAAGGACGCCAATACGAGCGCTCTGCGGTCTCCTGTTCTCGCCATTACTCGATCAGGTACGTAGATTTTCATTCCACCGGCTTAGATTTTGTTTCAGCGGCGATGCAAGGCAGATAGAACCCTTACCACCGACGAGTTCTCCTGTTAAACTGTTTTAGTAGATATTGCCTTTTGGACCAACATTAGAAAAGAAACTGCTCACGGAGAAGCTTGACCCATGAGGTTTAAATTCTATTCGCTGATGGTAGCCGCCCTGATTTCGCTGGTCTCTGCCACAGTGACAAACGCCTGCTCGGTACCGGTCTTCCGCTATGCTCTCGAACGCTGGCAACCCGATACATTCCAGGCCCTGGTCCTGCATCGCGGCAGCCTGAGTGATGAGCAGAAAAAACTCATCGACGCCTTCGAGCGAAGTGAAGGAAAGAACAGGGCCAATGTTGAGCTCGTAACCGTCGATCTCGATGCAGCCCCGCCCCCTGAGTTGCTCAGCCTGCTCGAAAAACAGAAGGAAACGGAGCTGCCCAGAATTCTCCTGATGCCTCCTCCCTTCACCGGATCATCGACGCCCCTCTGGTCCGGGAAGCTTGAAGACAAGACTTCACTGCCCGGCTTTAATGCACAGGTGGATTCACCTGTCCGCAGGGAAACCGTCAAGCGACTGCTTGCCGGAGACTCGGCTGTGTGGATCTGCCTTGAATCAGGCAACAAAGAGGCTGACGACAAGGCCTTCAAGCTGCTTGATGCCCAATTGGCGAAGCTTGGAAAAGAGCTGAAGCTCCCGGAGCAGACACCCGAAGATCTCGAAGATCCCGACAGCCAGGTTCGATTCGAAAAACTTCCCGTCCGCATAGCCTTCTCAACAATACGCGTATCCCGCGACAACTCCCAGGAGAAGGGGCTCATTGACCAACTGATGAAAACTGAGGATGACCTTCTGGAAGAGAGCGGGAAACCGATGGTTTTCCCTGTGTTCGGGCGTGGCCGCGCCCTCTGGGCCTATATCGGAGCGGGAATCAATGAAGAGAACATCGCGGAAGCGGCCCAGTTCCTGATTGGACCATGCTCCTGCCAGATCAAGAGGCAGAACCCGGGCTCTGACCTTCTCCTGACGGCCGATTGGGAAGGCTCCCTCGAAGGGCTCATCGAGACAAAGGATGTGGAGCTTCCCCCGCTCAGCGGCCTCGAGGGTTTCACGGTTGACGTTGACGACAGCGGTAGCAGCGAAGGAGAGACCGCCGCCGACGTAAAGCTTGTCGCCAGGACTCCGGAGGTTCCCATACCGACAGAGACGGCCTCCCCCCCAGCGACGGTTCCCAGTGTTGAGAAGACCGATTTGCCGGACGAGGTACAGATCAAGGAAGAACTGGTCGCAGATGGATCCAAGACGCTCCAACGCAATATCATTCTCCTTGGAGTCGCCGGATTCGCGCTACTGGCAGGCATTACCCTGCTCGTACGCAAAAAACAATAAACTCACCGGCTAAGCGGAACATCCAATGAAGCTCCCACACCTGATTCTTCGCGAGATCGCCTTCCGGAAAATATCTTTCGCCGCAAGCCTGCTGGCGGTCTGCGCCTCAGCATGCTGCGTGGTCGCATCCTTCGAGCTCTTGAAAGACCATGATCTCCGCACTGAGGAAATCCTGAAAGAGAAGAGTCTCCAGGAAGCCGAGCGACTGAAGAAATACACTCTGAAGCTGACAGAGCTCACTCGCAAGCATGAAGACGAAACCCGAAAGACTATGAAGAACCTCGGGTTTAATATCCTCATCCTCCCCCGAGACCAGAATCTCGCTGATCTCTACGCGGATGACTTCGCCTCGAAATACATGCCTGAAGAGTACGTTACGCGCCTGGCCAACTCGAAGATCGTCACGGTAAACCACCTCCTGCCAAGTCTCACCCAGAAGCTCACCTGGCCTGAGAAGAAGCGCACAGTCCTCCTGATTGGAGTGCGAGGCGAGGTGCCCCTCATGCACAAGGATCCCAAGAAGCCGCTTCTTGACGCGGTCCCCAAGGGAACCGTTGTGCTTGGACATGAGCTCCACCAGAGTCTTGGCCTCAAGGAGGGAGACAAGATCACCCTGATGGGAGAAGAGTTCAAGGTACATAAATGCTACAAGGCCCGGGGCAACAAGGACGACATCTCGGTCTGGGTCGACCTCTCCAAGGCTCAGCAGATGCTCAAAAAGGAAGGGAAGATCAACGCGATCCTGGCTCTTGAATGCAATTGCACCGCTGACCGGCTACCGATCATTCGTAAGGAGATCGCCGGAATCCTTCCCGAGACCCAGGTCATCGAGAGAGGAACCAAGGCGACCGCCAGGGCCGAGCAGCGTATGGCCGCCCGGCGGCTGGCGGAAAACACACTGGACACAGAAAAGAAACGGACAGCTGAAACCCTCGCGGCCAGCAGGAAAGAGCGGATCGACCACAAGGCCGAGCTCGAGTCCTTTACCGCAACACTCATTCCGCTTGTCCTTGCCGGCTGTGCCCTGCTCATCGGGCTGCTGGCCTTCCTCAATGTCCGCGATCGACAGGCAGAGATCGGGATCCTGCGCGCGATCGGCCTGAAGAGTTCCCAGGTCTACGCTATCTTCCTCGTCAAGGCGTTCTTCATCGGAGTCATCGGCTCCCTGGCCGGGTTGCCCCTGGGACACCTGATCGCCAGCCAGGCCGCAAAGAGTTCGGCTGCGGCTCAGGGTGAGCTACTGGCAGCTGGCGGAAATCTATTCCTGCTCGTGCTGGTGACAACCCCCCTGGTCACCCTGCTGTCAAGCTGGGTTCCCACCCTGATCGCAGTGCAGCAGGATCCCTCGAGCACCCTGCGTGAAACATAGGGAACTCGGGGGATTCAGACTGCCCGACGCACCAGGCCTCTCGTGTTGAGATAGTCAAAGAGGAAATCGCCCATACCTGTGCTGGTATCGACAAGCAAGCGCTCGACCTTATTGGCCTGGCAGATCTCCTCGAAACGATCATTGAAACGATTGAGAGCCGCGAGATAGGCTTTCCTGAGTTCGGAGGGCTGCATGAGAATCTCGTCAGGGATCTCAAGCCCGATGAACTTGATCATGCCATCAAAGTTGAAGGCCAGCTCATCATGATGGAGAATCTGGAAGAGGACCACCTCGTGTTGTTGGTATCTCAACCTCTGCAGCACCTTCTCCAGGTCATCAAGATCGGTGAAGAAATCACTGAAGATCATGATGATCTCTCTTCGTCCTGTACGGCCGGCCACCTCGGAAAGACACTCGGCCATATCGGTCTTTTCCTTAGGCTCGATCTCATCGAGATGCTCAGTCATACGCTGGACCTGAGCCATCGAGTTGCCGGGCGGAACATAGCCGCAGATCTTATCATCAAAGGTCGAGAGGGATACACGGTCGCTCTGCTTGACGATGGAATATCCCAGGGTCGTCAACATCTGGGCGGCGTAGAGCATCTTCTGTTGCTGCTCCTCGCCATAGCGCATCGAGGCACTGACATCCAGCACCAGGTGGGCGGTGAAGTTGGTCTCCATCTCGTATTGCTTGATGAAGTACTTGTCCCGCTTGTAAAAGACGCGCCAGTCGATGTGACGGGTATCGTCGCCGATCACATATTCCCTGTGACCGGCAAACTCAACGGCAAATCCATGCAGCGGAGATTTATGCGCCCCGGCCAGGTTTCCCATGACCAGACCGCGGGGTTTGACCGGAGTACCCTGGACCTTCCCCAGGACCTCCGCATCGATATAGCGTGATAGTATGCTCTTTGCCATCGTTACCTGCCTCAGGCAGCCGGCTGCTCGTATTCGACTTCCGTTCCGGAAATCGAGTCAAGCAACATATCAATCAGTGCCTCGTTATCGAGTCCCTGCGCATGGGCAGCGTAATTGCTGGCGATTCGATGACGCAACGCAGGCTTCGCCACGGCGTCAACATCCTCCACGGTAGCGTGATACCGGCCATAGAGCAACGCTCTTGCCTTCGCGCAAGTCACCAGGGTCAGTATTCCCCTGGGGCCGGCTCCCCAATCGATCCAATTATTGATGAAATCGGGGGCGCCTTCCGCGCCCGGGCGAGAAGCCCTGACCAGCGCGTGGGCATAGCCAAGCACCTGGTCACTG
>CBFHWB010000247.1:0-4265 GCA_965659285.1 Planctomycetota bacterium | reverse complement strand
CTTCGAGGTCCAGATCTCCAACGCTCCGCGCGACGATGCGCACTGCACAGCCTCCCTCTACGGGGTCGCGGCGACCAAACCAAGGCCAACCAAAGAGGCCGAGAGCGCCAACATCTGGCACAGCTACGAGATCACCTGTCTCGGAGGCAGGATCTCCGTTCGACTCGACGGGGTGCTGAACATCGACGCCGATGAGAAAAAGAATGAGAAAATGCGCTCGCGCCCGAAGAAGGGCTTCATCGGGCTGCAGGATTATCACGCCAGCAAGGGGTGGGTGGAATACCGCAACATCCGCATCCAGCCGCTGGAGCCCAGCGGCGTTCCCAAGGGGTTTGAGTCCCTCTCAGCCAGCGACAAGGGCTGGCATAAGATCCGCACCGGCCATGGAACCGGGGGCCGGTGGAGCCACACGGGCGGCACCTGGGAAGGCGAGCAGGATCCCCCCGGCAGCGGCAACGGCGGCGTCCTGGTTACCGACCGCAAGCTCTCCGACTTTGAGCTGGTGATCGAGACGAAACCCGACTGGGGAGTCTGCAGCGGAATCTTCCTGCGTTCGACCGAGCGCGGCCAGTGCTACCAGCTCATGGTCGACTGGCACGGCAACGGGAATGTCGCCGGGATCTACGGTGAAGGAACCGGTGGCTTCAACGTCCGCAACTACGAGCTCAACGATGACAAAACCATCCGCAAAGGAAATGACAACAAGCAGAACATCCCCCTGGCCTTCGCGCTTGCGGACTGGAAGAAGGTCTGGCGTTTCGGGCAGTACAACGAGGTGCGGGCCCGGATCACCTCCAACCCGCCGACGATCGATACCTGGCTCAACGGCTGGCACATCTCGCACTTCGAAGATGATAAAAAACGGATTCCGGATGCCGGCGGCGTGGCCATCCAGGTCCATGGAGGCAAGGGCTGGCCCAATGGCGCCAAGGTGCGCTTCAGGAACATCAGCATCCGCGAACTCAAGAAGTAACCTGACGAAAGGAACTCCAATGGTAAAAACCGCTTCCACCATGGTCGAGCTGGGAACCCCGGCGCCCGACTTCAGCCTGCCGGCCACCGATGGCTCTACCGTGAGCCTCTCGGAGCTCGAAGGCAGCCCCGTGCTGATGATGTTTATCTGCAACCACTGCCCCTTCGTCCTCCACCTCAGGGAGCACCTCGCGGAGGCCAGCAGGGGCTACCAGGAACGCGGGGTGAAGGTCATCGGCATCAGCGCCAACGATGTCTCAACCCATCCCGATGACAGCTTCGAGAAAATGGTCGAAGAGGTTGCCGCCGCCGGCTACACCTTCCCCTACCTGTACGACGAGAGCCAGGATGTGGCCCAGAGCTACCGCGCCGCCTGTACCCCTGACTTCTTCCTCTATGACAGCTCCCACAAGCTGGTCTACCGCGGCCAGTACGATGACAGCCGCCCCGACAACGGCGCCCCCACGGGCGCTGATCTCTCCGCCGCCATCGATGCCTTGCTGGCCGGACAGGCTCCCCGGGAAAACCAGAAAAACAGCATCGGCTGCAACATCAAATGGAAGGCCGGGAACGAACCGGACTACTTCAATCCCTGAGAAGGCCGGGGAGATCAGCCTGAGCCCAGGTCTCAAGGTACCCATCGTAGTGCTCGCGCCTGTGCGTGGTCGCTCCCTCGAGGCGGCAGATTGAGGCGGCGAACTCCACCGCCCTGCCCAGCGTCTTTCTGCCGCCCCAGCCCCGTGTGAGTCCGAGCATGGTCACCGCCGTGATCGCGTCGCCCGCGCCGACTGTATCGGCCACCTCGTCAACCGGAACCGCAGGCTGAAAGATCGTCTCCCGTCCCTCCCTGAGCATCGCCGCGCCAGCAGCGCCGCAGGTCAACAGGAGCAGCTCGAGACCAAGCTCCCGGCGAAAATCGTCCGCCGCCTTCAGCAGACCATCTTCCGAAGTGTCGCCGACCTCGAAGAGAGCGATGAGCTCCTCCTCGTTGATCTTGGCCCAACGCGCCCGGGAGAGGTCGCCCAGGACACTGTCCTTCTGCCACCAGGGGCGCCGCAGGTTGACATCGACGAAGATCTTGTCGCCGCGGACCGTCGCCAGTTCTTCGAGAGCTCCGCGCGAACGCTCCCCCCGCAACGCAAGGCTTCCGTGGTAGAGAAGGCTGACGTCGAAACCGGACATCGCCTCGCAGCCCTCGGCGGCATCGATCGCATCGTAGGCCTGGTGATCATTGATCGTGAACTCAGGTTGGCCCTCGCTGACCCGCACGCTCACGGTCCCGGTGGGAAGCTCTTCGTCGAGCTGGATTCCGGCGGTATCCATTCCGTAGGAAGTCATGATCTGGAGCGCTCGCCCGCCGAGCTCATCGGCGCCAACCCGGCTGATGAGAAGCGGGGCGAGGCCGAGGCTCTCAAGGTTCCAGGCCAGGTTGAAGGCGGCGCCGCCTATCACCGTCGGACCGCCTTCGAAATCATCGAAGAGAACCTCTCCAAAAACGACCGGCCGGCTCGCCGGGGCGGGGTACTTCTCGCTCGCCTCGTTCATAACACTCCTTTCACGGGGATGTCCGCTCAGGCTACAGGTTTTTACTGCCCGCGGAAAGATGCCTTGTCGAGCGGGAGCGCAAAGAAACCGGTCGAAACTTGGATCCTGCCCCGTGCCTGTTACATTATGATCTCTGACAGCACGAACCCCGAGGTTGAGACCATGAGAGAAAGATGCCGAGCCTTCCTTCAAGAGTTGCAGAACAGCATCTGCGCCGCCCTGGAAGGCGTTGATGGAGGCTGCTTCCGGGAGGACACCTGGGAGCGGGCCGGCGGAGGCGGGGGCGCCAGCCGGGTGCTTAGCGACGGGGCCGTACTCGAGAAGGCTGGAGTGAACCTCTCGGAGGTTCACGGCGAGCTGGAGGGAAACCTCTCGGGTGACCTGCCCGGAGAGGGCTCGGATTTCTACGCTACCGGGATCTCGCTCGTCCTCCATCCTCGCAACCCAAAGGCTCCGACCGTACACTCCAATCTGCGCTATATCGAAAGAGGCGACAAGAAATGGTTCGGCGGCGGCGCCGACCTGACTCCCTGCTACCTCTACGAGGAGGATGCGGTCCACTTTCACCAGGCCTGGAAAGACGCCTGTGATCCCCATGGAAAGGATCTCTACCCGCGCTACAAGAAGGAATGCGACGAGTACTTTCACCTGCCGCACCGGGCAGAGGGACGGGGAATCGGGGGGATCTTTTTTGACTACGTGGATGCTGACGACAACTCCGCGGCAATGTGGGAAGACCTCGGCAAGGCCTTTCTCGGATCCTATGTACCTGTCCTCGAGCGCCGCAAGGACGAGCCCTATGGAGAGGCCGAGCGCCTGCACCAGCTGCAGAGGCGCGGCCGCTATGTCGAGTTCAACCTCGTCTACGACAGGGGAACGACCTTCGGCCTGAAAACCGGCGGCCGAATCGAGTCCGTGCTGATGTCCCTGCCTCCGGAGGTGCGCTGGGACTACGATGTCCAGCACGCGGCGGACTCCGAGGAAGCAAGACTGCTGGAGGTGTTGCGCGAACCGCGTGACTGGCTCGGGACAGGGAATAAAACGGATTCCTGAAAACTAGGTGATCCTGCCGCTTGAAGTACGAGCCTCTATCGGCGAAAACAGGGTCCATGCGCTATCTCTCAGGTATCCAGCCTTCGGGCGTACTCCATATCGGCAATTACTTCGGAGCCATCCGGCAGCATATTCGCAGCCAGGATGAGCACGACTCCTACTATTTCATCGCCGACTACCACGCCCTGACCACGGTGAGGGATGCGGAGGTTCTCCGGGAACACGTACTCGGAGTAGCCCTCGATTACCTCGCCCTCGGACTCGACCCGGAAAAGACGACCTTCTTCCGGCACTCCGAGGTCCCCGAGGTGCAGGAGCTCGCCTGGATTCTCTCGACCCTGACCCCGATGGGCCTGCTCGAGCGCTGCCACAGCTACAAGGACAAAACCGCCAAGGGCATCGCCCCGGACCACGGACTCTTCGCCTACCCGGTGCTGATGGCCGCTGACATCCTGATCTACGACTCCAACAAGGTGCCGGTAGGTAAGGACCAGATCCAGCACATCGAGGTCACCCGCGATATCGCCCAGCGCATCAACCACGTCTACGGTAAGGGGCAGGAGCTCCTCGTCATTCCCGAGGCCCAGGTGGAAGAATCGACCGCCGTGGTGCCCGGTATCGATGGGCAGAAGATGTCAAAGAGCTACGAGAACACCCTCGAGATGTTCGCCTCCGAGAAGAAGCTGAAAAAAACC
>CBFHWB010000246.1:0-4335 GCA_965659285.1 Planctomycetota bacterium | reverse complement strand
GATGGTGAAGGAATACTATCCCGAGCTTTTTTCAGACGATGAAGAGCTCAGCGGCCGTTTCCAGGCGCTGGCTGATCGAACCTGGGAGTTTTCGCAATATCTTACCGAGGTGCTCGGGGTCACCGAGTTTCCCGGACGGCGTGATGGCTCGCTGACCTGGCACGATTGCTGTCATTCACTCAGGGGACTCGGGGTTCGGGAAGGTCCGAGGAGGCTGCTCTCTTCTGTCGAGGGAGCCGAGCTTCTCGATCTTGAGAAATCGGACGAGTGCTGCGGGTTTGGCGGGCTCTTTTCCGTCAAGTTTGATGAGATCTCTTCGCGGATGCTTTCGAATAAGCTGGCCTGTATTGAAAAGAGCGGGGCCGAGAGCCTGGTCGCGACCGATTGCAGCTGTCTCATGCACATGGCGGGCGGGCTGGAGAAGAGCGGCTCCGAGGTCCGGGCGCTGCATCTTGCCGAGGTGCTGGCCGACGCTCTTGAAGGGAGCGGGATCGGTTCGCAAGAGGAGGAGTCTTCATGAAATCGCGCTCTGACCAGTTTCACGAGTTGTCGAGCGAAGCTCTTGATGATGGCTTCCTGCGTGAAGCGCTGACGAGAGCCAGCTCAAGCTTTCATGCCGCGAAGACGGATGCCGTCGATTCGATGCCGGACTGGGAGGAGCTTCGCCAGCGGGGACATGATCGAAAAAATCGCGCCATAGAGAACCTGCCCGAGGCTCTCGAGGTCTTCGAGAAGAACCTTCGATCCCGGGGCGGCGAGGTCCATTATTGCGAGGATGGAGCCGCTGCCAGGGATCAGATCCTTTCGATCATTCGCGCCAGCGGGGGCAGCAGTGTTACCAAGAGCAAGTCGATGGTCACCGAGGAGATCGCTCTGAATGATCATCTCGAGGCCGCCGGACTGAGTGTTCTCGAGGGAGACCTGGGTGAGTACATCATCCAATTGGCAGGGGAGCATCCCTCGCATATCATCGCTCCGGCTATTCACAAATCACGAGAGGAGGTGGCCGAGCTCTTTCATGACCACCTGGGGTCCGATCCCGATGCCGATATTCCTGAGCTCACTCGAGTGGCCAGGGAAACCCTGCGGGAAGCTTTTCTCGGGGCGGATATCGGCATCTCCGGAGCGAATTTTGTTATCGCCGAGACGGGCACGATCGTCCTGGTCGAGAACGAGGGTAATATTCGGATGTCGACAACCGTTCCCCGCGTGCATATCGCGGTGGTGGGTATCGAAAAGGTTCTTCCCAGGAGGTCCGACCTGGCCGCCCTGCTGCGCCTGCTTTGCCGCAGCGCCACCGGGCAGCGTGTCACCAGCTACATCTCCTTCATCAGCTCGCCGAGAACGGGGGGAGAGGGAGATGGTCCGGAGAAGCTCCATGTCGTCTTCCTGGATGCCGGCCGCTCGAGGCTCTGGGCCGATCCAACGCAGAGAGAGGCCTTGAACTGCATTCGCTGCGGAGCCTGTCTGAATTTCTGTCCGGTCTACGGAAGCGTGGGCGGACATTCCTACGGCTGGGTCTACCCCGGCCCCATCGGCTCTGTCATCACGCCGCATTACGTCGGAATCGAGAAGGCCAGCCAGTTGCCGCAGGCCTCGAGTCTTTGCGGGCGTTGCGGCGAGGTCTGTCCGATGAAAATCCCGCTTCCCGATATGTTACTCGGACTGAGGGCAAAGGCCGTTGAGGCTGGAAGCGCTGGTTTTTCTGAGAAGCTGTCCATGCGGGTTTTTTCCCTGCTGGCGAGGTCTCCGCGGCTCTGGCGCCTGCTGCTCGCCCTCGGCCGGCCGTTTTACAGGCTGGTTGCGCGCGCCGGCCTGGCCTCGAGTCTTGGCGGCCCGGCCCGGCGCTGGAGCCGCAGCCGCAGCCTGCCGCTTCCCGGCAGATCCGGGTTCCGCCGCTGGTGGCGCGAAGACTCTGAAAAAGGGGACGAGTGATGCCGGGAGATTACAGGGAGAGACTCTTTGGCTTTCTGAGGAGCCGCGCTGTCGGGCAGCCGGGAGAGCTCCTGGTGGAGGATCCCGCGCCGCGCCCTTCAACGGCTCCAGGAGCCGGCGATGATCTTGCGGAGCGTTTTTGTTCGGAGCTGTGCGCTGTTGGTGGAGAGGCTGTGAACCTCGGGGCGGTCGAGGATCCCGCCGCCGAGCTCGGGAATTGGTTGAAAGGGCTCGGCCTGCAGAGCGCCGTCATGGACAGCGACCCGGCCTGGGAGTCGCTCTCGCTGCCGGTCAGGGAGCTTCTCGATTCCGCTGGCCTCGCGGTTGATTCGGTCGGCAGCTCGGTGACTCCGCAGGAGCTCGCAGGTTATGACCTGGGGGTGACGCTGGCCGACGCGGCCATCGCGGAGACAGGTACCATCGCGCAATGCGCGCGTCCCTTCCGGCCGCGCTCGATCTCGCTGGTGCCGCGTTGCCACCTCGTTCTTGTCCCTGGCGACAGGCTCCTGGGCGGATTGGAGGACTTCTTTGAAGGTATCGATGAAGGGGCTCCCTGGGCGACGGGAGATGCGGATTTCGATTCCTATTTCACCTGGATCACCGGGCCCAGTCGTACAGCGGATATCGAGAAGACCCTGACGATCGGCGTCCATGGTCCGGAAAGAACAGGCGCCTTCGTGCTGGGGGAGGGAGTCTCCGATGGCTGAGCGAAGTGGAATCTGCTGCTCCGGAAACTGGATTGTCGACAGGGTGAAGACGGTTGATGTGTGGCCGCAGGAGGAAACCCTCGCCAATATTCTGGACGAAGAATCAGGTACCGGCGGAGCGGCCTGCAATGTCGCCATAGATCTCTCCCGCTTCCAACTGGGACTGGAGCTTTCCGGTCTCGGCCTGGTGGGGCAGGATGCCGATGGCCGGAGAATCCTGTCCGATTGCGCAGAGGCCGGGATCGACACCCGCTTCCTTCGCGCTATAGAGGATGCTCCTACAGCCTACACCGATGTCATGACGGTCAGGGAGTCGGGCCGGAGAACCTTCTTTCACAACCGAGGAGCCAACGCGCTTCTGTCTCCGGAGGACTACCCTCTCGACGAGCTGTCCTGCAGGATCCTGACCCTCGGCTACCTGCTGCTGCTCGATGGGATGGATGAGGACGACCCCGAATACGGAACCCGGGCGGCCAGGGTGCTGGCCGGCTGCAGGGAGAGGGGGATCCTGACCGCCGTCGATGTCGTCAGCGAAGATTCTGATCGTTTCGCCCGCATTGTCACGCCCGCCCTTGCGCATGTGGACTACCTGGTCATCAACGAAATCGAGGCCGCGCGGACGACTGGCACGGAGCTGCGGGGCGGTGGGACCCTGGATCGCGGAGCGCTCGAGAAGGCGGCCGAGCTTCTGCTCGAAAACGGGGTGAAGCAGGCGGTGGTGATTCACACCCCGGAGGCGGCCTTTGGTTTGACGGTCTCCTCTGAGGCGACCTGGAGGGCTGCCCACACTCTTCCCGACGGCTTTATCAGGGGCAGCGCGGGAGCCGGCGATGCCTTTTTCGCCGGCATGGTCGCGGGGGTATACGAGGGCTGGAGCCTTGGGGATTCCCTGCGTTTTGCCAATGCCGCGGCGGCAAGCTGTCTTCGTCATCCTACCTGCTCCGGTGGAGTGGGCGACGCGGCGGAGATCCGTGAGCTTGCTGACAGCCTTCCCCTGCGCGAGGATTGAATTGGTGAGCAAGCCAGGGATCACCGAGGGAATCGAGAAGCTCAGGGGCGAGGCCCTGGATATTTTCCAGGCGGGTGTCGCTGAGGCGGATCCCGCCAGGGCGGTCGGGCGAGCCCTGGACGCCGCCGGTTCGCTGCCCGTGCCGGGCTCCGGAGGAGTCATTCGGGCCGTGGCCTTCGGCAAGGCTGCCTGCTCGATGGGACAAGCCCTGGGCGCTGTCCTCTCTGAGGCCGGTCTCGGCTGGAGGGGCCTGGCTGTGGTGAACAGGGAAAACCTTGCGGAGATCGATGGCTTTCGCGTCCTGGTTGGCGGCCATCCGCTGCCGGATGATGCAGGGGTCGAGGCCTCGCGGGAGGTGGCGGATTTCATCGCCGAAGCGGGTGAGAACGATCTGACCTTCCTCCTCGTCTCGGGTGGAGGCTCCGCTATCCTGTCGGCGCCGGCGGAGGGGATCACCCTCGCTGATAAGCTCGACTGTACCTCACGGCTGCTCTCCTGCGGGGCGGACATAGGCGAGATCAACACCGTGCGCAAGCACCTCTCTTTTCTCAAGGGGGGAGGGCTGGCGGCGCGGCTGGGCGGAGGCGAGCTGGTGACGCTGATCCTCTCCGATGTCATAGGAGATGATCTTTCCACGATCGCGAGCGGTCCCGCTGTCGCCGATCCAACGACCTTCTCCGATTC
>CBFHWB010000245.1:0-4352 GCA_965659285.1 Planctomycetota bacterium | reverse complement strand
GATGAAGTTCTTTACGTGGTTGTTGCTCTGGTAGAGATGGGTCTCGTCCGGACCGATCTCTTCCTTGAGAATCTCCTTGGAGCTCGCATCGTGGCGTCCCCTGTCCGCCCAGACCCAGCCGTCTTCACCGATAAAGGTCGCGCCGCCGCGCCAGCGAACCTCCCGCTCATCGGCGGGACGATGGTCGCGATTGGCGATGAGCATCTTCACCCCGCTGGCGTAGTGGCACTCGAAATAATACTCGGTAGCCGTATTGTAAACCGGGTGCTTGGCCCACTGGGCCTTCTGGTTCTTGATCGCCACAGGGCCGGACCGCTCGGTGCCGAGGCCCCATTGGGCGCAGTCGGGATGGTGACCTCCCCAGTCGGTCAGCTGGCCGCCGGAGTAGTCGAGGTTCCATCTGAAATTGACCCCGACCCTGGCCGGACAGTATTCGGCCTCCGGAGCCGGCCCCAGCCACATGTCAAAATTGAAACCATCGGGGACGGGAACCGTCTTGGTCTGGCTCGCTGTCCTGCCGTAATCAGGTATCCCACCCGGCAGGCCGCAAAGCACCGTGTGGACCTTGCCGATCCGGCCGTTTCGAACCAGCTCGCAGGCGCGGCGGAAGTTCCTGTCAGAGCGCTGCTGGCTTCCCGTCTGCCAGACGACCTTGTTTTCCTTCACAGCATCGGACATCGCCCGGCCCTCGGCTACCGTCAGCGAGAGAGGCTTCTGGCCATAGATATCCTTCTTGGCGCGCGCCGCGTAGATCGCGATCAGGGCGTGCCAGTGATCGGGTGTCCCAATATAGATCGAGTCGATATCCTTGCGCCCGATGACATCGCGAAAATCCTCATAACCCTTGCAGCCCTTGTCCTTGTAGTGGGCGTTGACCTTCCGAACAGCCTGATCGCGGCCGCGAACAGAGCCGGCCCAATAGCCCGGCCCCTCCTTGTTGACATCACAGACAGCGACCACACGCATTCTCTTGTCTCCGAGGAAGCGCCCCATCCAGTTGGTGCCATTGTTGCCGGTTCCGATGAACCCGATCGTCGCCTTATTGCTGGGCGCGTCCTCCCCCATCAGTGGAACGGTCGCGATGGTTGGGACCGCGATCGCGGCGCCGGCGGTCTTCTTCAAAAAGCTACGGCGGGTATTCGTACGCTGACTCATGATGAGCTCCTGTCGTCTATCTTTAATTCCCTGAAGCACGCTCTATCGTAAATCGGCAGGCAGGCTCAGGAAAGAGCCCTGTCGACCTTTTACAAAAACAGGCCCCGCCGCTTGTGAAGATCCTTTTGAGTGAATATGCTCGTAAACGAAACCAGGATTGAAACAAACGCACTGAAACGGAGCGAAACAACATGCTGAAAAGCAACCTGATCCGCCTGGCTCTCTTCTCCCTCGTCCTCCTCCAGGCCTCCACCACTGGCTTCGCGCAAAAAGACAACGACAAGACCCGTGTGCTGGTCTGGGACGAGCAGCAGCCTGCCCAGAAATCCTCCTATAAAAACTTCCTGGGGAACCATATCGCCGAGCACCTGAAGGGTTTCAAGGACTTCGAGGTCAACTCGGTGAGACTGGATGACCCCGAGCAGGGACTCTCGAACGAGCTGCTCGACAAGACCGATGTCCTGATCATGTGGGTGCACGGCAGAAAAGGCGAGGTCTCTCCCGCCAGGGGGAAGGCCGTGCTCGAAAAGATCAAGGCCGGGAAGCTGCAGTTCATAGCGCTCCATTCCGCCCACTGGGCGACTCCCTTCGTCGAGGCTATGAACTACCGGACGATCCAGAACGCGAAGAAGGCCTTCCCCGCCCCCGAGGGGGAAGAGGTCGAATTCAAGATCGTTCCTCCGCCACGGCGCTATACGACACCGAAGAAGAACTCCCTGCCAACACCGAGGTTCTATCCGCGCAAGTACCCCGGAGGGAAAACGGTGGTGACCGTGTACCTGCCCAATTGCTGCTTCCCGGGCTACCGGCCTGATGCGAAGCCGAGCCACTTCAATGTCGTGAAACCCGGGCATCCCGTAGCCAGGGATCTGCCGAGAAACTTCACCATCCCGAACACCGAGATGTACAACGAGCCCTTCCATGTCCCCGACCCTGACGAGGTCATCATCGAGGAGCGCTGGCCGACCGGTGAGTGGTTCCGTACCGCGGCGGTCTGGAATATCGACAAGGGCAAGGTCTTCTACTTCCGGCCCGGACACGAGACCTACAAGGTCTTTCATGAAAAGACCATGTTGAAGGTGATCGAAAACGCGACACGCTGGCTCGGTGGACTGAAGTAATAGAACGCCGGTGTGAAAAAGCCTGAATATTCCCCCGGGACCTAAGGCAGGATCAAAATGAGCGCGTCAGCTGACATCATCATCATCGGCGGAGGCGCGGCGGGCTGCAGCGCGGCGATGCAGCTTTCCCTTCGTGGAAAGAGAGTCCTGGTGCTCGAAAGATCCATGCTGGGCTCCGGCTCGACCGGACGCGCGGCGGGACTGGGAGCCCAGCTTCGGGAAAGTCCCGAAGAGACCAGCCTCCTGATGCGCGGCATCGAGGTCGTCAAGGACATTGAGAGGCAGGCAGAAAAAGATATCTTCACAAAGACCGGCTCGCTGCATGTCGCCTCCGATCCTGAGAGGGCTCAAGAGCTTCGTAACTTCGTCAGGATGGGAAAGGCGATCGGCTTCGAGATCGACCTGGTTGATGGCGATTTCGCCCGTCGGCGCCTGCCCTCCATGCGAGCGGATGACCTCATCGAATACTGCTATTGTCCGACGGATGGACACTTCGAGCCCAGCGAGCTCCTGGGCGCCTACATCGAGCTCGCCCGCTCAGCGGGCGCGACCTTCCTGACCAACACGCCAGTAACGAAGCTCCTCATCGAGGGTGGGTCCATCAGGGGCGTCAGAACACCCGCCGGGGATCACCACGCCCCCATCGTCATCAACGCCGCCGGCCCCTGGTCCTACCTGCTCGCCGGCCTGGTGAACACCACGATGGCCACGGCGGCCATGGGACACGCCTACCTGGTCACCCGCCCACTACCGGAGGTCCTGGTGGCTACGACCGATGCCGCCCTGCGCGACAGGAAAAATCGCATCTACTCCCGACCGGAAGCGGGCGGCCTGCTGGTAGGCACCTATGAGGAGATGCCCACGGAATACGATATGGAAGATTTGCCCGCCGACTTTCAGATGTCCCAGATGAACGCGCCGAGGGACAGCCTGCAGGTCGCGACGCTGATCGACTGCGCAGCGAAACGCTTCCCCTTCATCGATGAACGTACCCCGATGACGGTAACAAGCGGCATCATGACCTTCACTCCCGATGGACACGCCCTGTGCGGACCCGTGCGGGAGTTGGAGGGGCTCTATCACTGCACCGGCTTCAACGGACGTGGAGTCTTCCAGAGCACCTCGGTCGGAATCCTGCTGGCGGACCTGATCTGCGATGGAATCTTCGGGCCGGGTGTCCAGCACCTGCGCGCTGATCGCTTCGACGATGATCCGGGGCTGAAAAACCGGAACGACATCAAGGCGAGATGCCGTGAACGCTACTCAGGCCATTACTCGATCAAGAAGGAGAGGAGCTGAGCGAGAACGCGCTCAGACAAGCTCCCGGAGGGGCTGGACCCCTGAATCGACGAGATAATGCGGCCGACCGTTGTTGTCGGTAACGGTCGCGGTCTGCACGTTGATGCCGAGGTTGTGATAGAAGGTCGCGAACATCTCCTGGAAGGTCACAGGCCGGTCCTTGGCGTGCTCCGCGTACCTGTTGGTGGCGCCGATCACCTGTCCATTGCGCATTCCGCCTCCGGCGACGAGAGCGCAGGAGACCTGCGGCCAGTGGTCTCGGCTGTTGTTTTTGTTGATCTTCGGCGTTCTGCCGAACTCACCCCAGACCACGACGGTTACATCCTTATCGAGACCGCGATCATGAAGATCCGTGATCAGGGCGGAGAGCCCCTGGTCAAGCAGCGGGAACTCCTGGCGCGAACGGGGGAAATTCATCCCGTCTCCACCGTGCCAGTCCCAGCGGCTGTAGTTCAGAGAAACCACCCTCGCCCCGGCCTCAACCAGTCGACGAGCGACAAGGAAGTTGCGAATCATCTTGGGCGCGCCATCGCGCTGGTATTTCGTATCGTTTTCCCCGTAGCGTTTCAGCAACTCGGGATCCTCTTTCGAGAGGTCAAGAGCCTCGGCGAGTCCGGATGAGGTCAGGATATCAAAGGCCTGGCTGTTGTAGCTGTCGATCCCCTCCATGACACCGCTCTGGTCCGTCGATCGCCTGAACCCGTCAAGGCTCCGACGCAAACGCTCCCGGTCACGCAGGCGCTCCAGGGGCATATCCTTGAGCACCATGTCCACGCT
>CBFHWB010000244.1:0-4399 GCA_965659285.1 Planctomycetota bacterium | reverse complement strand
CCGATGAACGAGGGGAGCGTTCTGCTCAGCCAGGTTTCACTGACGATCGTAACGTGCCGGGGAATCATATACCGGGGGTTGCCAAGAGGACCGAGGACCTGCTGCATCGCCTCGGCGAAGACTTCTGACGACTTTTCGTCGGCGCCCTTGCCCCTCAGGTAGAATCTCAGCCAGCCGCCGCCCCTGTCGCCGCCGGCGTGGGCTGTGTAGCGCGACAACTCGCCCGCGTCCTGCAAAGACCGCACCACCACCAGCGCGATCGCGTCGGCGAGCGTGTCGTTGTTCCATTCGGTCAGCGCGAGGCGCTTGAATGGAGGAAACTCTCCGCCTCCAAGCCCGATCTTCGCCTCCACCGCTTCCCGTGGAGTCTCATCGAAGGGAGTACCAACCTTCCACAGCCCGCGGGCTTCGGACCGCCGCGTCGCCCGCTGGAGCATCTCCTCGTTAAAAAGCTCCAGCCTCTCAGAGACACCCTCCGGACGCGCATCGGTAAACGCCGCGTGCACATGGCCAACCCCCTGCTCAATCGCTCCGTCATCGCAGACCCCGTAGAGCTGGGAGTGTTTACGCTTGAACCTTCTGTAATCATCAAACCCCCGCCTGAACTCTTCGGCCAGGCAGACTACGTCCCAATTGTTGGCGACCTTCTCCAACCAGTCCTTGTCGAGGCGAAACGACCGTCCGCGCAACTGGTTGATGCTCATGCTGGTGGTCACGGTCGTCAGGTCGACGAGCACGTTGATGCGGCTGGCATCCCAGCCTTCCCCGAGGAGCCCCCGCGTACCAACGAGACACCTGGTCACGCCCTCCTGGAACGCTTCGGTGATCATCTGGGTATAATGCCTCGGCCGCCAGTGCTTGCCGCCGCCCTTGATTTCGTAGTAGCCGTCTCGTTCCACGGGAGCCAGGTTGATCTCAAGGTCGAGGTCGCCGATCCAGCGCTCAAAATATGGCAGGATCCGCGGCAGAAGATCGTCGTCCACCAGCACCGTCGAGCCGGTCATAAACACCGGGTCCAGAGCATCAGTCTCCGGGTCGGTCAACAACGCTCTGAACGCGGCGACTGCTCCGCCGGCCTCTTCGTCCAAGACTCCCTCAACCAGGGCTGTAGCAGAGGTCTTCTCAAAATCGGTGACGAGAACGGCTCGCAGCCGGTCACCCAGCGCGCGATGCTCAGCCTTGAGAATCACCTTCACCGCCTCGAGCTTGGCCGAGGCGTAGGCCATCACCCTGCCTACCGGGGAGGCGCACGCCCGCATACCGGTCTCGGTGATCTGGGTACCCATCATCCGCAGCCGGCTGATCGCCTTCTCGGCAAGCGCCTGGTCCTCTGGATTGGGAGACCGCCTGAGACCGTGCCGGATATATCGATCGAGGAGCGCGATGAGCCGCTCCTCCTCCGGCCAATCGGCGGCAAGAAGCCCGGAGCTGGAAAAGGGAACGCCCGCCGGCAGCCCCCGGCCCGCATCCTCGAGGTGCAGCCTTGCCGCATCTGCGAAGACCTCGTCCCTGCGGCGAAAGCTCGCCCAGTCCTTCGCCTCCCCGCCCGGCAGCCGGAGCCCGCCAAGCACATCCTCCAGCCAGCCATCAAGCCCGGGAACCCTCGCCGGCTCTCCCTCCGGTGGAGATGGAGGATCGTCCCTGAGCTCCGCGACCAATTCCCCGAAGTCTTCATCAACCCCGGCGATATACCGCAGCTCCTCCACCGATGGCCGCACAAAATAGGCGAGGTCCTGGTACGGAGCGAGGTTGCCATCGCGAACCAGCGCAGGCACCGGCTCCTCGTAATCGACCGGCCCGAAGAAGGTACGGTACCGCTCGGCGTCATCAGAATCAGCATCATCGAAATCAGGCGGCGTGGCGGTCAGCCCGAGAACCACTGGATCATCGAACAACCCCCGCACCTCGCTCAGCACCCGGCCCCAGTGGCGCAGGAGATGATGGCACTCATCAAGCACGATGAGCCCGACCCCCACTTCGACAAGGCGATCAAGGTTTTCGCGAGCGCTCGCGGCCAGCGAGCCCAGCACCTTTCCACCGCGAACGTCGGCGTCGCGCACCTTCTTGCGGTACGTCCCGAGCCGCTCGCCATGATAGCTCGCGTTGCTCGCCTGGAGCCCGGCGATCCAGGCGTCGGCGCTCGCCGGATCCTCCGCCTCGCCCTCGGCGATGAGCGTCTCGACCCAGAGAGCCCTTGCCCGAGCCTCAAGGTCCTCATCGCCGCGGCGCGGCAGGGTGACGGACTGGTAAGTGAGCGAGGTGAGGATGCCAGGGTTCGCTGGGTTCGTAACCACCGCGTCCTCGTATCCATCCAGTTCAAAAAGCTCCTTCGCCCGGGCAGTCCACTGGGCCTGGATCGCCGAGTTCGGGCTGAGAACGAGGGCCGGCCGCTTCACGAGATCTGCCCAGACGTAGAGTCCGAGGACCGTCTTGCCCGAACCGGGAGGAGCGACAATGTGAAGCTCCCGCTCACCCTCCTGCAACTGCTCACGGATAATCCGCACGGAGGCCTCCTGCGAGGGTCGCAGGGTACCGTCAAATCGTACGTTGCGGAGACGTTCGGGCATACCAGGCCTTCAGGTTTCTGGGGAAAGACACCGCCGCCGGCGCGCATCCGGCATCTTTACGGTCAACGAGTTCTCCACCGAGGGTAAACCTCCGCACGGAGATCATCCACAACGCCTTGGGCGTTCACCGTGCTCCTTGACGTCTCTCACTGATCCCCGGGATCATCCACGATGTCGAGGTCGATCCTGATGTCCATCGGCAGCGGAGGAGGAGGCTGTAAAGCTCCTTCTAAACGCCCGTACTCAAGTTGTCAGAAGTTGGTACACTAGCCCCTAAAGGAGTTCGATATGAAAATCGCCCGGACCGCGGCTCTGTTCTGTTTGACATTCATCCATCCCCTCGCGCCCGCCCCCTGCGCCGACAAACCCAACATCGTCCTCTTTCTCGTCGATGACATGGGCTGGATGGATTGCGGAGTCTATGGCTCGAAATACTACGCGACCCCCCACATGGACCGGCTTGCCGGGCAGTCCATGCTCTTTACCGACGCCTACGCCCACCCGCTGTGTTCTCCGACCCGGGCTTCGATTCTCAGTGGGCAATACCCCTCGAGGCACGGCATCACCACCGCCAGCGGACACCAGCGCGCCCGCCCCGCGGGCACACCCCGTTACCCCAAAGGGGCGCCCGCGGACAAGCCGCTTCTCTACGCCTCCAGCAGGAACTACCTGGACCCGGCGATAGTTACCTTGCCCGAGGTGCTGGCGAAGGCCGGCTATTCTACCGGCCACTTCGGCAAGTGGCACCTGGGACTCGCCCGGGAGCACTGGCCCGAAAAGCACGGCTTCCAGGTCGCCTTCCATGCCCAGCCCAGCCCGGGACCCCCGGGTAGCAACTACTTCTCACCCTACGGGGTCAAACCAGGCAACGAGCCCAGCCCGAAGAGCCCGGCGGGCACCATCACCGACGGCCCCGATGGGGAATACATCACCGACCGGCTGACCGACGAGTCGCTCGCCTTCATCGAAGCGAACAAGGACAAGCCCTTTTACCTGAACCTCTGGCACTACGGGGTTCACGGGCCATGGGGGCACAAGGAGGAATACACCGCGAAATTTGCGAAGAAAAAAGACCCCAGGGGCGAACAGCGTAACCCCATCATGGCCTCCATGTTGAAAAGCCTGGACGAGAGCCTCGGCAGGGTGCTGGCGAAACTCGACGAGCTGGGGCTGACCCGGAACACGATCTTCATCTTCTACTCGGACAACGGAGGCAACGTACACAGCAATATCCCCAGCGACCGCAGGATCGCCAATATCAAGCCCGGCCATCCCAGGTACCCCATGGTGGCGGACTGGAAGAAATGGGCCGGCCCCGAAGCGCCCACCAACACCGCCCCGCTGCGCGAGGGCAAGGCACGGATCTACGAGGGCGGGCAGCGCGTGCCGCTGATGGTGAGGTGGCCCGGACGAATCAAGCCGGGCTCGACCAGCGACGCAGTGGTCGCCGCGATCGACCTCTACCCGACGCTGCTGGACGCCCTGGATCTTCCGAAACCGAAGGACCACCTGGTCGACGGCGAATCCTTCCTGCCGGTGCTGGAGGGAACCGGCGAGTTGAAGCGCAAAGCCTACTTCACCTGGTTCCCCCACCTCGTTGGTGCCGTCTCCGTGCGCCAGGGCGACTACAAACTGATCCGCCGCTTCGAGCCTCATCCCAAGTACCCGGAGCTTGTCGAACTCTACGACCTCGGGAAAGATATCGGGGAAACCCGCAACCTTGCCGGCAAGATGCCGGAAAAGGTCAAGGAGCTGCAGGCTCTCATCGACGGTTTCGTGAAGGAAACCGGGGCTCTCCATCCGAAGCCCAATCCCAACTATGACCCGGACAG
>CBFHWB010000243.1:0-4410 GCA_965659285.1 Planctomycetota bacterium | reverse complement strand
TTCCTTATAGGGACTCAGGAAATTGGCGACGGCAGAGGCGCCGGTGCGGCCCATGTCGGCCCAGCGGTCGTGCCGGCTTGGAGAGTCGGCGTACCAGAGGTAACCATTGCGGCCTGTTCCCCTGGCGAGAAATTCGTAGGCGCTGTCGTGGCGCGCTCGGTCCACATCGATACCACAGTGTTTGAGCACGGCGAAGGTCAGCGCACCCTGGCCGGTGACCATGGCGATGGGGCCGTAACCTTCGAAGCCGGGGTTGTGGCCCCAGCCGCCAAGAGCCTGTCCCTCTCGCCGGGGTAGCTTTCGTTTCCTGGCCGATTCGGTAACCTGGGACAGATCCGTGTACTGGGAGGACAGGAGGAATTGATAAACCTCCTCAAGCTCGGGGAGAACCCACTTCTCCTTTGTACGGAGATAGTATTCCCCCATGACGATACCGGCCGCCATGTAGCGCCAGTTGATCAGGGATGACCTGTCGCTGGCCCTGGTCTTACGGGCATGAAACTCGGCGTTTTTCTTCACCAGCGGCAGGTACCTGCTCTCCCCGCTTGCAAGCAACGCGAGCGCGGAGAAGGTGTTGATATGAGGCTGACCCCAGGAGCCATCGGGACGCTGCTCACCGGCGATGAATTCGCAGAGCTGCTTTCGCAGCCGGCTCGACTTCGGACAATCCGATGGGAACTTCCTGCCGTAGGTTCCGTTGGAGGTTCCAAGGTCCAGGGTTTCCTTCCTCGTCTTGCCCTCACGAAGCACCGCCAGGCTGAGCTTCCCGCGAAGCTTGCGCCCCTGGCTCTCCTCGATGGCGATGCCGAGATCTCGCAGCGGCCCCTTGCCGCCGAAGACCTCAACGCTGTAGCCGTTGAGATGGGGCGTGACGAACTTCCGGCCGTTGGCTCCGATGAGCAGATCCCCCGGTCGGATCTTGCCATGGGCCGGGGTTCCATGGAAGACGTACTTGACCAGCAACTGCGTGGGCTCCTTCTCAACCAGGATCGCACGCATACCGGTGATGCCGAGGTTGTAGTACCAGCCGCCGGCTATGGCATCGGGCCCCCTCTTGGTCGTAACCGACCAGGGCCTTCCATCCTTGTGATAGTGGACCTGGCCGATGGCAGGCGCTACGGCCCAGAGCCCGGCGAAAAAAACAAAGAGGCGAAAAGACTTCGACATATTCCAGATTCTCTCCCTGGTTAGCAGCTCCACCGTCTGGGCCCATTGTAGATGCCCACTCCTGCCCTCGCAAGCCGTCCCAACCACTAGCGCTGGAGTATTGCCTCCCCACGGGTTTAAATAGGATACGGGGTCTGGGCCAAGCCGCTATTGAAAGATAGCGGGACAACAATTAACCGTTACCGCGAAACTCACCCGGCACGAAGTTGACTGGCACCCCGCTCAACATGCAGAAAAACACAAGCTCTACCATCATCTCGGTCATCCTCCTCGCATTGCTCGTCTGGGCGCTCTCATCCGGGAAAGAAGACGTCAAGCCTAGCAAGAAAAGTGAAGCGACACAGTTGGCCAGAGAAACTCCCCTGGTTCGAGAAGGAGAAAAAAAGCCGGTCGAAAAACCACCGGAAAAAGAGGAGCCGAAGGCGACGAACCACCCTCCGACAAAGGATGCAGCGGAAGAACCCGGAAAAGATCCCGTTGCGAAGGTAAGCCCCGCTCCCGCCGCTCCACCACTGGCCCGGCAGACGCCAGGAGAAAAAACCGAGCCGCCTGGGGACAGGCCGCCTCCGGCTCCCGCCCCTGAAATCATTCCCGTCCCGAAAGCCTCGGTGAAAGGAATGGTAACCGATGGCGAAGACAAGCCCATCGCGGGCGTCGAGGTCAGTCTCCAGGCCATGGTGAAGATCGGCAAAAAGAAGAAAAATCAGCGAATGAAACTGGTGAGCTCGGTCCTGACCGATTCCCGGGGCGCCTTTGAGTTTCTCGACATCGAGCCGTCTCCCACCGCTGAGCTCCTGGCCTACCACCTCGACTATGTTGAGTTCCAGGGCAAGCCCTTCGAACTGGGCGCTGGAGACGAACTCGAGAGCCTCAACATCAGGCTCTCCAAAGGCGGCCGGATTGACATCTCGGTCCTGGGGCCCGATGGGTCTCCGCGCGCCGGAGAGGATCTGTCCATCTGGAGATCTGTTGACGACAGGAAACACCCCTGGGAAAAAATAAAAACGCGCAAGGCCGACTCGGAAGGTAAGAGCTTTTTCGCCGGGCTGTCCAACAACACCTACTCCCTTCGTGCAGGGGGAAACAGGGGGACGCGGCATTACACCCGGCTATTGCGGGTCACCGTGAACCAACTCCTGGAGCAGGTCATCCAGCTCGAGCCGGAAAAGATCATCTCGGGAACCGTTCGCAACATCCGAGGCGAACCAGTTGAAGGATCGCTGGTCAAGTCCTTCCGGACACGGCCGGAACTCGGACAGGATGAGAAATCCAGCGACCGCACCAACGCCGATGGGCAATTCAGCATCGGCCAGCTTGGCGATGGACAGTACCTGGTCACTGTCCAGGGTAAGGGCTACCTGCGCCATTCCCGAATGGTTAACTCCGGTGAAGAGGTGGCGCTCATCCTCCGGCAATACGGCAGGATCAGCGGCCAGGTTGTCTCCCTCGCCAGCGGCAAAACCATAACAGGATCCCGGGTCCAACTCGATCCGATTGGAGCGCAAAAAGGCGGGCAAGGTCTCCAGCCCAACACCGAGGGTCGCTTCAGATCGAACAGCCTGCTGCCGGGAAGCTACCTCCTCAAGGTCACGGCGCCGGGACACACCCCGGCCTCGCTTGACCTGGAGGTCAAAGACGGACAGAATCTCGAATTGATCATAGAGCTCGAAATCCCCTCTCCCAGGTGAGAAAACAGTCTTCGACCAGACTGAAAGCCAACTCGCATGCCTGACGCTCGAATACCCAATACCCTGCTCAAACTCCTCTTCGCGGTCTGCCTCCTCAACCCGGAACTCTCAGTCCACGCGGACGATCACGCGTGGAAACCGCCCGCATCGCCGGAATCACTGAAGCCCTCGCTGGAGCTTCCCGATCTCTTTACCTTTGCCGACGGGAGCAAGGTAAAGACGAAGGCTGACTGGGAAAGACGCCGGACGGAGATGAAGAAGATGCTGCTCTATTACCAGTACGGCCGTATCCCGCCCAGGCCGGACTCGGTAACCGCCGCGGACATCCAGCGCCGTCCTCACCCCAGCGGCAAGGGAACCATGGAGTTTATGACGCTGGTGATCGGCTCGAAGCGGAAGCTGCGCATGCGAATCCTGCTGAACCTGCCGAAGACACCCGGCCCCCGGCCGGTCATCCTCTGCGAGGCGGGCCGCCTCGGACGCAACCGCAACGTTCCGATGTTCCTCGATGCGGGCTACATCTTCATCGAGTACGCCCGCAGCGACCTCGATCCCGACAGGAAGGACTTCGCCGGACCGGCCCAGGAGGCCTATCCCGACTACGATTGGGCGACGCTATCGGTCTGGGCCTGGGGCGCGATGCGCCTGGTCGACTATCTCGAGACACGTAAGGACGTCGACCTCGAACACATCGCCACAACCGTGCACTCGCGCGGAGGAAAGATGGCTCTCCTGACCGCGGCCCTCGACGAACGCTTCGCCATGGCCATCCCCAACCAATCGGGCGCCGGGGGCTCCGGCTGCTACCGAATCCTCGGCCCCGGCGCCGAGACCCTCGGTATGAACGACAAGCCGTGGTGGTACCATGAGCGAATCCAGTGGTTAGGTGAAAGGGAAGACTACCTGCCCTTTGACCAGCACTTCGTCAAGGCGTTGGTCGCTCCGCGCGCGGTGATCAGCAATGAAGCCTTCGAAGACCTGTTCGCCAATCCGCTCGGAACGCAGGTTTCCTCCATGGCGGCGCAGGAAGCCTTCCGGTTCCTCGGCGTGCCTGAGAAAAACGCCATCACCTACCGCCACGGTGGACATTCGTTCACCACCGAGGACTGGGAGAAGATCCTCGCCTTCGCCGAGTGGCACTTCTTCAACCGCCCGCCCGAAGACAAAACGGTCTTCTGGAATACCCCCCTGCCGCTGGCCGGTCTGGATTTCAAGGGCCGATCGAACGGCGGCGCGGCGAAAAAGAAGGCTGTCCACGGCAAGAGCCGGGATCCCTCGCAACCGGAGCCCTTCATGGATTTCGTCAAGGTCCGCGACCCGGGTAACAAGCCGGACAAGAACTTCTACAGTCGCGGTGTCTTCGGCAATGTCGATTCAGCCTACGAGATCGGGACGGAACGGGTCACCAACGAGCAATACGCTGTCTTCCTCAACGCGATCGCCGCCAGCGACCCCGCGGGTCTCTTCAACCCCGACATGCAGGAGCGCCCGGAGGGCGGCATCCTGCGCCTGGGCTCACCGGGAGAATACACCTACCGGGTCAGGACGGAGCAGG
>CBFHWB010000242.1:0-4454 GCA_965659285.1 Planctomycetota bacterium | reverse complement strand
TATCGCTCAAAACACCTCCCCCCCGGCAAGGGGCCGAACAAGTGGCGCGTGCAGGGTTACCAGCATGAGATCCGCAACCAGAACAAGCTGCCGAGCGTGTCGGGTTTCATTTATGACGAGGGAGGCACCGCCGGCCGCCGCGGCCGCACCTGCATGGTGGGCGAGAAGGCTGTCTGCGGCAAGGATGGCAAGAAGAAGGTCACCGGGAAGCTCATCGATGCGGATGGCTTCAAGAAGCTCTTCAAGCTCAATGACTGGAACGATGTCATCATCATCGCCAAAGGCAACCACATCCGCCACTACATGAACAACAGGCTCATCCTGGACTTCACCGATGGCCACCCCAAGGCACTGCTGGACGGCATCCTCGCCTTCCAGCTGCATGGAGGCAGGCCCATGTGGGCCGAGTTCAAGGACGTGCGCATCCGCGAGATCAAGTAACCAGCCCCGCTTTCCCGGTAAAAACGAACCGGCTCCCCCAGGATGGGGTAAACGGTGGCCTCGAAGCCAGACTCTGCCGGGCTCTCACCCATCCCGGAAATATTCGGGCCTCGATCGGATTTCGGGAATCCCCGAACAGCCGCTAATTGAATTCATCCGACTGTGCGAGGAAGCCCAGGATCGCCGACTGGTACGAGGTCTCCAGGAGGGGTGTTGCGCCAGGAACCTGAGCCAGGCTCGTGCAGAACGGCAGGTTGCCTTCGATCAACATCGGGCCAGCGGGAGTGAAAGCGACATCCCAGCCGATAGCCGGGCAGGAGGCAAGCTCTTCATGGGCGCGCAAACATAGAGACACAGCCACATCCCATTGCGGTAAAACGATACCGGCAATCGGGCGTTTGGTGTCCGGGTGACAATCGAAGCGTTCGGAAAGGAGCCCGGCGCCCAGGGCGGAGCCGAGCAACTCTCCTCGATCGACGTCGATGGCGCATGCGATTCCACCGTACGCAAAATTGTCCCCCACGGCCTGGCCACGAGGCATCCGGAACACGGCAAGCGCCAGGGTCGGATCCTCGCCGGGAAGACGACAGGTGATGATACGCGCTGTGCAAAGTCCGCCCAGGGATACCGCATCCAGGTCCGGGTGGTTCCTCAATCTTGGCTGGAGCAAGTGGGGCTCCCCGAGAGAGAGCGTCTCCAGGTGTTCAATCAATTGCTCCGAACTGAACCTCGAGCCCTCCGCATCGGAGTACTCGCCATTTACCATGACCTCCCACCGGGCGATCCCCCGGCCAAGAGCGGCTCCCGCAGGTTTCGAAAAAAGATCGGTGGCAGGCAATCCATCCTCGAGGCCTTGGTCCACCACGGTCATCTTGCCGGATTCAAAGCGTGCCACGACAGGTGGTGTTGAAATGCGCAACCGCTCACAGAAATCTTGAAATAGCGACTTGTCGTCAAGGGTTCGCCGATCCTGCCCTGACATGAACGCCATCGCGAGGTAACCACGCTCGTAAGCGTGAATGAAGCTCGAAGCCCGCCGTCGGTTTTTCTGATGATACAAAGAGTACTCGTAGTAAGAGTACGGGGGGATGCTATGCCACACCCCGAGCTGCAGTTGCTCCAGGAATTGCCGGATCAGACCCTTGCCCGTCCGTTTCCGGATGGTGGGGCCGCAGTGAAGCAGGTACCGCACGCTCGATGCAGCACATAAAAAAGGCCACAGGCCTGAAAGCAGGAAAGCCCAGGCTCTCCGCCTTATGACAGATATCGTACCCTGGCGACGACCACCTGGAGGCCTCCGCGGGTAGACACGCGAATAGAGAGAATGGATGCGATCCTGACCTTCATCCCCTCCACCAAATCTCCAGAAGCCATGGATCGGGCAAAAGAGGTATCGGTTCTGCATATCCCAATTCCATAAAACAAGGCTCCTTCACAGGCCAGGAGCGCTATCAGTAGGACTTCTTCTTTAAACCCGCCGGCACCGGGCCTGATTCCTCATGCCTTCATGGTATTTGTCCGGGGTAAGGATACGAGATTAACTTTCCGAACTCGACAGGTACCCGGGGAACCTGTAACAGGCGTCATTGAAATCGTCCGACCTCTCCAGGAGGGAGCCCACGTAGACCTGGATAAAAAATCCGCCGCTAAATGAACAACAAGCAGACCCATGAGGGAAGTCGCGGAGCGCTCCCCTAGAACAACTCCTTGACCGCGGCCCCCTCCGGCAGGACTCGCATCGGCCTGCCCTGCGCCATGTATTCCGCCTTCGGGTCAAGGCCGAGCGCTCGATAGACGGTGGCCGCGAAATCAGCGATCGAGACAGGGCGGTCCGTTGGAACCGCTCCGTGCTTGTCGCTCGAGCCGATGACTCTCCCGGTCTGGATCCCGCCACCGCCGAGAGTCAGACTGAAGCAGCGACTCCAGTGATCACGTCCGGGGCCGCGCTTGTCCTTGTTAAAGCCGGGCGTCCGCCCGAACTCACCCGCGGTGATCACAAGCGTGGTATCGAGCAGACCCCGGTCGTCGAGATCGTTGAGAAGCGCCGAGTAGCTGTTGTCGTAGATCGGAAGCTGCTTGTCGAGATGGGGAAAGATGCCCCAATGATGGTCCCAGGCGTAGATCCCCGTATCCACGTAGCCCAGGATCGTAACGAAACGCACCCCCGCCTCGACCAGGCGGCGCGCCAGGAGCATGCCCTGTCCAACCCTGTTGCGGCCATAGGCGTCGCGAAGGGCGGCGGGCTCTTTTGACAAGTCAAAAGCGTCCTTCGCCTTGTTCGAGGTCGACAGGCTGAGCGCCTGCTCGGTGAAGGTGTCGTGCTCGCGGGCAAATTCGAGCTGGCGCTCACGCGCGGCCTGGTAGCGGTCAAGCCCCCGCAGCAGGTTGCGACGGCCCAGGAGGCGGCCGGGATCCACATCATCGGCCGCATCGAAGGTCTTCACCGAGAAGGCCGGGGAGTTCGGATCCTGCCCGATGAGGAAGGGGTCGTAGTTGTGGCCGAGATAGCCGCCATAGCCCGGGGCGCTGTGCGCCGGGTGCTTCATGTCGCCGAGATGTACAAAGGGCGGCACCTGCGACTGCTGCTTCTGCTGCAGGCTGAGCACCGCGCCGATACCCGGAGCCTGCAGGTTCTTGTCGCGCGGACTGCCGCACATGATGTCCACATCTCCCTCGCCGTGCTTCGAGCTGTAGGAGTGCATCGAACGAATGATGGAGAACTTGTCGGCCGAGCCGCAGAGCTTCGGCAACCGGTCGCTGAGCTGCAGGCCGGGAATACTGGTCGAGGCCGGGCTGTACTTGCCGCGGATTTCGCGCGGCGCGTCCGGCTTCATGTCGTACATGTCGATATGACTGGCGCCGCCCTGCAGGAACATGAAGATCACGTTGATCCGCTTCGCGCCTCCACTGGCCGCCTCGTTCGCCAGCACCTGTGACAGCGAAAGGCCCAGGGGAGAGATGGCCCCGACCGCCAGGCTCCCCAGCCTGAAGAAGTCTCGCCGTCGGGTTATGAGCGCGGAAGATTTCAAAGAAGGCATCCTGTGAGACGTTCCGTTGATCCGGGCATCTTATCGTGTTGGGGCTGAACGGGCTACCGGGAATGCGCTCCGGATCTCACCACATGACCCGATCCTGAACGGGGCGTTGATTTCACCAATGGTCACTCCAAGGCTCTGCTCGACAGCATCCTCCCCTTCAGGCTTCACCCGGCGAGTCAATGCGAGCCGGGGTTCAAGAACAATCCCCGCCGGGACATCCAGTAGAGCGCCGGAGCTGGCAAAGTGGTGCCGGGCAGACAGGAGCCGACGAAGGCCTATTCCGCCAGCTTCCTGATGACGATCGAGCCGGATTGATCAGGAATATCCAGGACCGACTCAAGTCTACCGACGATCCACTCATCGACCGCTCGCGAGACCCCTCGATTTGATTCCTCGCTATTGTAGTCGTGAATAAAAATGTAGCCGCCCGGCTCAAGACGGGGAAACATTGCCTTGAGTCCGGCCAGGGTAGGTTTGTACTTGTCCACATCCAGTGAGATGAAGCAGAAGGTTTCGTCTTCAAGCTCGACGGCCGTGTCAGGGAAAAACCCGATGTGCAAGACCACCTCGGCATCGGGATTGCCGGCAGCCAGAACCTTGCTGCGAACGGTCTCCGCATCGGTATCCTTGAAGCGCTTGTCCTTTCCTTCGTCGGGTTCTTCGAAGTCCTTTTTGGAGAAACCCTCGAAGGTGTCAAACAGGGGCATGCGTCGATCAGGAGCAAGATGCCGCAGGAAGCTGGCCACCTTGCCTTTGTAAACGCCGATCTCCGCAATCTCTCCGCCTACCTGCTCTTTTTCAATTCGCTCAAAAGCCAACGCTATAGACGAAAAGCGCACGACATCGATAGATGAGCGAATCCTGCCTTCGGTTTCTTTTCCCCAGGGAGGAAAGCTCATCCTCGACTTGGTGATCCGAAAGAAGCTCTTCAATCTCTTGTCGAGACCGTATAATCCGAGAGAACGCAGCAGTTGC
>CBFHWB010000241.1:0-4701 GCA_965659285.1 Planctomycetota bacterium | reverse complement strand
GTACCGGAAGCTCCCAGCATCATCCTTGTAAGCAAGCTCTGGCAGTTCGGAGTCGACTTCTCAAGAGGCTCCGGCAGCCAGCGCCGGGAAGGTTGGGCGGGACTCTTCTTTTCCAACCGGAAGGGCCTGGAAGGCAGCCCTGCTGATCGGCTGCGCTCAGTGCTGGCAAAAGCGCTCGGGAAAATCCAGCGCCTGTGTGGAGAAAAAGAATTTCCCCCGGGCGTGACGGTCGATTGCAGCGAGGTTGAGCTCTCGTTCAACGACCGCCTGCTGACTCCCAATACCGACGAGATGGATGCCTCGCTGCGCCCGGCTCTTGAAAACACTCTCGCAGCTCTCTATGGAGAGGGAGGCTTCGAGCTCGTGCGCGAGGACGACCCCGGACGCCGGCTAGGCTACTACGCAAGGGCGGCGGAAGATGGCCTCGACCCGGCAGCGGCCATCTCAAAGCTCAGCTGAGGCCCTTACTCCTGATTCCTCAGAGGCAGAGCTTTCACTTGAGGCCCTGATGCTTCAATATGTGGTGGTGATCTGAAAACCCGGAAAACACCATCCCGAACCGCCGAGGCATCCAATGACAATTCGCCAGCTTCTCCCGGTCCTCCTGCTCTGCACCGCGGCTCTGAACGCCGCCGACTGGAACACCTACCGAGGCGATTCCGCCCGCAGCGGCTATACCACGGATGAGCTCCCCGGCAAGCTCTCGCTGCAGTGGGCCTACCGTTCTCATCTGCCGGACTCAGCCTGGCCCAGCTCGGTCAGGCAGAAATTTGACCGGTCCTTCCAGACCATCATCTCAGGCGACCTCCTGTTCTTCGGCAGTTCCGCCGACCACCAGCTGCACGCGATCGACGCCGCCACCGGCGAAGAGCGCTGGAGCTACTTCACCGACGGCCCGATTCGCCTGGCGCCCGTCAGCGCGAACGGCCAGGTCTACTGCGTGAGCGACGATGGGTACCTCTACTGTCTCGAGACGAAAACAGGAAAGCTGAACTGGAAGAGAAGAGGTGGACCCACCGAACGCAAGATCCTCGGCAATGACAGTATTTGCTCCATCTGGCCCGCTCGGGGCGGCCCCGCGATCTCCGATGGCGTCCTCTACTGGGCGGCAGGAATCTGGCCTTCTGAGGGAATCTTCATCGAGGCGCTGAAGCTCGGAAACCCTCAGCGCGCCTGGCTCAACGACACCGACGGTTTTCGCTTCATGCCCCAGCCCCATGGCGGCGCCGATGCCGCCAGCGGAGTCTCTGCCCAGGGGCACCTGGTCCTTGACAAGGGCAGGGTCTTGCTGCCGACCGGCCGAGCCGTACCGGCCGCGCTCAACAGCGCCGATGGAAAGTTCCAGTACTTCCACCTGCAGAAATACGGACAGCTTGGAGGCTCGCTGGTCATCGGACTGGGAACCCACTTCTTCAACAGCGGCAGGCTCTTCAACTCGAAGACCGGCCTGGCCGAGGCCGAGCTTGGCAGCCGGGTTGCCCGCCTAGGAGACCAGCTGGTCAGCTTCTCCAAGGGCGAAATCCAGGTCTACCGCTGGGCGAAAAAAACACGCAAAGATCGCAAGGGTAAGACGATCAACTATACCGGGATCGAACCACTCTGGAAAATCGGTGGAGTTCCGGGAGGAGAGGAGCTCATCTGCTCCGGCTCCAGCATTGTCTCCGCCGGCGGCGATGAGGTCGCGGTGATCGACTCCACCAGCAGGAGCGTCAGTTGGAAGGGCAAGGTGAAAGGCTCGGTCTTCGGACTCGCCTCCTCAAACGGGCGGCTCTACGTCAGCACTGACGAGGGCTTTATCTACTGCTTCGCGGGAAAAGACACCGGCGGCGAGCCCTCCGAGCCCGCGCGAAAAAGAGCCCTGCCCGGCCATCTCGAGAGCTTCGCTGATGCCGCGGATGAGATCCTCGAGAAGTCCGGGATCCGGGAGGGCTATTGCCTCGACCTCGGCTGCGGAGATGGAAGCCTGGCCCTGGAGCTCGCCCGCCAGAGCGCCCTGAAGATCTACTGTCTCGAAGAGGATCCCGCCCTGGTGAAGAAAGCGAGGAAGCGCCTCGATGATGCCGGTCTCTACGGGACCCGGGTGGTGGTCCACCAGGCATCGCTGAAAAAAACGAACTACCCGAAATACCTCGCCAACCTGGTGGTCTCCGGACGGTCGGTTACAGGCGCCCCGGCGAACATCGACGCGGACGAGTTGACACGTCTGACACGACCCTGGGGAGGAGTCGTCGTCTCGGGCAAAAAAGGAAAAATGGAGATTCGACGACGGGGAGCTCTCGCCGGCGCCGGAAGCTGGACGCACCAGTATTCGAACCCCGCCAATACCTGCTGCTCAGAAGACGCCATCGTCAAGGGACCGCTGCGCATGCTCTGGTTCCGAGACGCCGACCTCCCCGTACCGCAGCGGCATGGACGCGGACCGGCTCCCCTCTTCCACAAGGGCTACCTGGTGGTGGAGGGACTGAACGCTGTACGCGGCGTCGACGCCTACAATGGACGCACCATCTGGGAGTACTCCCTGCCGGGAATCCTCAAGGCCTACAACCAGGACCATCTGATGGGCACAGCTGGAACCGGCAGCAACCTCTGCGCCGATGGAGACAGCGTCTACATCCATCGCAAAGAGGTCTGCCTGAGAATCGATATCGCGACCGGCAAGAAGCTCGCTGAATTCAAGACCCCTGCCACCGCCACTGGAAAGCAGGGGAAATGGGGCTACCTCGCCGCCGTCGGTGGGATCATATTCGGCACCATCGCCGACTCGGAACACGTCGTGAAATGGCGCTACCTCAAGGGCGAGATGCGGGATCTGCTGACAGAATCGAAGACCTTCTTCGCCCTGGATGGAACAACCGGCAAGCTGCTCTGGAGATTCGACGCGGAGCATTCCATTCGCCACAACGCGATCGCCATCGGAGGAGACCGGGTCTATCTCATCGACAGGAAAAAGGCCGCTATCGACACCATCGATTATCGCAAAGGGAAAGGGCAGAAAGACGCACCCCATCCCAGCGGTACGCTGCTGGCCATCGTCGCCTCCACCGGCAAGGTCGACTGGAAAAAAAGTGAGGACGTCTTCGGCACCATGCTCGCCCTGAGCGCCGAGAAGAAGATCCTCCTCATGAGTTACCAGCCCACGCGCTTTCGTCTTCCATCGGAAGTTGGAGGGCGGATGGCGGTCTTTCACACCACCGACGGCTACCGCGTATGGGACAGGAAGGTGAATTATTCCTCCCGCCCGATGCTCAACGACAAGACCATTTACGCCGAAGGAGGCGCCTGGGATCTGAAAACCGGCGTCGACAGGGAGTTTAAGTTCAAGCGCTCCTACGGCTGCGGAATTCTCGCTGGGGGAAATAACCTGATGCTCTTTCGCTCCGCCACCATGGGCTATTTCGATCTTGCCGATACGAAGAAAACCTACAACTACGGCGGCTTGAGGCTTGGCTGCTGGGTCAACGCGATCCCCGCGGGAGGAATCGTACTGGTTCCGGATGCCTCGGCGGGCTGCAGGTGCAGCTATCTCAACCAGGCTTCGCTGGCGCTCGAGACCGCCGATTGAAACCCCCGGAAATGAGAGACCAACTGCCATGATCCATAAAATGAGAGCGGGCTGTGCTCTTGCAATCTTCCTGGTAGCGGCAAGCTGTCCTGGCGCGGACCTTCAATTCAAGATCAAGGTCGACCCCGCTGGAATCGCGCGAAGGAATTCTCCAACCAGTGTCAAACTGCGCCCCGGCAAGGAACTACCCGCCGGGTGGACCGCGCCCGGCGACGGCCTCGTCTCGGCCATCCTCACTCCCGCCAACGGCGGGAAGGCCATCGATGCCCAGGTCGTCTCCCGCGCAGGCGCGAAAGGAATCGAGGTCTACTGGAGAGAGAAGAAGCTCGACCCCGGCATGGAATCCAGATACACCCTGCGTCTTGGCTCCGGCGGCAAAACACCCTCCACTGTCTTCAGCTTCAAGGAAGGCCCGGGCCACTCTGACCTGCTCTACGGCAAGACGCCAGTGCTGAGGCAGATGACAGCCTACGATCCGACCAGCAAGGACTCATTACACCAGACCTATAAGACCTTTCACCATGTCTGGGGCTTCCATGATGATGGCTTCATCACCAAGGGAGCCGGCGGACAGTTCACCCATCACCGCGGCCTCTTCATCGGCTTCAGCAAAACACGTGTCGGCGACAAGCGATGGGATTTCTGGCATTGTAAAGGGGTCTCCGTTCGACACGAAAAATACGATCCCACCGCAGAGGTGATGGGCCCCGTATTCGGCAGGACTCTCTCGCAGACTGGCTGGTACAACCCCGAAGGTAAGGTGGTCGTCCGGGATTACCGCCAGGTGACAGCCTGGAGACAGGTCGAGGCGCAGGCGCTGCTGGATTTCGTCATCACCATCGAAGCCGTTTCAGATGACGTCAGCCTCAAGGGCGACCCGCAGCACGCCGGCTTCCAGTACCGGGCGGTAGAATCAAAGCCCGGCAAGGGCAATAAGGCCACCTACGTGCGCTCGACAGAATCTACCGGCGGAAAGAACGACGTCTGGGAAGGGGCCGAGTGGATCACCGGCATCTTCCAGCACGGGGAAAACAACTATGCCGTCACCCACATGGACCATCCGAAGAATCCGCGACCCACCGTCTACTCAACTCGTAACTACGGGCGCTTCGGAGCCTATTTTGAAAAGGACCTCAAGA
>CBFHWB010000240.1:0-4713 GCA_965659285.1 Planctomycetota bacterium | reverse complement strand
TGATCTTGTCGCGGTCCGGAAGCCCTCCGTGACCGTAGCCGGCCTTGTATTCCATCTTCACCGGGTAGATGTCCTTGCGGTCACCGCGGAGCTTGCGAATCTTCTCGTCAAAACCCCGGCATCGCTTGAGTCGACCGTAAGCGTTGTCCTTCTCGCCGATCATGAAGGTGAAGATCGTATTCCTGAGCGTCTTCGCGGAGCTCTGCCCATCGGTCGGCGCCGCTGCCGAGCTGTGAATGGCGGCGAAGCGGTAGGGAATCTTCGGCCCGATCGAGAAGGCGCCGTAGCCGCCATGGGAATAACCCATGATGAACACCTTGTCGGGATTCACATCGCCGAAGACCAGGAACTGACGCACGAGGTTCTCGACGAGCGGATAGACGTAATCGGCGTAGAAACCATTCCAGGTGTCGTTGGGCGCCCGCAGGGCGAGATAGCGGTAGCCTGTGACCGAGGGCTGGTCGCGGTAATAGATCTGCATATGACGCCACTGGCTGTCGTTGATCCGCTTGGGAACCCCGCCGCCGCCATGCATGGCGATGAATAGCGGCCAGCCTCCCTCGGGGCGCTTGCCCACGTTCTTCAAGGTGTAGGGGCTGAGGTGGGTTTTGAAGCGAACCTGGCGCTTGTCGAAGTCTTCCTTCCGGGCCGAATGCAGCGTCGCCTCGAGATAGGCCTTCCAGGCGAGGGCTCTTACGGCCTCCTCGTTACCGGCAAGCAGCTTGTCGAGCGATCTGCTGAATTTCCACCTGGCGCGTTTTTTCTCATCAGCGCTGAAATACCCCTTCAGTGCCGCGGTGAGTTTCTTCTCATCGGCCGCCTTCAACTTACGGGGTGAAGGATCGGCAAGAAAGATCGAGACGACATCCTGGCGGCTGCCCCCGCAGCGATACTCCCGGCTGAGCACTCTCTTTCCATCGAGAATACGCAGATCATAGGCCCGGCCCTTCTCGACCTTGAAGGAGAGAATGTCGTTGGTGTCGTTGGACTCATCCCGGCTGTTGCCACGCAGCACTTTCTCGAGATCGGCCCGGTCGATGAGTTCGACCGACCTCACGACACGCTCTCCATCTTTTTCGTCAAAGACCTTCACCAGGAGGCGGGGTTTTTCCGGCGGCTTCGCGCCTGCGGGAACATAGCGGCTGGTGACATTCACCGCGCTGACGTAATCAATCCCCGGCGCCCAGACCAGCGGAAAGGAGGTTCCTGTTTTGCGAAAGCTCGTGGCGTAGATGGCGTGCTCAGGAGAATCTTCGATAGCCTGCGCGGCGCGGCCCTGGAACCAGCCGTGATCGAGTCCGCGCGAGTCGGGCTCAGCGGCGCCGGCGAAGTGCCAGCCGTCATCCCAGACCTCGACCCAGGTATGGTTGCCGCTCTTGTTGACCCAGTTCGGGGTTCCCGCGAGCCTGGCCGGCACGCCGACAGAGCGGCAGGCATCGACCAGGAGAATCGAGAGCCCGGTACAGGAGGCCAGGCCGGTCTCGATCGTTTCGGCCGGCGCCTGGTCCGCCCGGTTGCGCTTCGTTGAATAGCGCACACCGAAGAGCTTGAAGATCTTCTTGTTCAGCTCATGCGCCGCCTCGCCCGGGCTCTTGCAGTCCTTCACCAGCGGCAGGCACTTCTCCCGGAGCTTCGGACGCCAGGCCTCCCTGGCCTCGTTGGCGTTCACATAAGGGAGAACATCGTTAAAAAAGACATCTTCCGGCAATTTTTTTCCCCAGGCCGCGACAGTCTTCGCCTCGAAGGCCAGCCTGAGATTTTCGGCCAGGTAGTTGGCCTTCAGGCTGCTGAGATCGCGCTGGGGCATGTTCTCGATCAGGAAGGCCGCAGCCGTACGCCGCTCGCTCGATACCTTGCCCAGGAAGCTCAAAAGCTCGCCGCGGTTATCCCCCGCTTTACCGAGCGCCTGCTCCACCGGCTCACCCCACCAGCGTTCCTGTCCGCCCTCAACCACCGCGACAGGAAGGATGCTGAAAACAAGACCGAGCTGGAGAAAGACACTCAGGAAGCGGACCTTTCCGGCCCTGGTCTCAGGTGATCTGTTCATGAGAATGATTCTGATCGATAGATTGTGTTTACAGTGAAGGGACTCTGAAGAGGCCATGCTACCCCCCCGCGGCCTTCGAAGAAAGAGATGGTGCCGGGAGTGGGACTTGAACCCACACAGCCTTGCGGCCAGGGGATTTTAAGTCCCCCGCGTCTGCCAGTTCCGCCATCCCGGCCTGTTTCCAGCCTTGCGCTCCGAAGCCTATCTCTTCGACAGCGAAGCAGTCCAGAAGAAACCCGGAACAGGGGGCTTTTCGCTCACCAGGGGAACCATCGCCAATCGGGATGTACGCAGCGTATAGAGATGATAAAATAGTCCGATCATGTATCCCGGCAACCGGGCCTGGCCAGCGGCCCTCATTCTACTCCTGTTCACTTTCGCCCATCTCGGCAGCCCTCCCCGGGTTGCCGCGCAGAAGGAGAGGTCGATTCTTATCAGCGAGTTTCTTGCTGACAACGAAGAGGGTCTGCTGGATTCGAGGGGAGAGCGCCCCGACTGGATCGAGCTCCACAACCCCGGCACCATTCCGGTCAATCTCCGCGGATACTTCCTGACGGACACCGCCGAGGAGCTTGACCGCTGGCGCTTTCCGGAGCTCATCATCCCCCCGCGGGGATACGCGGTCGTCTTCGCCGCCGGGCTCGAGCCCGGTGAGCTCGAGCCTGAGACGAGCCTCCACACCAGCTTCAGGTTACGCTCCGATGGTGAATACCTGGCCCTGGTCGCTCCGGATGGAGTGACCGTGCTTTCAGAATTTTCCCCCGGGTACCCTCGCCAGTTCGAGGACGTCTCCTACGGGCGTGACGCCCTGGGCCGTGAAGGCTACTATATCGAGCCGACCCCGGGAGAGCCGAACGGCGATGGGGTGATCGGCTTCCTGGATTCCCCCGCCTTCAGCATCGGGCGCGGCTGCTACGAGGAGCCCTTCACCCTGGAGCTCTCCTCCTCCGATCCACTCGCGGCGATCCGCTTCACCACCGACGGATCCGCGCCAACCGGGCCCAATGATGGCTCGCTCTACAGGGAACCCATCGAGATCGCGGCGACAACGACGGTTCGCGCCGCCTCCTTCCGGGAAGGCTACGAACCCTCCGACGTCATGACCCACACCTACGTGTTTCTCTCGCAGGTTCCAGGCCAGTCAAACACCCAGCCGGGCTACCCCTCATCCTGGTCCGGCCGGCCGGCCGATTACGAGATGGACCCGGAGGTCGTCGGTGGAAATGATCTCTTCAACGGCGTTTACCGCGAGAGCATCGTCGATGACCTGAAAGACATCCCCACGCTATCGATCACGATGGACCGCGACGACCTCTTCGGCGCGCGCGGGATCTACGTCAACTCCCAGGCTGAGGGCGTCGGCTGGGAACGGCCGGCCTCGGTGGAGCTCTTCGATCCCCAGGGCGGCGAGGAAGGCTTCCAGGTCAACTGCGGAATCCGGATCCAGGGAGGCTCCAGCCGCTCGCCGAATTTCCCAAAGCATTCTTTTCGGCTGCTTTTCAAACGTGACTACGGACCGGGCAAGCTGCGCTACCCCCTCTTTGAAGCCGAGCCCGAGGGTTCAAACGCGACCGATGAGTTCGACACGGTCGTCCTGCGCGCCTTTTTCAATAACTCGTGGACCCACTGGCACTGGTACCAGAACCCCAGAGCCCAGTACCTGCGGGACCAGTTCATCCGAGACTCGCAGCTCGCCATGGGCCAGCCCTCGCCCCATGGACGTTTCGTGCATCTCTACATCAACGGCCTCTACTGGGGCTTCTACAATCTCCACGAGAGACCCTCGGCTCCGTTCATGGCTTCCTACGATGGAGGGGAGCGCGAGGACTACGACACCCAGAACGTCACCACAGCGGTCGACGGCAACCTGTCGAACTGGAACAGGATGATGAGCATCGCCAATTCCGGAGTCTCCTCGGCCGCAGGCTACGCCAGGATCCGCGAGCTGCTCGACGTCGACAACCTCATCGACTACATGTTGCTCAACTTCTACCTCGGTAACGATGACTGGGATGGACACAATTGGTACGCCGGCAGCAGGCGCGAAGGCGGCCCGGGCTACCAGTTCTTCTGCTGGGACTCCGAGCTCATCATCTCACGCCACCAGAACAACCCGCCGCCGCCCCAGCCTGACCTCGACATCATCCTCAACCGCGATCGCACCGGGCTCAACAACAACAACAAGCCAACGCGTCTCTACAATGCGCTGCGGGCCAACCCCGAGTTTCGCCTGCGCTTTGCAGACAGGGTTCGAAAACACTTCTACAACAACGGAGCGCTGAGTACCGACAAGGTGCTGGCGAGATGGCTTACACGCCGTGACCAGGTCTGGCGCGCGGTCGTCGCCGAATCAGCGCGCTGGGGTGACTTCCGCCGTGACGTCCTGCAGGGCTCCGGCTCCAGTGATCAATACGACCTCTTCCATCGCAACCAGCACTACGTGGCCTACCAGGAGTGGCTCCTCAATACCTACTTTCCCAGGCGAAGAAACATCTTCCTCGCTCAGCTCAACCGACGAGACCTGGTTTCAGAGCTTCCGCCGCCGGAGCTCGAACCGCACGGTGGAGTCATCCCCCCCGACGGCGGCGGACTGGAGGTCACCATCAGCGTCGAAGCCGGGACCGTCTACCTCACCACAGATGGAAGCGACCCGCGGGTGGAAGGCG
>CBFHWB010000239.1:0-4787 GCA_965659285.1 Planctomycetota bacterium | reverse complement strand
TGGCGCCCGACGACCCCTGGATCCTGCACCATGGGGCCGCCGTCTTCCAGGCCGCCTCCTACCTGCCGGGAGCCCAGTCCAAAAACAGAGCCCGGGATGCCTGGCAAAAGGCGTCCACGATGGACGAAGACTTCCTGCCCGCGCAAACAGGTCTCGCCACGATCCTTCAACAGGACCAGAAAAACGATGACGCTGCGGCGCGCCTGAGAGATGTCGTTGAGAAACACCCCGAGTTCCTTGCCGGCCTCAAGAAGCTTCAGCTTGTCTACGCCGAGTTGGGCTGGGAAACCGAAGAGAAACAGGTTCTTGACAAGATACGAAAAATCGCGCCGACCTCCCCGACTCCCTGGATGATTGACGCAGCCCGCTATCGCAAGAGAGAGAACCCGCTGAAGGCTCTTGAATACTACAGCGAGGCCTACAGCAGAGACCGCAGCGGAAGCTCCCTGCTGTCGATCATGTCAGAATTGAACAGCCAGTTAGGCAACAAGAAGAAAGCCTTCGAGTTGCTGAGCCAGGGGCACCAGTCCGCCCGCGACAATCACTCCATCGCCGAATCAATCGCCCTGCGAATGATCAAGGACAAGGGCTCGAGCTCCAGGGACGCCATCTCCTGGTACTCGACCGCAGTCGGCACGCGGAACTGGTCCCCCGCCCACAAGAAAGCCCTGGCACGGATCTACTCTGCCGCGGACGAAAGCGAGAGTGAGCTGGCCATGTACCGCGAAAGCCTGGCCCTCGCGCCAGGAGACCTGAAAACCAGAAAATTCCTCAACGAGCGGAAAACCGAAGACAACCAATTCTGGACGCCCTACGATGAAAAACTTGAAGAATGGCTTCCCCGGGTACCCGCCAGCGGCCCGCTGGTCGAAAAGGCCCAGGCTCTGAGCATCCTGGACATCAGCGTTGTCCGAGTCTACCAGGATGGATCCTCAAGCGAATACATCCACCAGGCCTTTAAGCTCCTGAGCGAGGAGGCAAAAGACCAGGTGGCCAAGGTGCGAACCTCAGGTGAGATCCTGAAGCTGCGAACCCTCACAGCTGAAGGAGAGAGTCTTGAACCGGTGGCGGCCCTCTCGGGCGGAAACTATGTAATGCCCGGCATGCTGCCCGGAGCCCATACGGAGTTTGCCTATGTTGTCGACAAGTCCAACGCGCGGGGCGTCCACTACCGCCACGGCCCCTTCTTCTTCCAGGACTTCAACTACAGGCAATCCTTTCTTCTTTCCCGGCTGGTCTACATACTTCCTCCCGGCCTCGACAGCGATATCGTCACGACAGCCTTCGACCAGGCCAGCGACACCAACGGAATCGTCAAGGTGATACGAAGCGACAAGACGCTGGAAGATGGGACCAGGGTGGTCACCTTCGAGTCGAACAACGCCGGACGAATCCAGTCCGAACGCGCCATGCCCCACTACACCGGCTACGTGCCCAGCACCCGGATGCGGCCAAAGAAAACCTGGAAGGACATCGAAAGAGCGCTGAGGATCTTCAGCCGTCAGGCCACCGCGCTGACGCCAGAACTCAGGGCGACAGCCGCGGAGGTCACTGGAGAGCTCACCGACCCGCTTGAAAAAGCGCGCGCCATCTACGACCACGTCAACAAGGTGGTCACCAAGGACGCCGGCTCCTCCATCGCCATCCGCGTCCTGTTGGAAAAGTCCGGCAACAGGACCTTCCTCTTCAAGGCGCTCCTGGACGCGGCCGGCGTACCCTCCCGCTGGGCTTTCCTTCGAATGGACGAAAACCTGGAGCGAAAGACCGACTGGGAATACCCGAGCAACACCTACTTCCGGACTCCTCACATCCTGCTGGAGGCGACCGGCAAACAGCCCCTCTATATTTCCCTGCAGTATCGCGACCTTCCCTTCGGGTTCCTGCCTGAATTCTTCAGCAAGGGCAAGGCTCTGGTTCTCGACCAGGCCGATTCGCGGATCGTCGACCTGCCGAGCATCCCTGCGGAGGTCTACGAGAGCGCGACCAGGGCCACCTGGAAGCTGGGCGAAGACGTGGCGGTTGACGTCAACTTCGTAATGGAAACAAAGGCCGCCCAGGGCTGGATGCAAAAGGATCGTTTCAGCAACCTGAACGCCTTCCAGATGACCCTGATGACCAGCGGCCTTGCCACCCAGTTGTTCCCCGGGGCCAAGGTCGAGAAAGGCGGATTCGTCGGAATCAATGACAAGACCCAGCCCTTCGCGCTGGAGTTCAAGCTCGAGGCGCCAAAGCTCATGGTTCGAAGCGGAGAAGATTTCCTCCTCCCGCCAGTCCTGCAGCCGGCGCAGTTGGTCAGGTCGTACGGTGCCCCGCCAACGCGAAAACACCCCTACGAGGTACGACAGAGACGGGCCAAGCAAGACAAGATCCTGGTTCACCTCGGTGAAAACTTTGAGGTGAGCAAGCTCCCCTCCAACGTCAACCTTGCGGGGGCGCGAGCGAACTACTCCCTCACATACAAGCAGGAGGCCGGGACGCTGTCCATTGAACGCAAGCTGACCATAGAGCCCGGGTCGATTGCCCCTGCCCGCTTCCCGCAATTCCTCGACCTGCTGCAGAAAGCGGATGCCGCCGAAAAAGAGCGGATCGTGCTTCGCTCACGCAAGCCAGCCGGGGAATAAGGCCGGTCAGGAAGTCCCGCCCTCATAGCCTGCCTCAACGGTCGTCTGGATTCCGCCGCGAGCGTTAAAGCTCCCCGTGACCAGCGCCCGGGCCGGTTTCACCGCCCCGGCAAAATCATCGAGGATTCGATTCACCGCGTGTTCATGAAAGATCCCGATGTTCCTGAACGCTCCGAGGTAGAGCTTGAGAGATTTCAGCTCAACACAGAGCTCCCCTGGGGTGTAGACGATCCGGAAGGTCGCAAAATCAGGCTGCCCTGTCTTTGGACAGATGCAGCTGAACTCGAGCGTCTCCATGGTGATCTCGTAGGCCCGGTCAGAATACTGGTTCGTAAAAACCTCGATCCCGGGAAGCTCCATCGAGCGAACATCTTCCTGCAGACCCTCGTAGTCACTCTGTCCCGCGGCAAACTCTTCCGTCTGGCTCATCGTTAAAGAACGGCTCCATTTCGAGATTAACAAATGCTTCACTTGAGATGTGATCCCAGTCTCATCTATGATCATCGGCGGTCGCTATAAAACAAGATTCAACCCCCTGGAACAAATGGGAAATTGTTGATAAATGGAAATGCAGGTCACTCTCTGCGATAAAAAAGACTCTGTTGTCGCCGCATGGGAACGTAGATTCGAAAAGAGCCCCGAGGTTCGAATCGTAACGGACGACATCTTTTCCTGCGGCAGCGATGCCGTTGTACTGCCCGGCAATTCCTATGGGTTCCTTACCCGCGGCCTCGAACTCCAGGCCAGCCAACTCTTCGGGTTTGAGCTGCAGGATCTGATCCGCAAAAAGATCAGAGAGGACTACAACGGCGAGTTGCTTGTCGGCCAGGGTCTTGTCATCCCATGCAAAGAACTGGGTAACGGAGAGACTCCCTGCACCCACCTGATCTACGTCTCTGCCTGCAGAACCCCCCGGATCGTCGATGGAACTCTCAATGCCTACCTGGCCGCTCGCGGAGCCTTCCTTGCACTCGCGGAGCCGGAGGCTGAAGGAATCAAAAGTGTCGCTCTCCCTGGAATCGGCACAGGCGAATCGGGAATGCCGGAGGAGATTTGCGCCCGGCAGATGCGCTACGCCTACAGCCTCTTCTCCGGGCGGCGGGGATACGGCGACAAGAACCTCACCCGTCTGACCCGCAGAGAGAACAAGCTGCGGCGGATGCCCAAGCCACCGCGAGAGGACACTGAGAACCCCGGCGGTGAGGGCAGCGACTGATTACCGCGAAGGCTACTTTCGCTGCGGAGCCGCAGCCCCGGGGATCTCGTAATCGAATTTATTCGACCCCCTGCTGACGCTGAAAGTCTGGGGAGCCGTCCTCGAATCTCCGAGACGAGCCCGGACATTGTAGGTTCCGCTCATGAACCCGGTGGCGCTATAGCGCCCGCGCTCATCGGTACTCACCATCTTATTGAGACCCTGCTGGTCAGTGAAGATCAGGGTTACGCCGGCGGGAGTTTCCCGCCCTTCCTGGTAGCTCACCTTCCCGCTCACCGTTTCGCCGGGATCAAGCCGTACGGTCTCGGGACGAATCCCCCTCGACTCACGAATGGACACCCGGGAAACATAAGGCAGAAAGGCATCATGGTAAACGACCAGGTTGTAGGTTCCCTCGGGAACCTCACCCAGCTTGAAGTAGCCGTCATCATCGCTCTCGATCTCGTTGCTTTCATTAGCTCCCAGGCCGGCAATCAGGGCCGCGGCCTCTTTCTGGGATTTCTCGTCCTGGCGTTCCCGGCCACCGCCGCGACCGCCCCTGGAGCCTTCCCTGGCCTGCTGAAGACGTTCGCGAAGCTCCTCGCGCCGATCACCGGTGTCGCCGCGCTCTCCGCGCTCTCGCCGGCCTGAAGTCGCGCCCTGCGGCTCGGCCCTGGCCAGGAGGTAGATACTGGCTCCCGCTACAGGTTGACTGGAACGGTCAAGAACCTCTCCTGTAACGGAGAGTCCTTCATCCATGGTGATGATCATTTCTTTATCGGCGCGGCCGGCAAAAACATCGGTCTCGACACGCTGACCGGTATAGCCAGGGGCAACGACCTCAACCGTATACGCCCCCGGAGACAGGTCATCGATCTCGAACCTGCCCTCCGCATCGTTGAATCTTTTCACCCGGCCGCCGCCTTCCCGGCCGCCTTCGCCGCGGCCGCGCTCACCGCCACGACCGCGCT
>CBFHWB010000238.1:0-4790 GCA_965659285.1 Planctomycetota bacterium | reverse complement strand
CATGCGCCGCGTAGATGATAAGCGGGAGCGGATCTCAGGAATGAGGACAGCCCTTGAACAGGGACGTTCTGCGGGGATCTCCCTTGCCAGGCTGCTCCGCCGGCCGGGGGCGAGCCTGGGTAAACTTGCCCGGGAGATTCCCGAGATCTCGGCCCTGCTCGAGGGGATTGATGGAGATGATGAGGCCGTCGAGCAGGTCGAAATCCAGGTCAAGTACGCGGCCTATATCGAGCGGCACCTGGCGCAGGTGGAGCGATTCAAGAGACTGGAGGGCCTCGCCATCCCGGAGACCTTCGATTACACCGCGATTCTGGGGCTGCGAGGAGAATCGACCGAGAAGCTTGATCAACTCCGGCCCCTCTCTATCGGGCAGGCCTCGCGTATTTCCGGGGTGACGCCGGCTGATATAGGCGTGCTCCTGGCCCACCTTGATACGGCGGATTCTGCTACAGTAGCGGGCAGCGAGGGATCATGACACAACCGCTGAAATCCAACAACGAGCCAGCCTTGCTTCCCGGAGTGAGGCCGGATGGAAGCTTCGAGGTTCTCGAGGAAAGCTCGCTCTATCGAGGTGAGTTTGTGAGCTTGTCGATGCTGAGCTGTCGATTTCCCGATGATGCAGAGAGCTCCCAGGTGAAGATCTCGCTGCCGCCGGTGGTGGCGATCGTCCCCCTGCTCGAGTCGAACGGGAGGGGCGGCGGCGCGAAGGTGGTCCTCATTGAACAGCTGCGGCCTGCGGTCGGCGGACGAATGTTCGAGCTTCCCGCCGGTCATATCGATGAGGGAGAGTCTCCACGCGAGGCGGCCCTGCGCGAATTGGAGGAAGAGACAGGCTATCGGGCTGGAACGATGGAGTCCCTGGGCGTTCGCTATACGATTCCCGGAATGTCAGCCCAGCCGATGCACTTTTTCCTGGCCGGCGAACTTGAACCGGGAGAGCAGAGGCTGGAGGCGACAGAACACCTGGATGTTCATGAGCTTGAGCTTGAAACCCTGGTGGCGGAATTGCTGGGTCGAGCTTCAGGGGAGAAGAGGATTGTCGATAACAAGACGCACCTGGGTCTCCTGCACGCAGCCATGCTGCTTTCCGATCGGGAAGCTTCCGCCGGGGGAGGTGACTCATGAGCCTGCCAGTGATAGCCATCATTGGACGTCCGAATGTCGGGAAATCTTCGTTGCTCAACAGCTTTGCCGGAGAGCGGATCTCCATTGTCGACAGCACGCCCGGGGTTACGCGGGACAGGGTGAGCGCTCTGGTTCCCTACCGCGACGTGGTGATGGAGATGGTCGACACCGGCGGTATCGGGGTCGTTGACCAGGACGACCTGAGCGATCACATCGAGCGCCAGATAGCCTTCGCCCTGGAGGGCGCGAACCTGATTCTCTTTGTGGTCGATGTCCGCGATGGTATCACCCCGCTTGACCGGCTGGTAGCCGCGCGCCTTCGGGAGAGGTCAGAGGAGATCCCCCTGATTCTCGCCGCGAACAAGGTCGATCATCCCAACCTGGAGTCGGGAGTGCATGAGTTCCACAGATTGGGTCTTGGCGATCCCCACGGCGTCAGCGCCAATGAAGGCTGGGGCCGCAAGGATCTCCTCCAGGAAATTTCAGAAAAGGTCTGGCCGACCGCCGGGATCGAGACGGACCCGGTGATGAGGATTGCCGTTGTCGGCAGGAGAAATGTAGGCAAGTCGACCTTCGTAAACGCCATGGCACAGGAGGAGAGGGTTATTGTCAGCGAGGTTCCGGGTACGACTCGTGACGCTGTAGACGTGCGGTTTCAGAAAGATGGGCGGGAGTTCGTGGTGATCGATACTGCGGGAATCCAGAGACGCAAGGGGATCAAGGACTCTATCGAGTTCTATAGCCAGGTTCGAACTCTCGGCGCTATCCAGCGGGCTGACGTGGTTTTGTTTCTCCTGGATGCCAGCGAGGAGATTACCCGGGCGGACAAGAAGCTTGGTGAGACAATCTCCAAGGCTCACAAGGTCTGTGTCATGGTGGCTAATAAATGGGATCTCTCGGGGGGAAAGATTGCTACCGAGGCCTACGCCAAGTATCTCTCCGACCGGATGCCGGGAATGATCTACGCGCCGATCGTCTTCACCACGGCCAAGGATTCCAGGAATACCCAGGCTGCGATCGACCTGGCTCAGAACCTGTACAAGCGCGCATCTCTACGGGCTGGAACCGGAGAACTGAACCGTGTGATGAAGGCTATTCTTCAGCATCGGCCGCCGCCTGCGAAGAGAGGGAAGTCCGGGAAGATCTACTACGCCACCCAGGTCACCGCCTGTCCGCCGGTTTTCGTGGTATTCGTCAATCATCCCAAGGCCTTTTCAAATGACTACCGGCGCTACATCGCCAATTCGTTGCGGGAGGCGCTTGAGTTCGAAGAGATCCCCATCAGGGTTCTCTTTCGTCAGCGGGAATCTCAATACCACGATTGAAGCTGGGCGTTCCTGCCGCCGCCGGGTCTATGCAGAGAAGCCGGGGAAAGTTACAATCATGCCGAAGAGTGACGAGCTTCCGCAGGAGAGAGCCTTCTGATGTCTGAACATGTTCGTATTCTTGGTTTTGACCCTGGAACCCGGGTGGCGGGCTATGGGGTTATCGATGCCGGGCCGGGAGGCGAGCTCTCGGTGGTCTCCTACGGAGCCATTCATCTTCAAAAGACCGGGGCGAAGGTGGATATTCCCAGCAGGCTGAGGAAGCTTTACGAGGCTCTTGAGGAGATTGTGAGGGAGCATAGGCCGGCAGTGCTCGCGCTCGAGAAGGTCTTTCACGGAAGAAGTTTTGAGAGCGTCATGAAGGTTGGAGAGGCAAGGGGGGTCGGTCTGCTGGTCGGAGCGCTCCACGATCTCAAGATCGCGGAATACGCTCCCACCAGGGTGAAGAAGGTGGTGACGGGAAACGGCCAGGCCTCGAAATCCCAGGTCCAGAAGATGATGGCTCGCTTGTTGAATTTTGATGAGCCGCCCGATCCGCAGGATGTGACGGATGCCTTGGCCCTCGCTTTCTGTTATGCTCAGGGTCTCCGGAGGCCTGATCTTTCAACGAGTTGAAAATAATCCGCGTGGTAGCGGTGGTGACATTCGGAGTTGGATTGTTTTTTGATTTTTAGTGATGGAATAAACGAGGAGTCGCTATGAGTTCTATTGAAGGAACATCTTCGGTTATCAGGGAATCAGAGATTCCCGGCGCCAATCTTGTGCGGAGGGGGAAAGTTCGGGATCTCTATGATCTCGGGGACAAGTACCTGATTGTGGCAACAGACAGGCTCTCCGCTTTTGACGTTGTCCTGCCTGATGGTATCCAGGACAAGGGGCGGATCCTGACCCAGCTTTCGCTGTTCTGGTTCGACCTCCTGGGAGTCGAGCATCACCTCATCTCGGCCGAGGTGGATGATCTTCCCGAGAGTTGCGCGCCGCAGGCGGAGCAGCTTCGCGGAAGATTCATGATCGTGGAAAAGCTCGAGATCCAGCCAGTGGAATGTATCGTTCGCGGATATCTTGCCGGCTCCGGATGGGCCGAATACCAGCAGAGCGGGACGGTCTGCAATATTCCGCTTCCCGATGGACTGGTCAACTCCAGCCAGCTTCCCGAGCCGATCTTTACTCCATCGACCAAGGAGGAAGAGGGACACGATGAGAATATTCCGTTCGAGACCATGGTTGAGATCCTTGGCCAGGAGCGGGCGGATGAGATGAAGGCGAAGAGCCTGGAGGTCTACTTCAAGGCGGCTGAATACGCTCGTACCCGCGGGATCATTATTGCCGATACCAAGTTCGAGTGGGGCGTGCGTCCGTCGACAGGCGAGCTTGTTCTCGCAGATGAGGTTCTCACTCCGGACTCCTCCAGGTTCTGGCCCATGGATCTCTACGAGCCCGGCAAGTCGCAACCCTCCTTTGACAAGCAATATGTACGGGACCATCTCCTGTCGACCGACTGGGACAAGACCCCGCCGGCTCCAAAACTTCCGGACGAGGTGACAGGCTATACAACTACGAAGTATCGCGAGATATTCGAGTTGTTGACCGGCCAGGATTGGAGCTGATCGTTTCGCGGGTTTTTTAAACGTTCATTTAATCTATACAGCTTGATACGAGGTAGAGATGGATAAGCGAGTCTTGATCCTGATGGGAAGCGATTCAGACCTTGATCTTATGTCGGGAGCGCTCAAGTGCCTGAAAGAATTTGAGGTCGACTACCAGGTCGCTGTGTGTTCGGTTCACCGTTCACCGGAGAAGGCGCTGGGGCTTGCGGCATCGGCGCGTGACGAGGGCTTCGGGGTGATCATAGGAGGGGCAGGGGGAGCGGCCCATCTTGCGGGAGCTCTCGCGGCGAAGACCACCCTTCCGGTAATTGGCGTCCCCATCGAGAATGGCGCCCTGCATGGAGTGGACGCGCTCTATTCAACCGTCCAGATGCCCCCCGGTGTTCCCGTGGCGACCGTCGCTGTGAATGGATCTCATAACGCGGCCATCCTCGCGATTCAGATGCTTGCGCTTTCTGATGACCGACTCGCTGAGGCTATGACGTCCTATAAGGATCGCCTCGTTCAGCAGGTAGAGGCCAAGGACGCTCGAGCCCAAGAACGCCTGGAGAGCGAAGGGCTCTCATGAGTTCCGGCTCGGTCCGCAAGGCTCGTGGCCCGAGGCCGGATGCCGAGGGCCACATGCTCACCCTGAAATGGGTTGGCGGATCGGGCGGCTATCTCTCTCTGCTTGACCAGACGCTTCTTCCTTCCAGGGTGAAGTACCTTCGTATTCGTAAGCTCGCCGAGGTCA
>CBFHWB010000237.1:0-4839 GCA_965659285.1 Planctomycetota bacterium | reverse complement strand
GAGACCTCGAACAATGATGAGATCCTTCGTCCGCCCGCAAATGTAGAGCTCACCATCGTGTAAAAAGCCAAGGTCCCCGCTGCGAAGCCAGGTCGGCGACTCCTCGCTGTCGCCCTGCAACTTCGCCTCGAAGGTTGCCCGGCTGAGCTCAGGTCGATTCCAATACCCCTTGCACTTGCTCGGCCCGTTGATCCAGATCTCACCGATCGCCCCCTCCGGGAGCTCTTTGAAGCCATCCTTGATGTCGACGATCTTAACCTCAGTGTTCCCCAGGGGCTCTCCACAACTGACCAGGCACCTGGCCTGCGTATCCCCGGCCGGGGCTGAAACGGCGACTGCCTCATTCTCAGTCAGCCGTTCGGCATCGAACGCCTGAACTGCGCGTCCGTAGTTCGAGACCGCGAGCGTGAACTCGGCCAGGCCGTAAGCCGAGAAGAAGCTGTCCGGGTCAAGGCCATAGGGCTCGAACCTGGCTATGAAGTCGCGGTAGACCTGGGCGCGAACAGGTTCCGCAGCGGTCATCAGGAAACGCAGCGAGCTCAAGTCGAGATTTTCGAAAGCCCCAGGCGGAAGCTTCTCTGTACGAAGAAGGCAATACTCGTAGGCGAAATTCGGCGCGGAGGTGGCCGTACCTCCGACCCTGCTGATGGTCTCCAGCCAGAGGGTCGGACGCTGAATGAAATCCAGTGGCGAGAACCCATAGGTGGTGCCGCCCTTGAGCGCAAAGAAGAGGTAATAGCCGATCAATCCCATGTCGTGATATTGCGGCAACCAGGACACCCCGACAGGCTGCTGGTGGTCCACAACGGCATCGCAGTTCTCCAGCAGGTTTTCATGGGTCACCATGACGCCCTTGGGGTTGCTGGTAGAGCCCGAAGTGTATTGGAGAAAGAGAATGTCCGAATGCACCTCGGAAACCGTGGCCGAGACATTCTTCTCGGCATCATTGCTGACAATCCACTGCATCCTGGCGAACGGGTTCCCCCGCGAAGCGAAGGTCGCTTCCTGATTGCGGGCCTGGCTCAATTTCATCGACCAGAAACAGGACCGCTCGGTAAGCACAGCGGACGCGTCGCAATCCCTGGCGATGAAGTCCAGCTTGGCGAGCGCCGCCTGGAATCCCCGCCCGGCAGGAGGATAGGCCGGGACCGGGATGAGACCCAGGCGCGCACACGCGAAAAAGGCGCAGATCATCTCCAGGCCGGGCGGATAAAGAAGAAGCACACGCTCGCCGGGCTCCATGCTGGCGGTGCCCTGGATGTGCGCTGCGATATCCGTTGTGCGCCGCAGGAACTCAGCGTAGGTATAGGACTCGGTGGTGTTCCCGTGACGATCGAGGAACGCGTACAGCAACCGGTCCGGATGCCCCTCTATGCGTCGATAGAGCGGATCTAAAATGGTACGCATGGCGCTCAAGTGCCTCCAACAGGTCGCTTACCCCATAGCCGGCGATATCGAGCGCCAGGCAAGGCGAAAAACAGCGAGACGCCGCCCCTGATCTTTCCAGACTGCTGCTTCATGGATCCGAACCCATTAATTTATCAACGAAACAAAATCAGTTTACGCAATATCAAATACGCTGACAAGGTCAAGATCACCGCCCGAATTGCCTGCCTCATGAACCACCCTCGCTATGAATCTCATGCAAAGAACCCTCCCCCGACACCACGCACCGGCATCATATCCATACCGCCAAGGCAGTCAAACCCAGGCGACCGGCTATGCGAGGCCATTAGCCGAGGCAAGGAGAGGGAGGGGTTACTCAGTCAGTTCTGCCAACGCGACGGCGATGTCTTTGAGGCCTTTAGGCCATTGGTCAAAGGAAACACTTTTAGCTCCCGGGATCCTGGGCGTGGTAATGCCTTCGACCAGGGAGTTCGTCGGCTGGGCATAGAGAAACTGAACCTTCTCATGACCATAGGTGCCCGCGAGGCTCCCGGCGTAGATCTCCAGTTCGGCGGCATAGTGGGCAGGGTCTTCGCCGAGGTTGCTTTCCGACGGCACCCAGATTACACCTGAAACACCCATGGGGGTCAGCGGGCTTACGCACCAATTGTAGGCATAGGTGGGGATCGTGTCAGAAGGAACGGTGCCGCCCTGGCCGGCTTCCGGGAAAGAAGGAGCCTTGAGCGCGAAGCTCGACGGATCCGCGCCCCGCTTGCCGGCAGCGGTGATCCCCTGGACAAAGACTTTCACCTCCTCGAGGTGGCTGGCGACGGCCTTCTTTGCCACCCCGGAGTTGGGGAACTGCAGAAACAACTCATCAAGGCGGGTCTTGAAGGCCGGGTTACCCACGTTCCTTACACCGTGGAAAGAGGTCCAGGACAACGGCGAGGCGAACTGTCGATGGCGTCCCCCCCGCCCCGATGACATCGTGATGAAGCCCTGCGGAATGCCAGGCCGTTTCAAGGCTTTCGCGAACTCATACGCAAACATTGTGACTCCGCTGCCCTCCTTCGAGTAATCAGCCGTCAACCAATGGGATCGGTATTTCCCTCCCCCCGTCTCGAAGCGACGCTTTCTGGGGGTCGCAAAGGAGCTGGACTTGGTCTTTCTGCAGAACTCCCTGACAAGCGGCATCGCGCCTGGCAGATCGGCTTCCTTGTCGCGCCGGTCATAAGGCCACTCAGTGGACAGCAGCGTGCTCCCCGTCAGGTACCAGACGTCGCCCACAAGAATGTTTCGGACCGTCCGGTTGAAACCATGACTGGACTTGACCTCGAGTGTAATCGGACTGGCTGAAGCCTTCCTTGCCGGGAAGGTCACCGACCATTGCTCCAGGTCATTGGGAGAGACCGATTGCGTCGCCCCATCCAGGGTCACGGTCACCTTGACGCCCCGGTTGGCATGGCCCCACACCTGGATCGGGTGATTGCGCTGAAGGATAACCCCATCACGATAATACTCAGCAACCTGGAGGATCGGGTAATCGGGATCTGTGTATTTCGCGTATTTCGCCTTAAGGGCAGCAACTTTTTCCAGGTCGTCTTCCTCGAAGATCAGTTCGCCAGCGATCTCGGCAAAGGGCGTCGCCGGCAGGCCGGCCTTGTTGTAGAGGTTGGAGTTTTCCGGCACCGCGTTGTAGGCGTATTGCACCCCGATGGGGACGGGCACCTTCGGGGTGCTCACCACCACGGTATCACCGGCGATCACCGCCTCGGCGGTATGCCACTTTCTGTCAGCTCCGCAGAGGCGGAAATGGTTGAGCTTGTCACCCGGGGTGGGCCTCGCGGGCTCCACGAATTTCCCCGGTTCCCGGTAATCTTTGGCCAGGCCCTTGTTGCCAACCATCAGGCCGCCAGCGAGACTTTCCTTGTCGAAGGAAACCACCACCTTGCGGCCATCCACTTTGTATCCACTGTAAATCGGGCCAGTGCAGGCGATGTCCTTGCCATACTGTTTGGCGAGCGCCCAGCGTGCCATCCTCATCCCCGGATGGAGCTTGTTGTAGTAGTGGATCCCGCCGGGGCGGGCCGAGTTGAGGTCCGATTGAACCACCATCCCGACGTTTTCACGGTTGTTTATGAAGAACAGGTGCTGAACCTGGCGAATGTCGGCAAAGCCAACGGTATCGGGGCCGGGCGCCCCGTAGCATTGCATCTGCGTGAAATAAAACGGCATCCCGGGCATGCCCCAGGCATCTCTCCAGCCCTTGACCAGGGCTTCCATCCTGGCCGCGTAGATCCTGCCGTCACCACCGTTGCTGGTACCCTGGCACCAGATTGCGCCGCGAATCCCGTAGGGAATGACCGGTGCGATCTTGCCATTGAAGAATTGAGACGGCCCGCGCCACATCCCGGCAATTCCGGGAAGTTTCGGTCGCGCCGGCTTCTTGCCCCCTGCCTCTGCCATCCTCCCGGCCACTTCCTGCCAGGCCTTCAGATCACTGTAGTACCGGCCATAGGCCTCGCGGCCCTGGTCGCCGAGTGGATCCGCATCGCGAATGAGATCGGCGTCCCCGGTGAGTTTCGGATGCTTCTCAATCGCCTCGCGTTGGGTGAAGGCCTCGATGCGGGTATTGCTGTGGGCGCTGAGCAGGATGCCGATGGGCACGTTCAGTTCCTTGTAAAGCTCCCAGGCGAAAGAAAGGGACAGGGCTGAAAAACCATCCGCTGCACCGGCTTTTTTCCATCCACCCTCAGAGGTAGCCCTCTTCTGTGGATAGAGGGCAGACACGGTGTTGATGCTGATTTCCCTGATGGGTATGTCTTCTTTGGAGGCGGCAAGCTCCCGGGCCAGGCTATTGCACATGCTCTTGCCGGCCGTCCACACCATGTTGGATTGGCCTGAAGAGAACCAGACTTCGCCAACCAGGACGCCCTTCAGAGAGAGCGATTTCCCCCGGCTGTTCCTGACCTCGAGACCCCGTTCTTCCCGTGAGACCTCCAGGGCATCGAGCTTTACCATCCAATCCCCATTCCTGTCCGCCACGGCACTCTTCGACTGCCCGGCAAACTCGACAGTCACCCGGCTTCCCGGCTTATCGAACCCCCAGATGGAAACCCTGGATTCCCGCTGCAGGATCATATTGTCGGTAAACGGAACCGCCAGCTCCAGTTGATGCTCGGCAGCTGACACGCTGAGCGCCATCGATAGCGCGAGGAAAAGGGGGAAGAGTATTCTGTTCATGTTCTGACCTGTGATCGCTGAATTCAATTTTACCTGAACCGCTTTTCATGTCTCCACTCGCTCCTGCATGCCAGTCGAAGACCGCATAGGCTACACGAGACCATGATCCGGAACAAGAAGAGGGCACCCCCTGTCAGCTGATCGCCCGGGGCGGCGACCAGGGCAAAGAGCCTTTGTCCAATGTCGGCCGACCGATTGCCGGCGGAAGGC
>CBFHWB010000236.1:0-4849 GCA_965659285.1 Planctomycetota bacterium | reverse complement strand
ACTCACCTACTTCAAGAGCTTGAGCATACCCTCACCAAAGGCCGTACCGACCTGGGCAAAGAGCCAGGGGCTGCCGTAGTAGTGGTAGGGACGGTCGTTGCCGAATTGTTGCCACTTGCTGACGTCCTTGCTCCAGCCCCCCGGGCCGGTGTAGATGGCGTGAGCCTCCATGTCCCAGTACTTGTCGGTCCTGACGCAGACCGCGTTGCCCTTAAACTCTGCCTGCTCGGGAACTCCAGCCTGCGCCTTCTTGATATAGTCCCTGGGTGAGCCGGGTTTGTCGGGCGCCATGCCGTCGTTACCCATCTGCCCGATCACGAACTTCATATTTGGAGCTTTGAACTCCTTTCGCACATCGCGGATGAAGTTGGCCATGTTTTTTTCATAGGTCAGCCAGCGATCCTGGTATTGATCGTTCCAGCCCTGGAACCAGACGAAACCCATAATCTCGTAGCCCTGGTTTTTGTATCCCGGAAAGCGTTCTCCGAGTTCGCCAAGACAGCCGTGCACCTCGCTGACCATGTTGCGGTAGTCCTTGCCGAACTGCTCCTTGTACTGCTCGGCCGTCACCATCTCCCGCGGCTTGAACTTTCGCAGGCGCCTTTTCTTGTTGTCCTTCTTGTTCTGCTCGGTGACGCGTTTGTTGTGGGCCTCAATTTTTTCCGGCTGGGCTTCGTTCCAGGCCTTATTCTCCACGTTCTGGGCCTTGGCGAGCTTCGCGTACTCAGCATCACTGAGCATGGAGGATGGAGGCATGAATCCACGCGCAAGCGCCCTACCTCCCCAGGAGGCCTTGATGAGCAGGATCTGCTCATCGTAGTGGTTTCCCATGACGTGCCCGAAGTTGAATTCAGGGCCAAAGCCTTCACGAGGCGCGCCGTAGCCGACGGTCAGATCGCCATGCTTCCCGAGATAGTTGATCCAGACATCGCGGCGCGTGCTCCAGAGATAGGTGGGCGTCTTCCGCTTATCATTGGGGTCCGTGGTCTCTTTCACCTTCTTCGTAAAAGCATCGTAGTCGCCATTCTCGAGGAAATGGGTATAACGCTCACGGTACTTCTTCTGGCCCACCTGCCAGGTGAGAGGCTCGGGGAAGCCCCGGCCTTCCATATTGGACTGACCGGCAAGAATGAAGACCTTTACCTTGCCCTCGCTCTTTGAGGCGGCGTATTGAGGATTTTCCGCGCTGGCAATGAAAGGAAAGAAGACGGCCGCGCAAAGCGTAAGGACTCTTCGAATGATCATTAGGTTCTCCGGGGGCTCCCGACCAGGGAGTGCTTTCGATTGCTTGTTTGAATCAACACGCGGTCATTTTCACCACATATTAATAAAATCTCCACCCGCCGTTTGGAAAACGGCGGGTGATTTCGGCAACGGAGGCCGGCTGAAATCCGACCGGGCCCGGATCGACCTCAGTCGCAGACCGGCCCCTGCGCCTCGCAACCGAGTCCATCCTCGGTAGCGTCAGGACCACAGTCCGAGACCGGGTACCCCGGACTCGTTGGAGATGGTGATACCGGCGCAACCCCGCCGGTAAACAGCCAACTGAAGATGATGATCGCATCGGTGATCTCGACCGCGCCGGTATCATTCGCGTCAGCGGCGTCCATGCACGCCGGGGCAGCGCCTCCAGAGAAGAGGAAGAGCAGCGGAACGACCCCATCTGTCAGATTGATGGCTCCATCTGCGTTGGTGTCTCCACGCACGAAGTTCTCGCCGGGCTTCGGAACCGGGCCTCCCTCCTGGAGAGGAACAGCGTAGCCCGCCCGCAGATAGGCGTGGTTTTCTTCAATTTCTTCCGCGCTGAGCGCCCTTGAAGAGACCCTCGCCGCGTCGATGGAATAGCCGCTCGGAGCGACCCGGTATTGATTGCGCGAGGCGTCATCTTCGCCAGCAAAGAACATGAAGCGGGCGTGATCATGCCCGATCGGAGAGATAAAGGCCTGGCCCGCGGGAAGGTCAACCCCCCCCATGAACTCACCGTCAAGATAGACAGATGCCCGTTGCGGATCGGTGGAGCGGGATACCGTAGCAACCACGTAATGGCTGCCCGCGGGGATCTCAAAGATCGGCGTCTTGATCTCGTTCCAGCTCGGGGTGAAGGTGCCATCGGAGTTGATAGGCGACATATTGAAGAGAACCTGTCCGCCAACCTCGGAACCGCCGGGACGCACAAACCCGTAGCCGTACCATGCGCCATCGGCTATTTCATCGAGGTTGTCATCGACCAGATTCCTGCTGTGCCAGGTGCCGGCGAGAACCCCCCAGTTCGCGCCGCCGAGAACCTCCTCCCTGTCGAGGTAAAGCTCGATGGAAAAATCCTGGTCCTGGGAGAACTCGAACTGATCGTCATCCTCGTTCACCACGATACGGCCAACGCCTCCGAAGCTCTTGCTCACCGAGGCATTGTCATCAAATACGGGATCTCCGGAACCGGCCACCAGCTCACCGCCATCATTGGCCTCGACCACGGCATCCAGTCCATTGCCCGCGAAATCCTCAATCAGGATATCGCCGGTGAGCGGATCACCTTCGTTGAGATCCGGCAGGTTGAACTCCCAGATGGCTATGGCGTCATCCGTCTCCATGAAAATCCTTCCCGGGGGAGAAGGAGCCACACCATCCGGAACTACCGCGACTGAGACATCGATCGTCGTAGTGGCTTCGGAGCCGACCTCGTTGACGACAGTCAGCGTGACAGTGAACGCATCCGGCCCAATGGCTGGCGGCAACTCGATCTCGATTCCCGTCTCATCGATCTCTCCATCGGAGTCGAGATCCCAGAGATATTCTCCAATCGCGACGGCCGGTATGGCCTGCTCCGCCTCCGCGGGACAGAGAAAGGCCACGGCGGAAACCGGCGTGGTTGAGCCCGACCCATCGAGGGTCAGGACAGCTCCGCTGGACAACCAGACCTGGTCGCCTCCAACTCCCGCCCCGTTAACCAGGGCGCCGATATTCGCCACGGGCGTCTGATGGCTCACGACAATATTGACGGTTGCGACCCCGCTATTGCCGGCGCCATCGGTAACGCGCAGGCTCACCTCGACTCCATCGTCTTCGGTGGGCTCATCAAAGGCGAGCTCGAAAACAGGTCCCTCCTCTGAAAAAGCTCCATCGTCGATTTTCCACTCATAGCTGATGATGTCCTCGCCATCACCGCCTGTGCTGTTGGCGCCGGAGAGGGTGACGCATTGGTCTACCAGGGCGTCGCGCGTTGAGGTCGTCAGCACCGCCAGGATCTCCTCCTCTTTCCCCGCGAGGGGGATGGGTTCACAGTCCTGGATCAGGAAAGAGTTCTCCTCGACCTCCTCGGCGGTCAGCGCGCGTGAAAGCACCCTGGCCGCGCTGATGGAATACCCCGAGGGAGATGTACGGTAGGAGTTCCGGCTCAGATCATCGACACCCGTCAGGAAGGCGAAGTGGCATGGGTCGTGTCCTTCAGGAGCGTAAAAGGCCGTACCGGGCGCGATACCGACCTCGGCAACCGGCAGTCCATTAAGGTAAACGGTACCAATCCCGTTCTCGCGGTCAAAGCTCGAGACCAGGTAGTGCTCACCTACCGGGATGTCGAAGATGCCGCTCTTGATCTCGTTCCAGCTCGGGTTGAAGCTGCGGTCCGGATTGATCGGCGAGGTGTTGAGGTACCAACCTCCTCCCTCGTTGTGACGTATATAGCCATAGCCGTACCAGGCTCCATTGGCTATGGGATCCTCGGTATCGTTGATCAGAGCACGGCTGTGCCAGGTTCCCGCGAGGATCCCCCAGTTCGCATTCCCCGTGGTTTCTTCGCGAATAACGTAGAGCTCGATGGAAAAACTCTCGTCCTCGCCGAATTCAAAAGCCGAACCATCTCCGTTGGTCGCCACATGGGACGCGCCGGCTTCATTCGTCCGGCTCACGGAGGAGTCTCCTTCGCACAACTCCGAGCCGTTACCCGGCTGCATGGCTCCACTCCCGTTGTTCTTGACAAAGGCGTCGTTGCCGTTGCCCGAAAGGTCGGGAATGGCAGTGCCATCCGGCAAGGGAACCCCAGGAGGCGAATCGAAATCGTTAAACTCCCAGATCGCGCGTGTGTCTGGAGTGATACGGAAGATCCTCCCATCCTCCTGAGAACGAAGTTCCCCACAAATCGTTACAAAAACCAACATTGACAGGAATGAGACGTAAGCGCGCATGACGAACTCCGTTTAATATCAATAAATCTTAAATTTCGGACCCAGAACTTATTCTAAAATAGCGATCTTCTCTAATCGAGTAACTTCCTCAGCGACTTTGGCGAAGCCTTTAGAAGCGAGCATCTACCATTCCGCCGCCGCCGGTAAAACTGGACATCGAACTCAGCTTTTTCCCGAATAACTCCCCCCCCCAGTAGAAGCAACTAATGTGCCAAAACGCCCTGCGAAAACTGGCGAGGCTCCATGGTTTCAGCCACTCTGAATAATGAACGCCGGCTATGACTGAAGTCTTTCATCCAAAAGGAAATAGAGACCCGGAGCATCCCGGCAGCGAACAATCAAGCCGGCCTGTCTACCCGCCATTCAATGGCCCGCCCAGGAGTCCTGCACATAAAAGTCACATCCCGGCAGTGAAAACAAGTGCAACCGCCCAGTAAATGGGCAGCGGTCACCACCTCCCGCCCCTGTCACTACCCGTGAATCGGAATCCTCAGGACTTGATCTTCACCTTCAGGTACTTGCAGAAGAATTCGAACTGGGACTCTACCGGATCCTTCCCCTTGGGATGAGAAGGAATTCCGTTTTCGCCTGTGCCATACAGAACACAGCGGATCCGCACCTTGTCGGCCTTCGCCTTCATCATCTTGGCGTATTTCGGGTGATGGACCGCG
>CBFHWB010000235.1:0-4908 GCA_965659285.1 Planctomycetota bacterium | reverse complement strand
CCTGGTTTACCGCAGGTTCGTTTTCCTGCGTTCTCAAACCGGGGGACGGGCGGCCTGTGGAATCATCGGATTGAAGTGAAGTGGAGAGCCTTTTCAAGGCGATAAGCAAGAAAATGGAGCACGAAGCTTTGGCAGTTCAACAAGGCAGTTTTTCGTTCGCTATTTGTCTGCTGGTACTGGGGTTAGGGATCAACAATCCGACCTGGGCTCAGGATGAGCCTGTCAAACCTCCGGCAGAACAGGCCACCGAAAAAAAAACAAACACGGCACCGGCCGGCAGGAATTCGATTGCCACCCTGGACAAGGTTCATCTTTCCGATGGATCGATTCAGCACGGTAAGGTAGCTGAGCGGGGTGGAAATACGATTTCCCTCGAGTATCGCGGCGCGGCAAAAAGAATTCCGAAAGCCCTGGTCGACAAGATTGTTTTTTACGAGGGACGGAGGTCGCAGCAGAAGCTCGACACCGACCTGGTGATTCTCAAGGTCAACGAGCACAGGGTGCCCTGTAAGATTCTCAAGGAGAGCGGGGTTGAGGTTCGTGTCGAGTTGGCAAACGGGGCCAGGACGACCTATCGCCGTGACCAGGTACTCCGAATCCATTATCGAAACCAGGTGCTCAACTCGTCATCTGACTATTATACGGTTGATCTGGCCCAGCAGATGGACCAGGCGATTCGGCTTATCGTCAGTGGTGAGGAGAACCGTTCCGCCCAGGCCGAGAAATTCCTTGTTCAATGCGGAGTTTTTGCTCTCGGCAAGGTTCAGAGGTCGCTTGAGAGCTTTAAAGATGCCGGTGAGCCTGAGAAGAAAAAGATCAAGAGCTCGTTCGCCAGGATTTTGCACATCCATCAGCTCAAGAAAGTCGTGACTGATTCCATGGAGGCGTCGGAACCTCAGATCTACGAGGAACTGACCTATGGCGGTCTCGACACCAGGGAGTCGCTTCTCAAGGTTCTCTATCCAAAATTCGCGGATGAGTCTGTGCCCCTGGCGAAGTACATCATCTCGAACGAGCAGGAAGATGTGCGTCTGCGCGCCCTCTCGGTCGAGATTCTACGGCGTCTGAATTGCAACAAGGCTCTCCTGGAGATCTATAATGACTCCAGTCGCGAGTTGAAGCTCGTCTCCTCCGTAGCTCTTGTTAGAAACAGGATCTTTTTTCCTGTCCCAACTCTCCTGGAGGCTCTCGAGGTAGGAGGAGAGGGTAATTTCAAGATCAGGGCGCTTGCGGCCGGGGTGCTCAGGGACTCTACCAGGCAGAATTTCGGGTTCAAGGCCGAAGGAACCCCTGAGGCGAGGGCGAAGGCGCTCGATAAATGGCGGCAGTGGTGGGAGGAAAATACCCAGCAGTACCGCGCCAGGTCACTCCTGGTTCTCAACAACAGGGCCATTGAGACCGAGGCTCGCAAGGAGAGCCGGGAGTTCTGGTTGAAGGCTCACCAGTTCTGGATGGCGGGACGGTTTGATCGAGCTGGAACCTATCTTCGCGAAGCCCGCAGAAAAGATCCCAGCTTCCTAAAAGCCCATGTCAGCTATGCGACGCTGCTTTATTCCGAGTTGTCCCGGGTCGAGAAGATTGCCGAGCGCAAGGCGGCGATGATTGCCGAGGCTGGGCAGATCCTGGGAGGGCTTGTTGACAGCGCGCTTCCTGATGCAGCCGGACAGGACCTTCACTGGATACATTTTGAATATGGCAATGTCCTGCGCCTGCAGGGCAAGCACAAAGAGGCCCTGCGCCAGTATGAAAACAGCTTCGGACTTGATCCTTCCAGCATAGCTTCCGTCCTCGGGATCGCTGACAGCCACTGGGCCGTCGCGACCGGACGGAACGAGCTCTCCAAGGTTGAGAGGAAGCTGGAGATGCAATCGGCTCTCGAGGGCTACTCACTTGCTGAAAAGAAGATTGTTGAGTCGATGGGGAACATCCAGGTCATGAGCGCCGTGGATATCCCCCAGCTGGGCACCCTGCCTTTTGAGAGACGGGCGCATAATCGGAACGCCCTGGCGGTTCGCGAAGAGCTCGAGAAGGAGGGGATTCGGCTCTCCATCAAGAAAGCCAGGGTCTATCGTCTGCAGGAGGATCCAAAGAAGGCTGTGGTCGCTCTTCGGCAGGGGCTGGAGACTCTCAACGCAAGCACAGAGCTCAAGGACAAGAAGGCTCTCGAGGCTGATCTGCGGGCAATGCTCGGAGTCGTCTATGAATCGATGGGGCAGGAGATCCTGGCTGTGAAAGAGTACCTGAAGGTCGTCAAGGACCTTGACCGGACCAACCCGGTCTGCCGCCGAGGCTACGAGCGGCTCAGGAAGCGGCTCCAGAAAAAACAAGCGACAGCCTCGCGCGGCTGAGCTTTGAGGCGTACTGGAATCTGGACGCCTTCGAGGACAGTCTTTTCAGCTTGTCCTCGGGGGGAGTGTTTCTATAATCGACGCTTCGATATAAATCTGTGTCCGCTCTCCGGAGCGTTTGTATAGAGCGAGCCCTCTCTTGAAGATTCACGAATACCAGGCGAAAGAAGTACTGGCGGCGGCTGGCGTTCCCGTGCCGCCCGGAGAGGCCGTAGACACAGTGGATGCGGCGGTAGCTGCCGCGGAGGCTCTTGGCGGGAATCTGTGGGTGGTGAAGGCGCAGATCCACGCAGGGGGAAGAGGAAAGGGGGGAGGGGTCAAGCTCGCCTCCAGCCTCGAAGAGGTCAGGGAGTACAGCGCTGCCATTCTCGGCATGCAGTTGGTCACACCCCAGACTGGCCCTGAAGGCCGGGAGGTGAAGAAGATCCTGGTCGCCGCGGCCTGCGATATCGCCAGCGAGTTCTATGCCGGGATCGTACTCGATCGCCAGCTGGGGCTTCCGGTGCTGATGGTGTCTGCCGAGGGCGGCATGGATATCGAGGAGGTTGCCGCCAGCACTCCCGAGAAAATTTTCAAGGTCAGCTTTGATCCGGGAGATGGACTGCCTGAGGATGAAGCCCGGGAGGTCGCGGGCAGGCTGGGCCTCGAGGGCGGGTTGGTCGAGGAAATGGCCGGGTTGCTGCAAAAGCTCGCGCGCTGCTTCCTTGATACGGATGCCAGCCTCGCCGAGATCAATCCCCTGGTCAGGACTACAGATGATTCTCTCCTGGCTCTCGATGCGAAGTTCTCCTTCGACGACAACGCCCTCTTTCGCCATCCGGAGCTCGTTGAGTACCGGGATCCAGCGGAAGAGGATCCACTCGAGACCCGTGCCGCGAAATTCGGCCTGAGCTATATCAAGCTCGATGGTGAGATCGGGTGCATGGTGAACGGGGCGGGTCTGGCGATGGCGACGCTTGATATCATCAAGCACTTTGGCGGAGAGGCCGCCAATTTCCTCGATGTAGGAGGAGGCGCCACGACGGAGAAGGTGACGGAGGCCTTCAAGATCATCCTGGAGGATTCCGACGTGAAGGCCATCCTGGTCAATATTTTTGGCGGAATCATGAAGTGTGATGTCATCGCGGAGGGCATCATCGAGGCCGCCCAGACCATCGAGTTGAGGGTTCCAGTGGTCGTTCGGCTGGAGGGAACCAATGTCGAGAGAGGCCGGGAACTCCTGGCGGGCTCAGGGCTGGATCTCATCTCTGCGCCGGGCCTCCCGGAGGCTGTCGAGTCAGTCGTTGCACAGGCAAAGGGAGGAACTGGCAGTTGAGCATCCTTGTCGATAAGAACACGCGTCTCCTGGTCCAGGGCATAACCGGTCGAACTGGAACCTTTCATACGATCCAGGCCGTCGAATATGGAACGACTGTCGTTGCCGGGGTCACTCCGGGTCGGGGGGGGGAGGCTGTAGAGGGCAGTCCCGTTTTTGATAAGGTAGCTGAGGCGGTTGCCGCAACATCGGCGAACGTATCTGTGGTCTATGTCCCGCCAGCCTTTGCCGCGGACGCGGTGCTCGAGGCGGCGGAGGCGGGATTGGAGCTCGTGATCTGCATCACAGAGGGGATCCCCGTCCTGGATATGGCCCGGGTGATGAAGACTCTCAAGAGCGACTATCCGGGGACTCGCCTGGTCGGGCCGAACTGTCCCGGGGTCATTACGCCCGGCGAGTGCAAGATCGGCATCATGCCTGGATACATACATTCTCCCGGCACCATCGGTGTCGTGTCGCGCAGCGGTACTCTCACCTACGAGGCTGTTCACCAGTTGAGCGAGGCGGGGCTCGGGCAGACGACTTGCCTGGGGATTGGAGGAGACCCGATCATCGGTACAACCTTCGTCGATGCCCTGAAGCTTTTTGAGGGGGATGACGCAACCAGGGGTGTTCTCATGATTGGGGAGATCGGCGGAACAGCTGAAGAAGAGGCGGCCGAGTTCATCTCGGCTAATATGTCAAAGCCCGTGGCTTCCTTCATTGCCGGCAGAGGCGCGCCTCCGGGGAAGAGGATGGGGCACGCCGGAGCCATCATCTCAGGCGGCAAGGGGACAGCTCCCGAGAAGGTAGCGGCCCTCGAGGCCGCGGGGGTACAGGTAGCCCTTACCCCGGACCGCCTTGGTGAGACCATGGCAGGGATGCTTACCTGAGTTCGCCGTCCCGGCAGTCTTGAGCGAGTGTCTTAACGCGTCTTGCTCCGGGTCTTTTTCCGCGTTTTCGCGGCGCTCTTCTTGCCTGCCCTGGAGGAGGGTTTTTTCCGTTTCGCTGATTTTTGAGGAGCAGCGCCGGCTTTGTCCTCATCATCCGGGGCGGGGGAGATGATGCCCTCAAATCGAGAGAGGAAATCGGGACCGGGGTTCTCAACTTCGAAATGATAAAGGAGGAAGTGGAGCAGGCGGATGACCTCCGGCCTGGCCTCCGGCAGGGAGTGGGCCAGTTCGCGAACCATCCCCGGGCTCTCACGCAAGGCATCCAGGAAGGCGCGCTCTTCTTTGCTGACCTCCATTCGTGAAAGGGGAGCGA
>CBFHWB010000234.1:0-4987 GCA_965659285.1 Planctomycetota bacterium | reverse complement strand
AATCGTCTTTGTCACCGGCGACTTTGTCTCCGAGGGAAGCCTCGGCATCGTCAGCCTCTTCGGCCGGAGCATCGTCCTCGGTCTCGGCGTCGTCAGCCTCTTCGACTGCGGCCCCGCCTCCCCTCGCGAGCGCACCCTTCTCCCGGCTGGCCCGGCGGCGAACCTCGTAGGTCAAATCTGACCTTCGATTGACGACTAAAATGACAATCCCGACAATACAGCCGATACTCAGAACCAACGCGATCGCGATATTCAGGATTGTCATTTTTTCCGAGGCGCTCGGCGATGCTGAAACCATCTTCTTATAGCTCGAAGCCACCAGCAGCGGGATCGTTCCTTTATCAAGCTCGCCGCTGTTCCTGCGCAGGTCGACCTCGCCGGTGTAGAGCCGGCAGAAATATCCCCGCAGAACAACGTCTGCCATGTGTCCGAGCTCCTCGGACTGATCCTCGAGGGTATAGACGAGGTGAAACTTCTGGTTCTGGTCGTAGACGTAGGAGCGGTAGAGGCGGTTGACATCCAGGGGGTTCGCCCCGCTTGGGAGCGCGGCCACCTGCAGGGGGCTCCTGCCCTTTTCGGCCCTGACGATATTAGCCCGCAGTTCGACAGGCTTGCCGCGATAGAGATCCGGATTTTTGATGAGTTCGCTGAAGACCTTATCGCCCTTCGCAGTGTTCAACACAGGTTCTTCAGAAATCTTCCCGGCGGCATGACCCGAGCGAAGTTGATGCGCAAGGTAGACCACTCCCTCTTCCTGGATACGTCCGAATTTCTCAACATTGCCCGTTCGATCGCGACCGGCTGCGCCGGCAAGCATCTCCGGCTTCTCAACGAAAGGCTCGAGCGTCCTGGCCTTGACCTCTTCCTGCCCGGCGGTCAGCGGGTCGTCAGGATCTTCGGCCTCGGCGAATTCCTCCCCGAAAGGATTCCTTACATCGAAGGGAGTTCCATCGAGGAAGCTCTCGTCTTCCACCTGGCCATCTTTAATGGGCCTCTGCTGCCCCTGCTGGAAAAAATTCAGCATCATCCCGCCAATGACGATGGTGAAAACAACCATCATCAGAAACTTTGGCCCGAAGCTGCTCGGCTTATTATAGCCTTTGCCATCCTGGCCGGCGTTGTTGGGGAATAAGTTCATTACTACAGCGCTCTATTCATCGAAGGTCTATTATTCTGGCGTAAGAACCGGTGAAAGCAAAAGCCTCTATTCAACCGGGGTGGGTGTTATTCAAGCCGGTAATGTACTTTATCCGCGCCTAAAAATCGGCTGGAGACCGTCTGGAAGCCTTAAAGCGACGATAGGAAGTCATTGAGCACAGCCGCCGCCTTCGCATTTGCTCCGGGCATCATGCAGGCGGCCTTCAATTTTTGCAGCCTGTCGATAACCTCTCCCCGTTTCAGTTCATCTTCCAGAAGCCCGATCGCCACAGGAGCGATCTCCTCCAGCTCTTCATCTCTGCGCAACAGCTTTTCAAAAACTGTGACCTCACCCTCATTCGCAGCGCTGCCGAGAATATTGGGCAGGGTAAACCAGGGTGTGACACTGAAGAAATTCTTAAACAGCCAGTATCCAAGACCGCTCACCTTGTAAAAAACGAGCATGGGCTTTTCAAACCAGGCCAGTTCAAGCGAGGCTGTGCCGGAGGCGACCAGGGCCAGGTCACAGGCCTTCATCAGGGGCCTGCAATCGCCGCCGATGAGCTCGATCTTCAGCCCATGGCTGGCCGCAGCATCTTCGATCAACTCCCTGAAATCTTCCCGCAGGGCGGAGACGACGATGCGATGACGATCCGGATCCAGTTTCATCTGAGCAAGCAGGTTGAAAAAAGATATGGAGAGTCCCTCCACCTCCGCCCTGCGGCTGCCGGGGAAGATCCCAATCAATTTCTCCTGTTGTGAAATACCGAGTGAGCTTCGGAACTCTTCACCAAGATCTGGCGCAAGCGCGGACAGTTCATCTGCGATCGGGTGGCCGACATAGTGAACAGGAACCCTGTCGTTACTGTAGAGCTCCTTCTCGAAAGGAATGATCGAGAGCAGCAGGTCTGTATAGCGAAGAACCTTGCGGCGTCTCCAGGGCGCCCAGGCCCAGATCTGAGGACAGATGTAGTAGACCACCGGCACTCCCCTCCAGCGCGCCAGGCGAGCCAGCAGGAAGTTGAAGGCCGGCGCATCTACGAGCAACACCGCGGCGGGTTCGAATTCACGCAACAGGCGATCAAACTGTTTGAGCAGGTTGAAGTACCGGCCGATGCTCTTGAGAAAGCCGAAACCGACACTCGAATACGACGTGGGATCGGCATCGACAGTACACCCGGCCGCCCGCACGCGCTCACCTCCAAAGCCCCTGCACTCGATGCCGGGCCGCAATCCGCTCAGCTCTTCAAGCAGATGAGCGAGATGCAGATCGGCGGATGGCTCAACAGCGGAGACCAGCAGCCTGGTCGTAGTTTCAGCCTTCTCGGTAGACAAAAATCGCCCTCTTACACTATAAAACGGTCCGTATGAAAGTACCCAATAGCCCCAGAGAATTCAGCCAGGTCCTTGCATCTTTCACCAACTACGAAAGATTGCCCACCTTCCGCTACGACACGGACAGTTTCGATCTCCGCAGAATGGAGGCCCTGGCAGCCTCCCTCGGCAATCCTCACGACCGCTACCCCGCCGTCCACATCGCCGGCACCAAGGGAAAAGGGTGTACCTGCCTGATACTGGAAGCCCTGCTGAAAGCAGAGGGGCTCAAGGTCGGCACCTACACCTCGCCTCATATCGAACACCTGCGCGAGAGAATCCGAGTTGATGGGAAATCGATCAGTGAGGAATCCTTCATGCGGACCGTGAACTCCATCCTGCCATTGATAGAACCGGCGGATGGAGAAAGCGGCAGCCCAACCTTCTTCGAATTACTGACGGCGATGGCCATGCTCTGTTTCGCTCGTTCCAGTGTTGATATCGCTATTTTCGAAGTTGGCCTTGGAGGGCGCCTCGATGCGACCAATATTCTATCAGCCCGCTGGAGCGTCATCACCAGCCTCGGCCTCGAACACACGCAATTGCTTGGTAATACGCTCACGGCTATCGCGAGAGAAAAGGCCGGCATCGTGAGGCCGCAAACCCCGTTGATCACCGGCGAACTGCCTGAAGAGGCCCACAAGGAGATCGAGCGAATCGTAACCGAGAAAGGAACCCCGTGGACAGTGGCAGATCCCGGGTCGGTCAAACTTAACTGCGATGGCCTTCTCGAAATGGATGGCATCCAGGGAGCCTTCCAGGCGCCAGCCATCCGAGGACCGGGCATCCGGGCAGACCTCGCTATTTCCATAGCCCTGTACCGGACGGTGCTGAAAAACCTCGACAAACAGCTCGACACCATCCAGTTGCAGGCCGCGCTCGAGAGTCTTCGCCTGCCGGCGAGAATCGAGGTCTTTCCAGGGCCGCCGACCTGCTGCCTGGACACCGCACACACCCCGGAATCGATCAAATCCCTGCGGCAGACCCTCGAAGAAATTGACTTCCCCCAGCCCCGGGCGCTGATCCTCTCACTCTCCACCGACAAACGCCGTGAAGAAATCCTCGCCGAGGCCGGCGGGATCGCTGATGAAATCATATTCACACGGGCCGACGAGACCCGCTCCGTCGACCCGCAAGAATTGCGCGACACATTGGGAAGTGGACGGGTCATCGAAGATCCACGCGAAGCGCTCGAGTTCAGCCGGCAAAAGGGCTGGAATCCTGTCATCACCGGATCATTTTATCTCGCGGGAGCCCTGCGTCCCTGCATGCGGAATGAATCCGAATAGACTCGCAAGAAGACCGGGCTCAGGAGCCGTCGTCATCCTCGCTGGCTGCGCTTACCGGCTCGGGAGGATTTTCCGGCTTCTCATCGTCAGCCGCCTCGCCTTCCTCCGGCTCCTCGACTTCCTCCTTGCCGTCTTCCGAAGATTTCACCGGCACGGAGCTTGAATCGAAAACGATCTCCTTGACTGTCTTGGTCTCACCTTCGGGAGTTTTCTGACGCGATTCCTCTATCCTCAGCTTGATCAGGTTGCCGTCCTTGAAGGCTCCCCTGAGAAGCTCTTCGGCAAGGGCATCCTCGATCTTCTGCTCGACCGCGCGACGAAGAGGACGGGCACCAAATTCGGGATTGTAGCCCTGGTCAATCAGGTACTCCCGGACCTCTTCATCCAGGCTGATCTCGAAGCCCTGCTCAAGAAGCCGATCCTGAACATTTCGCAACTCGATGTCGATGATCTCCTTCAGATCCTCGCGCTTCAGGCTCTCGAAAACGATAATCTCGTCGAGGCGGTTGAGGAACTCCGGTCGGAAATGCTTTTCAACCTCGATCAACAGCTCTTTCTTCATGTTCTCATAGGAGCGTTTTTCGTCATTCGCCCCGAATCCCATACCAGCCTTGTGGGTAATAATGTCCGCGCCGATATTGGAAGTCATGATCAGGATGCAATTGCGGAAATCAATATTACGGCCAAAGCTGTCGGTCAGCTTGCCCTCCTCCATGATCTGCAGAAGCATATTGAAGACATCATGATGGGCCTTCTCGATCTCGTCGAAGAGCACGACAGAATAGGGGCGCCGGCGAATCTTTTCCGTCAACTGGCCGCCTTCCTCGAACCCAACGTAACCCGGAGGGGCTCCAACCAGCCTCGACACGTTGTGCTTCTCCATGTACTCCGACATGTCGATCTGGATAAGCGCATCTTCCTCGCCAAAAATGAATTTGGCGAGAGCCTTGGCCAGGAGTGTCTTACCAACCCCCGTCGGACCCAGGAAAATAAAGGATCCCATCGGACGCAGCGGATCTTTGAGGCCGGACCTCGACCGTCGAACCGCCTTGGAGATGGATCTGATGGCGCCGTCCTGTGAAATAACTGTCTTGTGAAGCTCTTCTTCCATGGCCAGCAGACGCTTCTTGTCATCATCATCCAGCTGGGTCAGGGGAATACCGGTCATCTTGGAGACGGTCTCGGCA
>CBFHWB010000233.1:0-4996 GCA_965659285.1 Planctomycetota bacterium | reverse complement strand
CTCGGTGGCGAGCTCGCGCATCACCAGGTCTCCGGATGCCTGGCTGTCACGGGTACGGCGTTCGTAGCCCTGGTGGACGGCGCCCTTGCTGGTCACCACCTGCACCACGGTATAGCCCTCCTTCACCTGGCGGCGCGGCCAGAGGAGTTCCTCGACGATTCTCTGCGGAGAGAGTGTGGAGCCGATCGCCGCGAGGTCAGGGCCGATCACCCCGCCCTCCTCATCGACCTTGTGGCAGGTCACGCAGGCGCTCGATTTAAAGAGCAGCGCGCCACGCTTGCTGTCGCCCTTCTTCAGCGCCTCGCCAACAAGCGTGTTGACATAGGTCTCGTTGTAGTCCGGCACCTGGCCGGTGACGCCGATCGTCTCGTTGAGCACCTTGACGATGGCCTTGTCCAGCCGGCCGGTTGAATAGAGCGCCCGCAGGAGATTTTCGGCAACCGCCGATTTCAGCTTCGCATCTTCGAGAGCCTCGGCGAGAACCTCTGTTCCATCTTTTCGTTCGAGAAACGCGGCCAGCACCGCCGCGGCATCCAGCTTCCCGAAGTCAGCCTCAGCAAAGAGCACCGCCGCCTGGCGGGCGGCATCCTCTCCATCAAGCCCGGCCAGGGAGCGAATCGCCGCCGCCCGTAATTCGGGAGCCTGGGAAGCTCCGCCGTAGCCGCTGAGAAGCTTCTTCGCGGAGCCGGAGCCCATGGAGGCAAGTGTTTCAAAAGCAGTAGAGCGCACCGACACCGGCAGCGACTTGTCCGCGGCCGCCTCGAGGACCTTGTCCTCGGTGCCCTCCACCTTCCAGATTCCAGCCAGCGACAAGGCGGCGTTCTTCACCCCGACCTCGGAACGGTCGATCAGGTCATTGAGCAACTCGCCCAGGCCATCGCCGGGTCTCACATCCCGGTAGCGGGCGACATGAGCCAGCTGCCCGAGAACCTGCGCGTGGAAGTCCGCGTCGTATTTCCCCTCGCGCTCGAAACGCTCCCTGTTGAGGCCGTATTCCCGCAGCTCGCCTGCCTTGCCGACCGAGAAGATCGCGGCGGAGGCCGACACCCGGGCCTTCACCCCGAGGTCGTTGTTTCCGGCGATCTGTTTGAGGCTGTTCAACACGTTGCGACCACCGGTCTTGTTCAGGGTGGCGGCCAGGTGCTTCGGGCGATTAAAGGACATCCGACCCTTCTGGAAGGCCGGCGACCAATGCGGTCGAAGCTGATGGGCCGCCTGGGTGAAGGCGTAGTCGATCCAGCGATCCACCCCGCGGTCCACCACCTGCGAGGCGACCGTTATCGATTTCTCGTCAGGAATAGCGGCGCAGGCGAGCGTTGCCTCCATCCTGACCAGCGGATGCTCATCGAGGACCCGTTCGGCCAGGAGCCCGAGGGGATCATCGAGGCGGTCATGCCAGCGTCCCACCAGGCGGGCGGCATAGGCGCGTCCACGGTGATCCTGGGAGCGAAGCACCCTGCCAAGCAGGCCCGGCTCCACCGCCTCGATGGTGGCGTAGGCGGTCAGCGCCTCGTAGAGGCGCAGCTCGTATCGAGGCTGCGTCTTGTCGAGCCCCTTCACCCAGCGGGCCAGTTCCGCGGCGGCCTTTGCCCTCGGATGAACTGAGAGAACGCGCTTGGCCTGGTAGCGAGACCAGTATTCCGTCGATCCAAGGTTTCCGACCACCGTCTCGAGTGGAGCTTTCAGGAGATCAACTGGTTTGACGGCTGGCGCCTTCGCCGCCACGCGCCAGATCCGGCCGTGGGCCTTGTCGCGTCTCGGGTCCCGGTAGGCATCATCCTGGTGGCAGGTGATGGGGTTGTACCAGTCGACGACGTAGATGGCTCCGTCGGGCCCCTGCTTCACGTCGATCGGCCGGAAGTTCCGGTGCTTTGACTGGAGAATATGGGGCTTCCACTTCAGAGAATAGCCCGAGCCGCTGGGGCGAACGCCGAATCGCTTGACCCTATTGGCCTTGTAGTCGCCGATAGCGAAGTCGGTACGGATCGACTTCGGCAGAACACTGCTGTCGAGGAAGCCGATACCGCAATAGCCGCCGGGGCTGCCGATGGTCGGAATCCGGTGGCGATGGTTGCTGGGGATCTGGCCCGGCGAGAGGTAGGTCACCCCCCCGGCGCCGTCGATGCTGAAGATCTGCCCCCACCTGTCGAAGGCGACTCCCCAGGGATTCCCCGGGCCCATGAAGTCATCGAGGAGAGGGTGAAGCTGCAGCCGCTTCGGGCGAAAACGATAGAAGCCGGCCTGGAAGAGGTCGCTCGAACCCCAGGGCGTCTCGACCCGGGACTCGCAACCGTCGCCCTGGCCGAAGTAAAGCTCGCCGCCGGGGCTCCAGACAAAGGAGTTGATCGTCTGGTGGGAGTCGCCGTTACCGAAACCTCCAAGCACCACGCGCCGGGTGTCGGCCTTACCGTCACCGTCGGTGTCCTTCAGGAAAAGAAGCTCGGTGTTCTGGCCCACGTAGATTCCTCCATCTCCCCACTCGATGCCCGTGGGGATGTTCAAGCCCTCAGCGAAGACCATGGACCTGTCCGCCTTGCCATCGTTGTCGGTATCTTCGATCGTGATGATCTTGTCGTTGGGAACATCGCCGGGCCAGACATGCGGGTAGACCGTGGTGACCGTCACGTACATGCGTCCGGAGGGATCCCAGCGTACCGCCAACGGCGAGGTCAGGCCTTCCTTCTCAGAGGCGAAGAGGTTGACCTCGAAACCGTCGAGGACGGTAAAGGCCTCGAGTTCCTTCTCGATGTCGGCCCCGGGATCGCCGTGGAGCTTTTCCGGCTCAGGACGATTCGGCCCGGGGTCTTTGCCGCCTGAGGCGACCGTCCAGACCCGCTCATCGGCCTTGTCGATCAGCGGCAGCAACCTCTGCCACTCCTCCCGGAAGGGAATGTAGTCCGTGCCGCCGCGGGTAAAGACGCGGCGGGAGTCATCTCCGTAGAGGAGCTTCCAGTTCGCCGGGCGCCAGTAGTCATACCAGAGCCGATGTTTCTCGATAACGGCCTGGCGCAGTGGCTCGAGCGCGGCGGCCGCCGGGATCTTCACCCCGAGCTCTCCGGCAATGGCATGGGCCACCTTCACCTGGGACTCGGGAGTGACGTGCATCCCGTTGTCCATCAGGCCGCCCTTCGCGCCGGTGAAGAGGTCGACAAAGAGCAGCTTCCGTTCTTCGGCAAGCTCCCTGGTGGCCTTCACGTAGAGGGCCAGGTCGGCGTTTCGAAGGCTCAGGTCAGGAATGAGCTCGCTGGGAGGTTTCTCAAAAGGAGGCGGCGTAACCAGGACGACCAGGCGCGCCTGCCTGCTGAAGGCATCGAGAAGCTTGCCGTAGGCCTCCCGGAAGCGAGCGACACCTCCGGAGCCTTCGAGGGACTCGAGCTGCCCGAACTGCGCGATGAAAACCGTCGCGCCAACGCGCTTGAACTGCTCATCGCGGCGGCCGAAGCCGTCCTTGCGCCAGCGCTCGATGTCACTGCCGAGGCGGAAGACCGTATCGGCTTCCCAGGACAGGTCGCGAAACCTGGCCTTCGCCGGCGCGGCGGCCTTCGTGAGGATCGCCTCGAGGTGTCCGGCCTGCTGCAGGTAGAGCATGTTGGCTCCTCCCGCGAAAACGACCACGTCATCTCCTGAGAGCTTGAAGGGCACCTTCGCCCGGGCGGAACCCGTGGCGCACAGGATCACAGCGGCAAAGAGCAGATAGCCAACGGCATTTCTTCCGGTTCTTTTCATCGGGCTTTCCATGGCGCGGTGTCGGTTGTTCATCCAGAGCGTATGATTCTATCCACTTCCCGATTTTCGATCATCGCCCTTTCGGGAAAATCATCTCATTTCACTCCCGGGCGGAAACCATCAGGAGAGGATGCCGCGAACCACCTCGCCGTGGACATCGGTCAGCCGATACTGCCGCCCCTGGTACTTGAACAGGAGCCTTTCATGATCGATCCCCAGCAGGTGCAGAATCGTCGCGTTGAGATCGTGAACGTGGACCGGATCCTCGGCGACGTTGTAGGAGAAATCGTCAGTGCTTCCATGGACATGGCCCTTTTTGACCCCGGCCCCGGCGAGCATCGTCGTGAAGCAGCGCGGATGGTGGTCACGGCCACGCTGCTTTTCGGGAGCCTGGGCGTAGACCGTCCTCCCGAACTCTCCTCCCCAGACGATGAGCGTGTCTTCGAGCAGGCCGCGCTGCTTGAGGTCCGTGATCAGCCCGGCGGTGGCCTGGTCGGTGTCGGAACACTGGCGCGGCAGGTCCTGCTCGAGCTTGAAGTGGTGATCCCAGCCCATGTGAAAGAGCTGGATAAAGCGGACGTCGCGCTCGGCCAGCCTCCGTGCCAGCAGGCAATTCCTGGCGAAGGAGCCCGGCTTGCGAACATTGGGCCCATAGAGATCGAGAATCTTCTCCGGCTCGCCCGAGATATCCGCCAGCTCTGGAACGCTCGACTGCATCCTGAAGGCCAGCTCGTATTGAGCGATCCTGGCCTCGATCTCCGGGTCCCCTACCACTCCCTGGCGCCTCCTGTTCAGCCCGACGATGTCATCGAGCATGTCCCGCCGCAGTGGTCCGTCTATTCCGGGTGGGTTGGACAGGTAATAGACCGGGTCGCCTGTATTGCGAAATTTCACCCCCGAGTGCTCACTCGATAGAAAACCTGAGTCCCAGAGCCGGCTGTAGAGCGGCTGGGCATCGCTCGCGCCTCCCCGGGAGGTCATCACCACGTAGGCGGGCAGATCCCTGTTGAGAGCGCCAAGACCGTAGGCCAGCCAGGAGCCGATACTCGGCCGCCCGGCGAGCTGCGAACCTGTCTGGAAAAAGGTGATGGCCGGGTCGTGGTTGATCGCCTCGGTGTGCATGGAACGAACGAGGCAGAGCTCATCGGCCACCCCGGCGAGGCGCGGCAGCTGGTCGCTGAGAGACAGGCCGCTCTCGCCATGAGGCCGGAAAGGGTATTGGGAGGGCAGGACCGGCAGGGTCTTCTGCCCGGAGGTCATCGTCGTGATG
>CBFHWB010000232.1:0-5014 GCA_965659285.1 Planctomycetota bacterium | reverse complement strand
TTTACAGCCTGGAGATCGAGGGGCCGTTCTACGACGAGTGGCCCCTGCCCGGTTTTGCCAGGTACTTCCCCGACCCTCCGAAGAGGCCCGGGCCCGAATACCTGCGAGCCAGCCTGGCTCGCCTCGCTGCTGAGGCCTTTCGCCGCCCCGTAGGCGCGCAGGAGCTCGAGCCCTACCTCTCCCTCGCCGAAGGGTATTTCCGCGACAAGAAGGACTTCTGGGCCGCCGCCCGCTACGGGGTGAGAGCGATCCTGACCTCTCCGCGTTTTCTCTACCTGGCTGAGGCCGCTCCTCGGGGAGGCGCCGGGAAGCTCGACAGCTATGAGCTGGCGACCAGGTTGTCGTATTTTCTCTGGAGCTCGATGCCGGATGCGAATCTTCGCGCCGCCGCCGCTTCGGGGAAGCTCAGGACGCCCGCTGAATTGCGTTCGCAGGTGGAGCGAATGCTCAAGGATCCCAGGGCGAAGGCCCTGAATGACAACTTTGTCGGGCAGTGGCTGCACCTGCGGAAGCTGGGGGAGATGCCGCCCGATCCCGAGAAGAGCCGGGCGTATTACACCGACAACCTGGAGGAGGCGATGCGCGAGGAGACCAGCCGGTTCTTCCAGCACGTGTTGTCTGGGAACCGGAGCATTCTCGACTTTGTCGATTCAGACTATACCTTTCTCAACGCGGCTCTCGCTCGCCATTACGGGATCCCCGGTGTTGAGCACGAGGGCTTCAGGAAGGTCAGTCTCAAGCCGGGGCATCACCGTGGCGGGTTGCTCGGCCATGGAAGCATTCTCACCGCGACCTCCAACGGCGTGGAGACCCAGCCGGTCGTGCGTGGGGTGTGGATCCTCGAGAACCTGCTGGGCACGCCTCCAAGCCCGCCGCCACCGGATGTGGATCCCATTGAGCCGGACACCCGGGGCGTGACCACCATTCGCGCCCAGATGGAAAAACACCGGAACAACCCCACCTGTCATGAATGCCACCGCAAGATCGACCCGCTTGGCTTGTCGATGGAGCATTACGACTACGTGGGCGCCTGGCGTGAGCGTTATACGAAGCGGCTGGCCATTGATGGTTCGGGGGAGATGCCGGATGGTACGGCGATCAAGGGGCCCGCGGGGATCAAGCGATATCTCGCCGCCCGTCCCGCGCAGTTCACCCGGTGCCTGGCTGAGAAGCTCTTCATCTACGCCCTCGGCAGAAGGATCAGCTTTACCGATCGTGATGATATCGACCGAATCGTAGCCAGTATGCCAAAGCACAACTATGGTCTGCGTGAGCTGATCCAGCAGATCGTTGCCAGCGAAGCCTTTCACACAAAATGAAAAAACTGATCCTCTTACTGCTCATCGCCAGTTCCGCGGAAGCGGCGCAGAAGCCCAACATTATCTTCATCATGGTCGATGATATGGGACGGGACTGGGTCAGCTGCTACGGGGCCGCCCACCAGACCCCGAACATAGACCGTCTGGCCGGGCAGGGGGTACGCTATGAGACAGCCTGGTGCATGCCGATCTGCACTCCGACTCGCGTGACCCTGCTCACCGGCCAGTACCCCTTTCGTCATGGCTGGGTGCAGCACTACGACGTTCCGCGCTGGGGTGGTGCCGGGCTGCGACCTGATCGTTTCACGACCTTCGCCCGGGTGTTGAGAGACGCTGGTTACGCCACGGCCATCGGCGGGAAATGGCAGATCAACCATCTTGGCAAGCAACCGGATATTCTCAAGCGGCACGGCTTCGATGAGCACTGCGTATGGCCTGGAGTCGAGGCGGGGCGACCTGAGACCATCGAGCGCTTCTGGGATGGTTTCCTGGTGACTAATGGCAAGCGTGGCAAGGTCCCTTACGGTCCGGATGCGATCAACCGTTTCCTCGTCGATTTCATCAAGCGGCACAAGGACAAACCCTTCCTGGTTTACTACCCGATGCTGCTCACCCATGGGCCTCATACCACCACTCCATTGAACCGGGAAAAAGCTCCCGTGGGGAAGCCCGCGCTCTACGCCGGCAACGTAACCTACATGGACCACCTGGTGGGTAAGCTCGTCTCCGCTGTGGACGAGCTGGGTTTGAAGGAGAGGACCTTGATCGTGTTCACCGGCGACAATGGCTCCGCCTCACCGGGATCGCTGCAGGGCGAGCCTTACCCCAAGGGCAAGGGACGCGAGGCCGACTGGGGGGTGCACGTGCCCTTCGTTGTCCGGGCGCCCTTTCTCAACAAGGGCGGCATCGTTTCGCGCGACCTGGTCGATTTTACCGACCTGTACCCGACCTTCCTCGGCCTGGCCGGTGCGAAACCACCGGCGAAGCTGAAACTCGACGGTAAATCCTTCGTCCCCAGCCTGCGGGGAAGTGAGGACCCCTATAAAAAACGCAGCTGGGTCTATTCCCAGATCGGCAAGTTCCGCATGATTCGCGACTGGACCCACATCGTCGACAGTAAGGGGGCCTTCCACAACCTGCTGAAGGACCCACGCCAGGAGCGCAAGGTGAACCCGCTCGACAAGATCGCTCCGGGGCGCCGCCAGCGTCTTCAGATGATTCTCGACAGGTTTCCCCAGGATGCCGAAGGACCTTTTCCGGAGTTCAAGGCCCGGCATCCCTGAGACGGCGCCGGGAGCACGGCATTCCCGCGGTGCTCAGTGAACGTGGGGCTTGAGGACAAACTCTTCGGAGGAGGACTTTTTCCCATCGTTGGTGAAACGCACGATCACGATGGACTGAAAGGTTTTGCCCTTGAGCCATGAGGCGTCCTCACCCTCCTGGGAAGGGTAGATGAAGTAGTTCGTCCCGGCGTCGCGGATATTGGGGTTCCCATCCTCGTCTTCATTTTTTTCGGTGTTGCGCGGACGCAGGGTGATTTTTCTGTCATCGACGTCGATGAACTCGATCTCTATCGTTGCGCTGACAGGAAGGTCAAAGGGTTTAGAGAACGCGGCATCCTGGTAGAGCCAGAGCTCGAGGTCGCCCTTGTCGTCGTGGAGTTTGAGCTCGAGCTGGCCGGTGCCTCCCCCTGTGGTAAATCTGGCCGGGACTCCAGAGTGAGGCCCCTCTATGTGTTCATGCCCATGACCGTCAAGAGGCAGCCCTGCGCGCTCGTCAGTTCCCTCGGAGCGAAGTCGAAGGACGACCCGCGCCGGAGTTGTTTCCGATTTGCGGGGGGTGACGTGGAAGTGAAGAGCGGAATCTTCAACACTTCCTTTGGCCGGGGCGCTCAGCTGGGTGCCCGCCTTGTCTTCGACCCAGAGGTAGAGATTCCATTTGGCGAGGTCATCGGGAGACGCTCCCTGGGGATGGACCTCGAAGGCGCCTTCCTTTCCCGGTTCGAGCTTGCCGAGGCGGACGATGCGGAACTTGTTGCCGGTGATGGCAAGGGTGCCGAGATCGGTCTTGTCCCCATGGTCGGAGCCGGGCTTTTCAGGGAGAGTGGACTTCGTTGACACCGGTCCTTTTTCGGGTGTCTGTTTGCTTTCGCCCTGCGGCGGAAGGGGGCGAATCGGATCACCGCAGGCGGTAAGCGCCAGGGTTGCGAAAAGGACGACAGGGTGGAGTGCTCTCATGGCTGGGCCTGCGTGGATTCCAGGTGGCTGATGCTGTCACCCCGGCTCTTTCGCGGACCTCCGCCGAAGAGGTCGAACCCGATGGGGACGACGAATAGATTCAAAAAAGTGCTGCTGACAAGTCCTCCGAGGATAACCACAGCAATCGGGTGTTGCAACTCACTGCCGATCTCTCCTTTTGCCAGCACCAGTGGGACGAGAGCCAGGGCGGAGCTCATGGCGGTCATCAGAATTGGCACAAGGCGTTCGCGGGCGCCCTGTACGACAGCGTCTTTCTTTGCCACTCCTTCTTCTTCCATGAGATGGTAATAGTGCGAGATCAGGAGCAGTCCGTTGCGGCAGGCAATTCCGCCTAATCCGATGAAGCCTACGAGGGACGAGATGGAGACTACCGGTGCCACGTAGGTTCCATGTCCGAAAAGAGCTCCGATGTTGCGAAGCAGATCTGGTGATTCAGCGATGAATAGCGCCGCTACACCGCCCACCAGCGCCAGTGGCAGGTTGAGGAGGATCAGCAGGACAGGTCGCGCTGAGCGGAAGGTGGAATAAAGTATGATGACAATCACACCGAGGACGGCCAGTGAAGCCAGGAGGATTCGGCCACTGGCTTCTTTCTGCGCCTCGAACTGTCCTCCGTATTCGACATAGGTGCCGGGGAAATTCCTGACCACCGGGTCGACCTGGGATCTGATCTCCTCAATGAGATCTCCGAGATTGTGTCCTACGGCGATATTGCAGGAGATCACGGCCTTTCTCTTGACGTTTTCCCGGGTGATGAGGCTGGAGGCTCGTTCTTCGATGACCTCGGCCACATCCCTGACCCGGACGATGGCCCCGGAGGGAGCCTGCAGCGTGAAGGTACGGACATCATCGAGATTCCTGCGGGAGGCGCCCTCGAGGCGCAGGACAATGTCCATCCTCGAAGCTCCTTGATTGACGACACCGACTGTCTGTCCGAGAAATGCGGTCTGCAACTGTCCGGCGGCATCGGCCGGGGTCAGTCCGTAGTGGGCGAGCCTGGCCTTGTCGAAACGGACTGGGACGGTGTCAGTCATGGCCTCGCGGTTTGCCACCAGATCGCTGACGCCGGGCAGGGGGAGCAGTTTGCGTTCAACCTCTGCCGCGATAGCCCTCAGTTCTTCGAGGTCATCGCCAAATATCTTGATGGCGATGGCTGCGGGGGTGCCTGAAAGGATGTGGGAGAGGCGGTGGTCGATGGGGCCTCCGAGTTGTTTCGTGACTCCCGGCGAGGCGGCCAGGAGGTCTTCGAGGGCCTGGCGGACAGTGGTGGGGTCGGCGTCCGGTTCAAGACGGATATCGATCTCGCTCGCGCTCACCGGCTCGGCGTGCTCGTCCTGTTCCGCCCGGCCGGTTCGCCGGGTGACGGCCGCTACGCCCGCGACAGCTTCGACCCGGAGTTCGAGCTGGCGCGCTACACGGTCGGATTCCCTGAGTGAA
>CBFHWB010000231.1:0-5026 GCA_965659285.1 Planctomycetota bacterium | reverse complement strand
CCCGGCCTGGTAGGCGATCGGGGCGAACTTGAAGTCATCGACCCGGCAGATCACCTGGCTGGCCTTGAGATGCTTGGCATACATGCTGATCAGGAGGGCGGTCTCTTCCTGCTTGAGCAGGACGGCTACGGCATCTTTTCCCTCCTGCTCCACCTGCTCCCTGATGATGTCGATCTCGGTGGCATCGTACTGCATGACATTGGCACGCTTGAAACGTGAGGCCGCCCACTGGGCCCGCTCCGGATCAGATTCGATGACGGTCGGTGAGTAGCCGATCTGCTCGAGGTAGCGGGCGGTGTGGTAGCCGATGGTTCCGCAGCCGACGATGAGTATCTGGTGAACCTCCTGCTTGGGGAAGCCGAAGAATTCAAGATACTCGTCTACCTTTTCGTTCACCGTCAGGGTGAAGACCTGGTCATTTTCTCTCAGCTCGGTGTTGCCGTCGGGGATGATGAATTTTGATTCCCGCTGGATGGCGATCAGGTTCCCGGGCTCAGGGATCTTGTCCTTCAGCTCGCTCAGCTTCTGGTCGATTCCAGAGAAGTGGTCCTTGACGGAGTTCTCGATGAGGACGAGCTTTCTGCCGTGGAGGAATTGATGGGATGAGAGCCCCGGGCTCTTGATCATGTTGCCGATCTGCTGGGCGACCGTATCCTCGGTGCCGAGGGCGAGGTCGATTCCGAGATCCTTGGCAGCGCCCTCCTTCTCTTCTTCGAGCTCCTCTTCGGTCGCGGCCTCGGGTTTCTTTCGCTTGCGCTTCTTGTCCTTCTTCTTGTTGTCCTTTTTCTTCTTCTTGCGGTCTTCCTCGGTGAGCTTGAAGTTCTCGTCGGAGTAGGTGCTGTCGCGCATTCCGGCGATGGTGATCGGGTTGCCGAGCTTCTTCGCCGTCATGCAGCTGAGCATGTTCACCTCGTCGAGATTCGTGACGGAGATGAAGAAATCGGCCTTGGCGATGCCGGCCTCTTCAAGAGCGCTGGTGCTCGAGCCGTTGCCGTTGACAACGAAGACCTCGAGCTTGTTCGCCTCTTCGCAGGCAGACTCGCTGCTGTCAATGACGGTGATCTGGTGGCCTTCTTCAGCCAGGATCCGTGCGAGGTAGGTTCCCACCTCGCCGGCTCCGACGATGATCAGGTTCACTTCTGGAATATTCCTTCGTTTTTCCCGGGCCCGTTAGCCAACTCTGAACGGGCAAGGATACAGGCACCTTTTGTGCCACCCCCAACAAAATACAGGTAGACGAGCGATGTGCAAGAGAGTCTGTAAAGAACCTTTGAAGAATCAAAAAAATGCTTAAACCGGTAATGAGTGGTTTAGAATAGTTGACTCAAGTCCTTATATTTCAAACAGTTTGGAGAATCTCAGGGCAATGGCGAAACTACTCATCATCCTGGTTTTATCGACATTATTTATCAGTACAGTGACTTTTGTGCTCGTTATTGAGGGCAGCGACGAACCCAAAAAAGCGGCCCCTGCGGAAATTAAACCGGATCCCGTGGCGGTACTCGGGCCTGAGTTGAAGGGTGTTTCCAGCGCGGTTAAAAAGCTCAGCACCGATCTCACCAGGATCAACATCTCGTTGAAGAGTCAATTGAGCCAGTTGGACACCCGGGTCAAGGCGCTCGATGACAGGCTCCAGGCGCTCACTGAGCCAGTGGAGGAAGAGCCGGCAGAGAATACAGGGGACCGGAAATTTGACGCGTCCGAGGCGCAGGAGAAAGAATAGCCAGGTGTTCATCCCTTCGACGGGTTCCCAGTGAACACTCGAAACTTGGGATAGCTTCAATTACTGTAGAGGGCGAAATGTGGGAACCAATGCAAAAGCGGAGGATGTCGGAAATGAAATTCAGCCTGAAATTTGCCGTGATAGTTCTCAGCCTGGCGGTCGTTTATCTGTCGGCTGCCGGTTCCCTCCTGGCGCAGGATGGTACGGCGGACGCTTCCAAGCCGGCGTCTGAGCCTGAGTTCAAGTCTGAGAAGTACAAGGAGTCCTACGACAAGGGCAAGAAGGAGTTCGAGGCGGGAGAATACAAGGACGCGTCCAGGTCTTTCAAGAAGGCTCTGAGCGGAGCCAGGACCAAGGAGGACAAGGACCAGGTGAATAAATGGATCCTGGGGTGCAAGGGTTCGTCTGTCCTGAAGAAAATCGAGCAATACAAGAAACGCAATCTCTGGAACGAGGCCTATGACCAGCTTCTCATCGCGCTTCAGCGTTATGGAGAGACTCCCATCAGTGGGCCTTTGATGAAGCTCTTCACAGACCTCGAGGGCGCCCTCTTCCTGGAGATCGAGAACTTCAATTTCGCCAATACGAGCCTCTATTCCGCGAAGTACGGCAAGAGCTTTGTCAAAGATCCAGCCTACCTCGCCAATGGCACCCAGTGCCTGCGCTGGCAGAACACCAGGGATGGCAAGCCCGGCATGTTGAAGATTACCAATGTCCCGAGGAACTGGAGCCAGTTCAAGTCGATCGAGTTCTGGATCGCGCTCCAGGTCTCCGCCATTCCCGAGGCTGTGGTGATGTCGGCCGGCGGCGCCAAGAAAAAAGGCGCGGCCGCGAGAACGGTCGCTCCTCGAGGTCAGGCAGTACGAACCTTTCTTATCAGCAAGGTGCCGATCAAGAAGACAAAAGCCTGGCAATACATCAGGATTCCTCTCGCCTCCCTTAAATCCCAGGGCGGGGCTACCCTGGAGGCTGTCACAGATTTCAGAATCCAGGTGCCCGGGGGAAAGACCTTTAACTTCCTCGTTGACGATATTCGCCTGCGAAAGAAAAATCCCCAGCAGGCCGCGGGAGGCCCCAGGAAGCGTTAATCGACAGTGCCCGGCCGAGATACCGATCTACAGCACCTCGGGGAAGACCGGGAGGGGGCTCCCGGAGCGATAGCGCCGCCGGTCTACAGAAGCTCTCTTTTCTCCTTTCCTGACTCGAAAAGCCTCGGGGAGGTGCTGCGCGGAGAAAAAGACGGTTATGTCTATACCCGGGTAGCCAACCCCACCATCGACGTGCTCGAGAAGAAGGTGGCCGCGCTCGAGGAGACCGCCGGGGCCATCGCGTTTTCTTCAGGTATGGCGGCGATCAGCGCGGTGCTCTTCAGCTTCCTGCGCGCCGGTGATCACCTTGTGCTCTCTGCCAGCGCCTACGGACCGACCCTTTCGATGGCCCGGGACATGATCGAGCCGTTGGGGGTAGAGGTCAGCCTGGTCGACCCTTCCGAACTCGTTGCATTGGAGGATCACCTCCGGGAGAACACCCGCCTGGTCTATCTCGAATCGCCGGCGAGTCTCACCTTCGAGTTGACGGATCTGGAGGCCGTGGCCAAGGTCGCAAGAGCCCATTCGATCCCCACGGTGGTGGACAATTCCTGGGCGACCCCGATCTACCAGAAGCCTGCCCGGTTCGGAATCGATCTCAGCCTGCACTCGGGGACGAAGTACCTCTCGGGGCATTCCGACCTTTTGCTCGGGATGGTCGCGGGCAGCGGTGAACTCATCGAGCGGGTTCGAAAGACGGCTGTCCTGCTCGGCGGCTGTGTTTCTCCGGACGATGCATCCCTCGCGGTTCGCGGTCTGAGAACCCTCTCCCTGAGGATGCAGCGCCACCAGGACAATGGGCTCTTTCTCAGCCACAAGCTCATGGACCATCCCCGGGTGCTGGAGGTTCTGCATCCGGCCAATCCCTTCTTTCCCGGACACGGGGTCTATCGCAGCCATTTCTCCGGGGCCAGCGGCCTCTTCTCCTTCCTGTTGGATGGCGAGCCGGAGCGCTTTTGCGATGCGCTGGAGCTCTTCCTGCTGGGGGTGTCGTGGGGGGGATTCGAGAGCCTCGCCCTGCCTTCTTCGATCCTGCCGGAGGTGGCCAGGGGCAAGGGAGTTCGGCTCGACCTGCCGCGGAATCTTGTGCGGCTGTCGGCGGGATTAGAGGATCCCGAGGATCTCTGGGAAGATCTCCAGCGGGGCTTCGCGGCGCTGGATTAGCCTGCGTCTTTCTGCGCCGGTTCGGCAGCCGCGCGCGGGCGGAAGATGCTGGAAAAGAATCCCCGTACCCAGCCCGGCAGATCTTCGATGATGGTTACCGTCGTTGGCAGCAGGATCGAGGTGAGGAAGGTAGAGATGGTGATTCCGCCGATGATGACCAGCGCCATGGAGTAATAATAGGTGCCCCCGAGGGCCGGGCGCTGGATGATGATCGGGATCAATCCGAGAATGGTGGTCAGCGCGGTCATCAGGATGGGCCGCAGGCGCTCTCTACCGCCGCGGAGCATGGCCGCCTGGCGTGAGCTGCCCTTTCGCTGGTAGGAGTTGATATGTTCGATGAGCACGATGCCATTGTTGACGACGATGCCGATCAGCAGCAGCAGGCCGACGGATGCGGGCCGGTCGAAATCGGTTCCGGTCAGGTAGAGGGTCCACCAGGCTCCCGAGAGAGCGAAAGGCAGGGCGATCATCAACGCGATGGCCCGCTGTACAGACTCGAAGAGGCCGGCCATGACCGCGAAGATAAGGATCAGGGCGAGGATGAGGCTCTCGGCGAATTCCCAGTAACGCTCCTGTTTCTTTTTTGTCTCTTTGTGAAAGTTCCAGGTGTAGCCCGGGGGAAGCTGGATATCGGCCAGGGCCTCCTCGATAGCCTCGGTGTAGTCCTCGGCCGTCTGCCCTTTCTGGTAGTGGCCTCCGACCCAGATACTCGTCAGGCGGTCTTCGCGCTCGATGCGGTAGCGTCCGCGGCGCCGGTTGACATCGGCGACGGCGGCGATGGGAACCTTCCTGTTTCCAGAGGAGACAATCGGCAATTGCTGGAGTTGGGAGAGGCTCTCGGTTTCTTTTTCATCGAGGGTCAGGCGCATCTCGCGTTCGCCGTAGGGAGTCCTGAACCTGGACAGGTGCCTTCCCCGGAAGGTCAGGCCGACGGTTTCGGCCACAGCCGACGCTGAGACGCCGTAGCTGGAGGCGGCCTCCCGATTGAACTCGAGATGGAGCTCGGTCTTCTCTCTTTCATGGGTTGACCAGGTGTGTTCCAGGCCCTCGA
>CBFHWB010000230.1:0-5028 GCA_965659285.1 Planctomycetota bacterium | reverse complement strand
GACAACCCGGCACGACACCCTGACGAAGAAGATCCTCGACTCCTTCAAGGTTTCAAAACGCGTCTACATCACCTCGATCGCCGATGGCCATCGGCGCTCCGGAGCGCTCACGGTCGGCTACGGCGCCAGCAAGGACCGCATCGGACCCGAGTTCGGTTTCGGGCTCTCGCTCGAGAAGAAGCTCGATGCCCCGATCCTGATCATCAAGACCTCCTGGGGCGGCAAATCGATCAACTACGACTTCCGCCCCCCCTCCGCTGGAGTCTACGAGCTCGACGAGAAGCAGAAGAAGAGCGACAAGGCCGAGCAGATCCGCAAGAACGCCGGGCTGAACTACCGGATGATGAACGAGGCCGTCCACGCCGTCCTCAAGGACCTCGGCAAGCACCATCCCGATTACGATGCCAAGGCGGGACACGAGATGGCGGGCTTCGTCTGGTTCCAGGGCTTCAACGACCAGTTCTCTGAGGCCTTCCGCAACAATTACAAGGGCAATATGATCCACTTCATCAAGGACGTGCGCAAAGAGTACAAGACCCCGAAGATGCCCTTTGTGATCGGCGTCATGGGAACGAGCATCACGAAAGAGAAGGTCGCCGAGAACGCGGTCTCCGTCGCCCAGCGCGAGGCGGCGAAGGCGCCCGAGTTCAAGGGCACCGTCACCTCGGTCGACAGCTACCTCTACTACGCCCTCGATGCCTACGAGCTCTACAAGAAGGGCTGGTTCGAGCACCTGCACGAGTTCTCGCTCATCGGCAGCGATCGCCCCTACCACTACATGGGCAGCGCCAAGTTCTTCGTCCGCTTCGGAGACGCCCTGGCCGGTGCGATGAACGGCCTGCTGAAAAAATAGGCGGCTAGTCGCCCAGCAGCTTCAGCAGCCCGGCCGCGGCGGCGGCCCGGTCGATAGCCCTGGCGTTGTCGTGGATCAGCACGGCGTAGCGCAGGCGGAAGGACTCGCCCTTCTTCACCCGGGTACGAACATAGGGCTCGCGGCGCTCCTTCGGCTGCTTCGGGAAGGGATTGATGACGACAACTCCATAGTCCCGGCTGTGAGCCCAGGACGGCCGCGGATTCCGCGGGGAGGGAACGACGAGAATTCCCACCCGGCGGCCATCGATGAGGCCCGAGTAGTCGATCCATTTCATCTGCCGACCCCAGGTGCCGGCGCCGTTTTTGCCGCCGGCATCGTTGATGATCAGTCCATTGCCTCCCTTGACGCGAATGGCCGAGGCGACGCGGACCCCCAGGCCGCTCTCCTCCTGGTCGCCGAAGTAGAAGTCGCGCTCATCGTTTCGGAACTCGGAGTCCCACAGGAGAACAAGACCCTTCTCAGCGCGCAGGAAGCGGTAGCGGGCGATCTCCCGGCAGCTCTCACCCCGGCCATCCTCGGTGAGGTAGCGATTGCGCACCGTAAAGCTCGCCTCCCCGGCGGTCGCGGTGGGGTCCTTGAGAAACTCATCGTGCTCAACACGAGCCTTGAGCCTCCAGTAGTCCTGACCGTCAAGATGGCCGAAGCCCATCCAGAGTCCCGGGTGCATGAGGGCGTGGTCCTTGTCATCCCCCGCAGGTGGAAAGAGGCGCGTCACCTGGATGCCGCCCGGCGTCCTGACGTTGATGAAGCCACGCCGGGTCAACTGCGGGTGCTCGAGGAGATAGTCGGTGATCCTGCGGCCGTCGAGCCAGAGCTCCAGGTGGTCTTCTTCCTTCCTGAAGGAGAAGCCCTTCTTCTTAGACCCCAGGTAGGCGACCAGGTCGGCGACCTGCTGCGGGGCGAGAACGTCGGAGAGAACCGGCATGGCGGAAATCTCGAGCCTCCTGCGGGCCAGGATCTGCTTCTTGCCGATCTCGGCGACGGTCCCACCCGGGATCGCCAGCTTGACTGCCAACCCGGTCTCCCCGATCACGATACCTGAGAGAACCTGGCCGGAGCGCTTCGTGATGGCCTGCATGGCGAAGCCCTCGGTGATCGCCGCGCTGGGCTCGAGGATCGACCGCACCAAGAGCTCGGGCTTGATCCGGGAGCCTGCATCGGAAAGATCCGGAGCGAACACATTGCCGACACCCTCCAATCGATGACAGGTCGAGCAGGTCGCCCCATGGCGGCCCAGGAAGAGGTCCCGCCCTCGGCGAACATTGCCCGATGAAAGCAGGGGCAGCACGTCCCCTGCCACCGTCGGGCGCGCACGCTTTTGAATCAGCCGCGGGCGAATAACAACGAGGTAGTTCCCCTTGCTGGCCTTCACTCCATCGCTGTTAGCCCCGAGCTCGACCCGTCCGGCAGGGTATTCACGCTGGTAGATCTTCATGCGTTCGGCATCGGTGGTGTGGAGCACCAGGTCGAGCGGCTTCCAACCCTTGCGAAGCCAGGCGGGAGGAAGCTCTCCCCTGGCATCGTCGGCGAGAAAGACCGTCGAGGGGTAGAGCAGGTTGAAGCTCAGGGCCGTACCTCCTGTGAGTTCCGCATCGCTGCAGGCCGTCTGGATAAAGGTCTCTCCTTTGAGCTCATCGGGAACATGGGTAACCCGGTACTGGCGATCGGAATAGGCGTTGACGCCTTCAGCGAGGATCGCGAGCTGATAGCTGTTCGAGCTGGCCGCCTGGAGCTGCGTCAGCGGTACGGCTGACGGTGGGAGCGCCGGCCGGGCAGCGACCGATGCACGTAGAGGCCGGCCGCGCTGCTGGTAGATCGCCTTGCCGCCAAGACGCCGGCCGGCAAGTTTCGCTGTCGGAGCATCACTGTCACTGGCCAAGGCCTTGAGACGTCCCACAGGAAGCAGGTCGTCCTCCAGCAGGCCAAGCAGCGCCGCGCGGCGAACCCCGGCGCTCGAATGCCCCAGCAGGGCCTCGCGCTCATCGACAGCGAGCCCCGCCCTCAGCGCCCCCCACACCGCGTAGTAGACCAGCCGATCCTCTTCCCCCGCGGCCAGGCCGATCAGCTCCGCTCGACAGTCGGCAACCTGCCCGGCCTGGCGAATGGCCAGCACCGCCTCGAGACGAAGACGGGGCTCGGGGTCTTTGAGAGCAGCCCGGGTCTTCGGATGCGGCTTCGCGGCAAGGGCCTGCACCCGCAGGGACTGGATGTGTCGGTTGAGATTATCGTCTTCCCAGGTCCCCTCCGGGTCGAGCCGGCCAAGCGTCCAGACCACCCAGGTCTCCAGCGCGCGCGGCAGCTTTCCGCCCGCCAGCAGACCCCGCAGCTTCGCCCGGACCTTTTCCCCACGGCGAAGAAGCTCCTCCTGGGCCTTGACCCGCCAGGCGGGAAGGTGGCTTCCAAGGTCTTCGGTGAGCTCCTTGAAGGTCCACTCCTTCGCTGGTTTCAGGCGCCTGGCAACGGACTCTCCGTAAACAGGCCGGACTCCCTTCGGCCAGAGGCGGTAGATCCGGCCCTCGTTTCTCATCTCCCCATCAATCATCTTCGCGCCGTATTCCCGCCCCCAGCTGGTGACCCAGAGGGCCTCGTCGGGTCCCACCTCGAGATCGACCGGGTTGAAGGCCCGCCCCCCTCCCTCCGGCAGTGAGCGTCCTCCTCCGGCCCGCGCGAAGATCTCAAAGGGAGTCTTCGTCGGCACCATGAGCGCCCCCTTCCACCCTGGGCGGTAGACGTAGATTTCTCGTCGCAACCAGTCGTTGATAAAGAAAACGCCGCGGTACTTTTCAGGCCAGCTCTCGAGCCCGCAATAGATGACTCCCGTTCCGGAGCCTTCGAAGAGAGGCCCCGAGGCGGGAACCGTAGGCAGGTGGTCGGTACCCTCCCAGTCATAGCTCCAGGCGTGTCCCCAGCCGAAGTCGGAACCGTAGAAGGGGGAGAAGATCTTGTCGCCGTGGGTCTGGTCGTTGTCGGTGCCGAGCCAGTTGAAGCCATCGTCGAAGGTGATGTCCCAGGGGTTTCGGAAACCGCGCGAGACAATCTCGAGGTCGGCTCCACCAGGCCCGCAGCGCAGCACCCCCCCGCTCACGCCCCAATCGTCGGCCGGATCATGGTAGGTTTTCTCGTAGTCGGCGGCGCCGCTGATCTTCGGAGCGGGAAAGACAGGCGCGCCGGGCGCCTCCACCCCCCAGAGCTCCCGGAAGGGAGCCGGCGCCACCCGTCCGGGCAACTGCGTCATCCCCTTGGAGTTCCCCTTCGACATGTAGAGCCTGCCATCGGGGCCCCAGTTGAGGCCGTGGAGAGCGTGCTCGAGATTGCCCAGGTCGCTGTAGACGCGAACGTACTCATCAGCGACGTCGTCGCCATCGAGATCCCGTACCATGGTGAGCTCCGGGGCATTGGCCACCCACAGCTCACTGCCACGCCAGGCGAGACCCTGGATGGAGTTGAAACCCGTTGCGAAGCGCTTGCGGCCATCGGCTTCACCATCAGAATCCTTATCGAGCAGGATCCAGACCGAGTCCCCCGGGGTGTCCGGTTTCGGACTCCTGTACTGGGGCCCCATGCCGACACAGGGACGCCCCCTCGCATCAAAGGTGATGGCGCAGGGATTACGAACCAGCGGCTCCCTGGCAAAGAGCTTCACCTCGACATCGCCGGCCGGGATGGGGTAGTCATCCGCCGCCGCGGCGAAACACGATACCCATGCCGCAAAGGCGATGGAGAAAAAGAGCTGCTTCAGTGAGAACCTTGTCATCTGGGTCGGGTAAGGAGAGAGTTCTATTTCTGGTCCCAGAGGCGATGGGGGTCGTCGAGGCGCTTCATCTCAGATTGCAGCAGCGCCTCCATCTCCTTGAGCTTCGCGGCATGGGCAGGATCACCGGCAAGGTTCACCTGCTTCGCGGCGGGGCTCGCCCCCGTCTGCGCAGAAACCTTGGCATCCCGGTGCTGTGAGAGGAACTCGTGCGGGTTGTCCTTGAGGTTGAAGAGCTGGGTCTCGCGCACCTTGCCGTCCATGACGTCGTACTTGATGAGCTTCCAGTCGCCCTTCTTGACCGAGCGCATGCCGGGCTTGGTGCCGCCGGAGTAGGCTCCGTAGAGCACCTCGCGGGTCTTGAGCTTCTTGCCCATCAGGACCGGCTTGAAGCTCGTACCCT
>CBFHWB010000229.1:0-5066 GCA_965659285.1 Planctomycetota bacterium | reverse complement strand
TGGCGTCCCGGCGATGTTCAGAGCCTGATTCTCAACAACACCCGGCTCAAGCGCCTGCTTGACTGGGCTCCTCGCGTGCCGCTCGAGGAGGGTATCGGTCGTACGGCGGAGTACTTCAGGGACGCTACCTGAGACGGGCGGGCATGGTCAACCCGCGGGACAGCTGTCGAGAGCCTGCGCCAGGTCCGCCTGGAGATCGTCTGCATTTTCGAGCCCGACCGAGAGGCGGAAGAGCCCGCCGGCGATTCCCGCCTTCTTTAGCTCTTCGGCTCCAAGTGAGCCGTGTGACATCGAGGCCGGGTGCTGGAGAATGGACTCGGCGCCTCCGAGACTCACGGCGAGCTGGATGATTTCGAGTTCCTTCGCGAAGCTCATGCCTCGCTCGGTTCCGCCGATAAGCTCAAAAGAGAGCATTCCGCCGAAGCCGGACATCTGGGAGGCGGCCAGCTCATGTCCGGTATGCGATTCAAGGCCCGGGTAGTAGACCCGCTCGACATCAGCCCTGGCCTCGAGGAAGCGCGCCAATTGGAGAGCGGATTCGTTCTGGCGCAACGCTCTCAGTTCCAGGGTCTTCAGACCCCGAATCAGGAGCCATGCCTCGAACGGGCTCAGGGAGGCTCCGAGTATTTTCAGGAAGCCCCAGCAGCCATCGATGATTTCAGAAGAAGAACAGATCACTCCGGAGGTGACATCGGAATGTCCGCCGATGGCCTTGGTGGCTGCGTGGACCACGGCATCGAAGCCCAGGGAGATGGGGTTCTGGTTTACCGGGGTAGCGAAGGTATTGTCGATTACCGAGATGACCTGTCTCTCACGGCAGACCGCGGCCACTCCCTTGAGGTCGCAGATCTCGAGGGTTGGGTTGGTGGGACTCTCGACAATGAGAGCCCTGGTCTCGGGCCTGATCGCCGCGTCGAGCGCATCGAGGTCGGAGGGGTCGACAGGACTCGATTCGACTCCAAAGCGCGGCAGAATTCCATTGGCCAGCTCGTGGACGCCTGAATAGATCGATCGTCCTACCAGGAGGTGGTCCCCTGAGCGCAGCAGCGAGAGCAGCAGGGCGGATATGGCGCCCATTCCGGAGGCGAGCGCCAGCGCCGCTTCAGAGCCTTCCAGCGCGGCCATCGCCGTTTCGAATTGCTTGGTGGTCGGGTTTCCCCACCGGGTGTAAAACTCAGCGGGAGCCACCTCCTGGCCCATCGCCACGCCCTCCTCGAGATCCTTCAGCGTGAAGGTCGAGCTCTGAAAGATGGGCGGGGTCAGGGAACTGGTCCTGTTCCATTCGCTGCCGGCGTGAATGGCCCGGGTGGTGAAGCCCTGGCTCTCCGGTCCGCTGTTCTTTTCGCTCATGCGTCGTCCTCCTGGAGTTCCGCACACAGGATAGTGAATCTGGGGAGAAAACGATAAGGCTTTGTAGAGAGAGCCTCTCGTTCCAGCCTCCTGATTGTCTCCCGCCTTCAAGTGTGTTAGAAAGATCGGTTCTGAGAAACGCTCCGGATCTCTTCGTCAGCAACCTTCAACCTCTCGCCATGGGTTAGAACTAATGCGGCTCAAAGCTCTCCTCATCGGTTTTTTCTTTCTCTCCATTATCCCGGGTTGCGGTGGTGATTCCGGTGGGCAGGCTGCTGTGCCGGCGGAGGGGGTTTCGCAACCCGAAGCGCAACCGGCTGGTCTTGCCTCCCTGCTCAAGGCGGATTGTTCATTGGAGAAATTCCGCTTGGGCCTGGGAGTGCTTGCCGCGGCGGATTTACGCCTGCTCGAGAGAAGCCTCGAGGAGGCCATTGTCGGTACCGAGGCTGAGGTCGGCAGACAGACGGTCGAGCTGCAGCGTCTTTCAGCGGATGCGGGCCTTGGCAGCGAGGCCCGGGCTCTGCGGGATGCTCACAAGGAGCGCAGCCGTGAGCTGGTCCTGCTCAAGAATAAGCGGTTGATCGTAGCGCGTAATAACGCGGCTTCGTCGAAATAGCTTTCCGGGTCCGGTGGACCCTTACCCGGTCTCGGGGAAGACCTTCTTAGGTCTCCACCTGTTGGTCCCGTCCGGCACGAGTATGGCAACGAGTCTCCCCGTCTCGGCCCGGGCACAGATGATCTCGGGCCGACCTTCAATTTCCAGCGGCAGCCCCTGGCCGTAGCCTAATTGGGCGATCTCTTTTTCGGTGATCGTCACTCCGGGAATATCCGCTAGGACGTCCGAGAATGGCCGGATGACGCTTTCGAGCCGTCCGTCCTCTGCCGCCTGCTCGAGAGCCGCGAGGTCCAGGGCATCTTCCACCCGCCAGGGGCCGCTGCCAGTTCTGCAGAGAGATTTGAGGTATCCTCCCACCTCGAGCGCGGCACCCAGGTCATGCGCTATGGAGCGAACATAGGTGCCTGACTGGCAGACAATGCGGAAGGTCAGCTCGGGACGGTTCCACTCGATCAGCTCGAATGACTCGATGCGAACCCTGCGAGCCGGCAGGTTGACGTCTTTTCCCTTTCGCGCGAGCTTGTAGGAGGGGACGCCATCTCGTTTGATAGCTGAGTAGGCCGGGGGAACCTGCTCGATGTCGCCGGTAAAGGAGACCATCGCGGCCTCGACCATCTCCCGGTCGAGGTGACCGGTTTCGGTCTCTCTCGTGAACTCCCCCTCGGAGTCGTAGGTGTCGGTAGCCTGGCCGAGGCGGATGGTTCCCTGGTAGGTCTTGATTCCGGGTACGAGGTATTCGACCAGGCGTGTCGCCTGGCCCGTGCAGACCAGGAGGATTCCTGTCGCCGCCGGGTCAAGCGTTCCGGCATGGCCGACCCGCTTCTGCCCCAGGATCCTTCGCACCCGGTTGACCACATCGTGTGAGGTCATGCCGGCCGGCTTGTTGATGTTCAGGAGGCCGTTGTATGGATTGGTGGGTTTCGGGGACATGTTAACCGATACCGTTTTGCCTTCTTTGCCGCTGGCGGTAAAGCATTCCTCTCCTGGTCATTTATTCTTCAGAAGCGCAGCAGGCGCAGACGCACGAGGGCGGGCAAGAGCAGGAGATCGGCCAGCAGTGCGACGATCAGCACCAGGGGCAGGAGGGTACCCAGGATACGCAGGCTGAAATACTGGCAGAATATGAATGGGCAGAAGCCGATGGTAAGGATCAGGGTCGTTATCACGATTCCGCGCCCGGCGTAGTGATAGGTGTTACTGAGCGCTGTCGTTACGTCAGCATGGCGTGCCAGTTCCAGTCGGTATCTTGTCAGAAAGTGAATCGTGTCATCCACCCCCATGCCGATGGCAAGCATGGCGATCATGAAGGTGTCGGAGTCGGTAAATTCCCAGGCCAGGCCGACATAACCACCCAGGACCAGGAGAGGGAGAGCGTTGGGAATCATTGACCACAGGCCTGCCCGCAGGGATCTGAAAGCGATGATCATCAACAGGGAGATGACAAGGAAGGAGATCCCAACACCCTTTTTCTGTGCCAGGATGATTCGGTCAAGCCAACCCCCGATGAGGTAGGCCATCCCGGTGGGCCTGGCTTTTACCGGGAGTCCCTCGAGCTGCTCCGCCGCAAGCCGGGCGACCTTCTCGCCGGCCTGGTGGGTCTCCCTGAGGCCTGCGACGTTCAGGCGAACGAACACCCTCATCCGCTGCCGGTTGGAGTTCAGCAGGAACGCGAGCCCCTCGGGGTCTCTCCTCTCGAACTCCCGGACCCCCAGGTTGATGGTGAACCGGTTTACTGGCAGGTCCTCGTTGCCGGGAAGCCTGCGGTAAAACTCTGTCAGGATCGTGGCGAACGAGGCGGCCGAGTCGACCTCCGCCAACTCGTTGACGAGTTTTTTTTCGAGCTCAACGATTGCCTCGAAGGCCTTCGGCTCGAGCAGGCCGCCATCTTTCTCGCTTTGCAGGTAGAGGTCCAGCACATTGGTCCCGGCGAAATGTTCGGTGAAATAGGCGGTATCTCTGCGAACAGGATTGTTTTCACCAAGTCGCAAGGCGATGTCGTTTTCTACCGTGATCTTCGAGATTCCGAAGATGCTGAGGCCCAGGAGCCCGGCGAAGAAAACGATGATCAGCCATGGTACCGAAAGGCTGATCCGCTGGGTAAGGGAGAGGAATCGGTCCAGCAGACCCTGGCTCACTGAAGCGATTCCGCCTCTCGATGTGTTTTCCGGGCGAAGAAAGGAGAGCAGGATGGGGAACAAGGTCATCGCCAGCAGCAGCGCTATGCCCACCCCCAGGCCCAGGAGAATTCCCAGCTTTCTGAAAATGGGTGTCGGCACAACCGCGAGCGTCAGGAAGCCGACAAAGGTGGTGATCGAGGTGTAGATGCAGGCCTTTCCTACATCCTCGGCGCTGCGCAGGATGGCCTCGGTCTTGTCGCTGGTTTTTCCCAGTTCGAGCAGGTAGGCGCTGCAAAGATGGATCACGTCTGAGAAGGAGATGATGAGGATGACGGCGGGAATGGCTGCCAGCATGATGCTGACCTCGGGATCCAGCCACACGGCTATCCCCATGGTCCAGATGACAGCCACGATCGCGATGCTGGTGGAGACCAGGGCGGGCCAGAGTTTTCTGAACAGGACATAGACTGTCAGGATCAGCAGTAAACAGACAATAGGGAAGAGTCGCTCGAGGTTGAAATGCGTCTGTTTCATCATCTCAGAAACGATGGCGATGCCACCGGCCCTGTGCAGGTTCTCTTCCCGGTAGCCTTGCCTGAGGAAGACCGCATGGATGCCTTCCACCCACGATATGGAGTCCTCCATGTCATTGGTTCCATCGGCGAGGGTAGTGATAAGCACCGCGCCATGGCGGGAATCTTCTGACAGGAGGATGCCTCCGGTAAAACGATCGCCCAGCAAGGTGGCCCGGGCGGCCTCGGTTTTTTCCCTGGAACCGCTGAGCTCTTCGATCCGCGCTTCGATCCCGCCTTTCGTCGATTTCGCGAAGACCATCTCGTTATCAAGCAGGCTCATGACCCGGGCTACCCCGGCAGCTTTCCTGATGGCCTCGGTGGCGAGGAGGAGCCTGCGCAGGGAGTCGGCGCCAAGGACGTCCTCTTCTTCAAAGGCGATGATTAATTGTTCATCGCTGCCGAATTCCT
>CBFHWB010000228.1:0-5089 GCA_965659285.1 Planctomycetota bacterium | reverse complement strand
CCGCAGGAGAAGTTTTTTTCGAAGGTCGATAAGGTCAAGGATGCCGACGGCTACCTGCTTCGGCGCAAGGGAGACCACGAATCGGTGTCTCCCCGCGAGTCTCTGCGCCGTTTTGAGCTTCCCGATGATCTTCGCCTGGAGCTCGTCGTTGCCGAGCCCGACATCGCCCAGCCGCTGTGCTTCCATTTTGATGAGCGTGGTCGCCTCTGGATCCTGCAGTATCGCCAGTATCCCGACCCGGCCGGTCTCAAGCCGTTGAGCCGTGACAAGTTCCTGCGCACGGTCTACGACAAGGTGCCGCCCGCCCCGCCCGGCCATGTACGGGGGCGGGACCGGATCACCATTCACGAAGATCTCGACGGCGATGGCTACTTCGAGAAACAGAAGACCTTTCTCGACGGTCTCAACATCGCCACCAGTTTCGCCCGCGGCCGGGAGGGTGTCTGGGTTCTCAATCCTCCCTACCTGCTCTTCTATCCCGATAAAGATGGCGACGATGTGCCCGATGGCGACCCGCAGGTGCGGCTGGAAGGTTTCGGCCTCGAAGATTCCCATTCGGTGGTCAACAGCCTGTGCTGGGGGCCTGATGGCTGGCTCTACGCCGCGCAGGGAAGCACGGTGACCGCCCGGGTTCGCGCTCCCGGCAGTGATGAGAAGCCGGTGCATACCATGGGCCAGCTCATCTGGCGCTACCATCCGAGTGAGCGGCGCTACGAAGTCTTCGCCGAGGGAGGCGGCAATACCTTCGGCATCGAGATCGACTCCGGCGGCCGGATCTACTCCGGCACCAATTGGGGAGACTCCCGTGGTTTCCACTACGTGCAGGGCGGCTATTACCGCAAGGGTTTCCAGAAGCACGGCCGGCTCTCGAACCTCTACACCTTCGGGTATTTTGATGACATGGATCACAACTCGTCTTCACGCTTCACCCACGACCTGGTGATCTACGAGGGCGAGGCGCTCCCCGAGCGCTATCGCGGTCGGCTCTTCGGTGTTGAGCCGGTTACAGGGCAGGTCGTATTGAGCGAGGTCTCGAGGGACCGATCGAGCTTCAGGACGCGGGATGTCAATCGCCCGGTGAAGACTGACGACCAGTGGTTCCGGCCCGTCAATATCGAGATGGGGCCCGGCGGAGCACTCTACGTGGCCGACTTCCACGAGCAGCGTATCGACCATTCGAGCCACTACGCCGGCCGGGTTGCCCGGGGCACCGGGAGAATCTACCGGCTTATCGGGAAGGAAACGCCCGGGAGTCCGCCAAGGGATTTTTCCCGGCTCGACTCCGCCGCCCTCGCCGCTCTTTTTTCGAGCCCGGATCGCTGGGTCCGCCAGCAGGCATCCCGCCTGCTCGGAGAGAGAAGAGACGATGCGACCCGCAAGGCGCTTGAGAAGGAGCTCTTCTCCGGTCCTCGCCCGCTCGAGGCGCTCTGGAGCCTGGGCTTTGGAAGACCGCTCGATGACAGGCTGGCCCGGCGGGCGCTCTCTCACCCTGATGAGCATGTGCGGCGGTGGGCCATCCGGCTGATTTGTGACGAGCGCCAGGTGTCTGGATCCCTGGTGGATCGTCTCGTGGAGCTGGCGACCGCGGAGAAGGCGCTCGAGGTCAGGAGCCAGCTCGCATCTTCGGCCAGGCGGCTAGAGGCGGCGGATTGCCTGCGCCTGGTCGAGGCGCTTTGCGCTCACGATGACGATTCAGGCGATGTACACATTCCGCTCCTGTTGTGGTGGGCGATCGAATCAAAGCTCGAGGCACATCAAAACGATGTGGTGGCTCTTTTCGCAAAGGCGGCGCTCTGGAAACGCCGCCTGGCTGCCGAGCACCTGGTCTCGCGAGTCATGCGGCGGTTTGCCGTAATGGAAACCGAGGCGGGGTGGGCGGCTTGTCTCGGGATGCTCAGGCAGGCTCCCGGAAAGGAAGATTCGAAACGGCTGGTCGCGGGCTTCGAGAAGGCCTTCTCGGGACGGACGCTGCCGAAGCTGCCGGGCGCTCTCGTGGCGGCTCTTCTCGATGCGGGAGGAGCCTCTCTCGAGCTCCGCCTTCGCGCCGGTGATGGCGAGGCGCTCGATAAGGCCAGGGCGATGCTGGTCAATGCCGGAGCTTCGAATTCTGAGCGTGAGAGAATCGCCAGGGTGTTGGGAGAGATCGAGCGTCCGGAGGTGGTCGGCTCCTTGCTGGAGGTTCTCAAAAGCGGCGCCGGGGACAGCCTGAGGAGCGCCTGTCTCGGCGCCCTCGGTGCTTACGAGGATGGACGGATTCCGGGGGAGGTGTTGAAGGTGCTACCCATGATGAAGGGCGACCTGCGCGATCTCGCCCTCGAGCTCCTGTCGAGTCGCAAGGCCTGGGCCGGGGTTCTCGTGGAGGAGGTGGGGAAGGGGCGGGTAGCCAAAGGGCAGGTGCCGCGCAGGATTATTCGCCGCCTGCTGGGCTACGGCGATCCGGCGCTGAGCGAGGCGGTGACGAAAACCTGGGGGGAGCTCGAGGTGGCCGATGCCGCCGCGATCCGGGCAAAGGTCCTGGCGGTGAAGAAGACGATCGAGACCGGATCGGGGAATCCCTACGAGGGTGAGCGCCTGTTCATGGCCCGTTGCGGCCGCTGCCATCGCCTCTTCGCCGATGGGGGAGAGGTCGGACCGGACCTGACGAGCTACCAGCGTGAGGATCTCGAGCGCATGATCGCCAATATTGTCGCACCGTCCTCGGAGATCAGGACGGGCTACGAGAACAACCTGCTCATTACCCGCGATGGTCGCACCCTCGAGGGCTTTCTCGCTGACAGCGGCTCGAAGACCGTCGCCCTGCGAACGATCGAGGGCCAGACCGTTGTTCTGCCGCGAGAGAAGATCCTGCAGCTGCGGGTGCTCGGAACCTCGGTGATGCCGGAGGACCTGCTGAGGGAATACAACGAGCAGCAGCTGCGCGACCTCTTCGCCTATCTGCGCTCGACCCAGCCCCTGCCCTGAGCCCGGCTCAGCGCCAATCGGCGCTGAGGTCGCTGGTGTCGTACTGGCTGCGGATGCGCCACTCGCGCAGCACCGCCAGCATCTCGGCCTTCTTGTCCGCGAAGGCCGGGTCGTCCCAGAGATCCTTCACCTCGTCAGGGTCCTCGATGAGGTTGAAGAGCTGGCCGAACTCTTCCTCGAGGAAGTGCACCAGCTTCCATTCCTTCGAGCGCACCATGGTCATGAATTCGGTGTCGGTGAGGATCCCGTCGCGCGCCTGCTCGGCGAAGACATAGTCGCGTCCGGCCCACTCCTTGTTTTCAAGCGCCGGCAGCAGCGATTCGGCCTCGATGATGTCGGGAACCTCCGCCCCGGCCAGCTCGAGGATCGCCGGTCCGAGGTCCATCTGCTGGCACAGGCCATCGATGGCGCGGCCGGAGTCAAACCGGCCCGGTGAACTGACGATCAGCGGGATCCGGGTGATCTGGTCGTACATGGTCCACTTCTGGCTGTGGCCGTGGTCGGTGAGACAGTCGCCGTGGTCGGAGGTGAAGATCACCACCGCGTTCTCGAGGTAGCCCTGTTTCTCGAGAGCCTCCATGATCTGGCCGACCTTCTCATCGATCATGGTCATGTTGGCGAGGTAGTAGGCGCGTTGCAGCTGGCGTTGTTCTTCTGTAGGCTCCAACAGGTGAACCACCGAGTCGTGGTCGACCTCGGTATTGTGGACCCGCAGAGCCTTCAGCGGCGGCGGCTGCGCGTCGAGCTCTTCCTGCGTCACCTCCAGGAGCGGCAGCTTCTTCTCGAGATAGGGCTCGGCGTAGCGCGGCACCGGGTCGTAGGGCGGGTGCGGGCCGGGGAAGCCGATCTCGAGAAAGAGCGGCTCGGTCTTCGGGAAGGTCTCGATCCACCACAGCGCCATGTCGCCGACGAAGGTGTCGGGGTGGGTATCCTCCGGCAGCTCCCAGTCGAAGGCGCCGAGGCGCTCGTTGTAATCCGGCAGCTTACGGTAGAGCTCGCGCTGCTGTTTGATAAGCCCTCGGAACCTCAGCGCCTTGTCCCATTCGTCGAAATAGTAGCGCCCCTCGAGGTAGCGGTCCTTGTTCTCGACAACGTAGCGCTCGTCGAAGCCGACCGAGGCGTGGTAGGGCCAGGTGTGCATCTTGCCGACGTTGGTGCAGTGGTAGCCGGCCTTGTTCAGGAGCTCGATCCAGGAGTGTCGCCAGGTGTCGGCGTTCTTGAGGATGCCGCTGGTATGCGGGTAGAGTCCCTTGAACAGGCTGGCGCGCGCCGGGGCGCAGGAGGCGGCGGTCACGTGGCAGTCGGTGAAGTGGAGTCCTTCGCCCACGAGGCGATCGAGGTTCGGGGTGTCGACGTGGTCGTAGCCCAGGGCGCCGATGGTGTCGTAGCGCTGCTGGTCGGTGATGATGAAGATGATATTGGGTTGATCGGAGGGCATCAGGAGTTCTCAGGTGAGCTTCTTGTAGATGGTGACCGCCCCGGAGATCAGCATGCCGAGGGCTGAGAGCCAGAGGAAGAGGTCCCAGATCGAGCCGGGGAGTATTCGCCTGTCGGTGCGTCGATAGCGGAACCACAGCGCCGCGCCGGCGAGCATCGGCAGCATGATTCCCTGCATGATGCCGCTGATGAGCACCAGGGCCACGGGCGCCTGGACCATGAGATAAAGGCCGAGGCAGAGCATCGGGAAGACGATGCCGAGGATCTTTACGCTCCTCTGGCGCGCCTTTTCATCCTTGATTCCCAGCCCGGTAACCTTGAGGGCGTCGGTGAAGACTCGCGAGTGACCGGCGTTGGCGACAAAGAAGGTCGAATAGAGCACGGCGATGGCGCCGAAGAGGAAGACGGTCTGCGCCCAGGGGCCGAAGACGGGTTCGTACATGACTCCCAGGGTGCGTACCAGCTCGGTCCCCCCGGGGTTGAGACCTGTGCGGTGGAGGATCGCGGCTCCCAGCAGATAGAAGGCGACGGTGGCGAAGGTATAGACGACCATCGAACACCAGGCGTCCCAGCGCATCACCCTCATCCAGCCGCGGGCGCGTTCAGCCCACGCCTCGGAATCATCTCTGGGCCCGGTGAATCGGGCGTAGCCTTTCTCGATGCACCAGTACGGGTAGGCCACCAGCTCCGA
>CBFHWB010000227.1:0-5128 GCA_965659285.1 Planctomycetota bacterium | reverse complement strand
GTCATCTTCTTCATCGAGGCGACGGATACCGCGGGCAACTCCGGCCGCTTCCCGGTTGATATCGCCGAGCGTTCCCATCCGATGGTGCTGAATCCTCCGACGACCGGCATTCACGACCGGCGCTATTTCATCTACTCGCAGGAGGCGACGAGGAACCCGTCCACCCGCTTCCACGATTACCGTTTCCACACAAGCGCCTACAACGAATCTCGTCTTGGCAGCCGCAAGAGGCTCTCCAACGACCTGGTCGACGGATCCTTCAGCTTCGGCGGCACGACGATCTACCACGAGGCGGGGATGCGCTTCTCGGGGAGCCCCTGGGCCCGCGGCAGCTGGAACGGCAGCTTCCGGGTGGTTTCGCCCCGGGACAATCCGATCCACGGCTGGATCAGGAAGTTCAACCTGGAGGATCATCACAACAACCCGAGCAACGCCCGGGAGCGGATCGCCCATTACCTGCTGCGCCTGAACCAGGGAACGATCGCGGTGCCCTATTCGGAGGTGCAGTCGATGGCCCGCTGGCAGGTCAACACCAGGATCTCGACGACCCGCGAGCATGTCTGGGTGCCGGACACCCAGTATGTCGGGCTGTGGTTCGACGAGGCCGATGGCGATTTCATCGAAATGGATGACCGCTTCGTGATCAATGACAATGGGGACCGCACGGGAAGCAGCGATGGTTACGTCCGCTATCCGCCGCCGAGTGATCGCAGGCAGGGGGATGGGTCCAACAAGGAGAACTACCGCTGGTTCTTCGGCCTGCGGGCCAAGAACGGCGCGGATGATTTCACCAACTTCATGGAGTTCTGCCGCCTGATGGATCCCGCTGTTACCAGCAACGCGGTCTTTGAGAGCCAGGTCTGGGACAAGGTCAATGTCGAGGAGATGCTGCGCATCTGGGCGATCCGCTTCAACCAGGCCGACTGGGATACCTGGGGGACCAATCGCGGCAAGAACTGCTATTTCTACCAGGATGGTCCCGAGGGAAGATGGCACCTGCTGGCCTGGGATATGGAACTGACCTTCGAGACCGGCCGTCTCGACCAGTTCCTGATTCCCAGCTCACCGAATTCGGCCTTCCGTCCCAGCAGCGGCAAGTTCGCCGAGGCGGACAGGATGTTCCAGATCCTGCCGATCAAGAAGCTCTACTACGGCATCCTTGACACGATGGTCAACGGCGACAACGCCTTCTATTCCTCGACCCGGCTGAATGAGTATATGACCAAGCTCGACCGGCTGGGGATGAACGAAACCACGATTGGCAAGCCGAACGGCTACATCGACCAGCGCCGCAACCGCCTTCGCACAAGGATCGCCTCGGTCTCGAATACGGCCTTCCGGATCTCGACGAGGAACGGAGCGGACTTCTCCACCGAGGAGAGTGAGATCTCTCTCGCCGGCACCGGGCCCGCGCGGCTGCGCCAGGTGCTCTTCAATGGCGAGAGCTATCAGCTCGAGCACACGAGCATGACGGCCTGGCGGGTAGACGAAATCCTCCTTGGTCCGGGCGAGAACCTCCTCGAACTGCTCGCCATCGATCTTAACGGAAACGTATTTGGCGCCGACAGCATCACCGTTACCAGCACCGCGGTCATCGAGCCGCCCACCATCAGTGTCCTGGGTCCGGCCGAGGGAGTTGCCGGCGATACGATTCAGATCAGGGGCACGAACTTCCTGCCCGGGGTAACGGTGTTCTTCGGCGATACGCTCGCGCCTTCGGCGGAGAGAACCTCCCCGACGAAGATCATCGTCGAGGTGCCTGAGGGTTCGGGAGCGGTCGAGGTGATGGTGCGAAACCCCAACGGGCAGGAGGCCTCCGGGGCGGTCTTTACCTACATCGAGGAGGGCTCGGTGTTCGTGCGCGGAGACGCCAACAACGATGGGGCTGTCGACATCAGCGACGCGGTCGCGGTGGTCGGGCATCTCTTCCTCGGGCTGGACCTCGGCTGTCAGGACGCCGCCGATGCCGACGATGATGAGCAATTGGTGATCACCGACGCGGTCTACCTGCTCGATTTCCTCTTCAGGTCAGGCGCTCCTCCGGCGCTTCCCTATCCGGCAGCAGGAGTTGACCCCGATGGCGACATCCTGGGATGCGATTTTTAGTCCGGCATAGTTTGCCGGGAGCGTAAGCCAAGGGGTATTATTGAGGAAACGAAGGCACATCAGGGGGGGATCCATGATCAATCATACTTACGCATCAAGCCTGTGCTCGGAGTCAGCGTCGGCAAGGCCGGCAATCGCTTACTTTCTTCTTTTCGCATCGCTTGTTCTTTTTCCTGCTTCGGGGAGGCTCCAGGCTCTGACCATCTCCGAGGTCATGTACCACTCCGGCGCTCTCGAGGACCAGGGTGATGAGTTCATCGAACTCTACAATGAGAACATCGATCCGATCGATCTGAGCGGCTACTCGATCTGCAATGGAATCAATTTCGTCTTTCCCCGCGGCACCTACCTCGATGGCCACTCCTACCTGGTGGTCTGCGCAAACGAGGCCGCGATCCGCGCCCGCTACGGTATCACCAATACCATTGGCGACTGGATCGGCTCACTGGACAATTCCGGCGAGAGAATCGAGATCTGCAATACCGGCGGCCGCATTGTTACGGAGATGCGTTACAACGACCGGGGAAAGTGGCCGGTCGGAGCTGATGGTACGGGGCATTCCCTTACGCTCAAGGCGCCCTTTCTGGATGTAGACGATGCTGACAACTGGCGCCTGAGCAGATCCCTGGGAGGTACGCCGGGCGGGCCGAATGGTCCCTCCTTTGAGGCAGGGGCGGTCTTTGAGCCGCCGGCCAATGGTATGGACTCGAACGGTTTCATTCTCACCTGGCTGGTTCTAGGGCCCTATGCCGGGGCCAGTTGTGATCTTGGCGATTCGGTCATCCGCGCCGACTGGCTGCGTGAAGCCGGAGGCGGAACTCGTCGGCAGACGGACCTGGACTGGAGGGCTGGTGACGTGGTCAATACCAGCTTTGCCAGCGCCCGCTCCACAGGCTTGCATCGGAATTCACCGACCAATACTCCCACGGTCGAGGAGTACCTCTCGTTTGGAGACACGATCGATTTTAACGAGTCGGTCTGGCCGCCGAACCCGGAAAACGTGATGGGTTATGCCTTCACCTACGTCGATAACGTCACGGGCTCGGACCTGAGGGTTACCATTGGATGCGCGAGCGATGACGCCATCGCCGTCATGATCAACGGCAGCCACGTACATGTAAACGATGCCTGCCGGGGTGTCGGCAATTCCGGACAGGTCCAGGACACCGCCTCGGCGACCCTGCGCCCCGGGAAAAACCTGGTCGCCGTAAAGGTCTTCGAGAACGGCGGCGGCTGGAGCTTCAGATTGCGTTTCCAGGAACGAGCAGGCGGAGCCCCGATCACCGACACCTCGCAGCTCCAGGTCACTACGAATGTAGATGAGGGCCTCGATTTTGACGGCAACGGCGATCCGATCGAAGATCCCGGCGGAGGAGATCCCGGGGATCCCGGACCTGACATCCTCCAGGAGCCTGGAAGCTCGCCCGTGCTCCTTAACGAGGGGCTCATGCTGACCAATGGAGAGCGCTGGATCGAGCTCTACAACCGTTCGGGTTCGGCTGTCAATCTCTCGGGATATTATCTGACCGATGATCCCGGGAATCTCACCAAGCGGCAGCTCCCCGGGGGGACAGGTATCGTCTCCGGCGGTTACCTGACCTTTACCGATACCGAGCTGGGACTCGATTTCTCGATTACCGAAGAGGAGGACAGGGTTTTTGTTGCCCTGGTGGATGACACCGGCGAGAAGGTGCTCGATGCCTACAACTTCGAGCCCGAATTCGTCGACATGAGCGAGGCCCGGGTTCCTGATGGTGATGACGAACTGGAGGGAGCCTCGGCGCCGACGAGAGGCTCGGCTAACAGGATGGACGTGAACCAGGATATCGTGATCAATGAGATCATGTACCATCCCCTCGGCGACAACGAGGACAAGGAGTACCTCGAGCTCTACAACCGGGGTGACCGGGTTGTTGACATCAGCGGCTGGGAGCTCAATCGGGGGTTCAGCTTCACTTTTCCCGCCGACACCCGGATGTCTCCCGATACCTATCTCGTGATCGGGCGCAACCCGCGCCTGATCGAGGAGCTCCATGGTCTTCCGGCCAACTCGGTTCTCGGTCCGGAACAGGATCCGGATGCGCTTGATGACTTCAACACCCTGCGTGACAGCGGTGAGAGACAAACTCTCAAGGACGACCTGGGCCGCACAGTAGACACGGTGCGCTATTACGATGGGGGCGACTGGCCGCGCTGGGCGGATGGGCTGGGCTCCTCGATGGAGCTGATCGATCCTTACCAGGACAACCGCTTCGGTGCGGCGTGGGATGCGAGCGATGATTCCGACAAGGCGGAGGTCGAGCACTTCAGCTATGTGGGCCGCCACGGGGGCGGGGAGTCTGAGCTTCACGTCCTGCTCATGACGCGCGGGATGACCCTGGTGGACAACCTTTCGATTGTCGGCGGCGCGGTTCGTAATAACGACACCGAGCTGATTGGCGATGATGAAACCTGGCGCTATTTCAAGGGGACCCAGGCGCCTCCGGCGAACTGGCAGACCTCGACTTTTGACGATTCCGGCTGGGAGAGCGGACGGACCGGGATCGGCTACGGTGATGGCGACGACAACACGGTGCTTGATGACATGAGACAGAACTACCTGACGGTCTTCTGCCGCAAGACCTTCAACGTGACCAATATCGAGGATATCAACGAGCTCATCCTTTCGATCACTGTCGATGATGGCTTCTACGCCTATATCAACGGCGTCCAGGTCACCTCCTACAACGTCAACAGCCCCGATTGGGACGCACCGGCTTCGGGCGCCGGCGAGCCTACGCTGGTGGAGCGAACCCTGGAGAACCCTGGAGCGGTTCTGCGGCTCGGCGAGAACGTTCTCGCGGTGCAGGTTCACAATGGCAACCTCACCAGCTCAGATCTGAGTTTCATCCCCCGTCTTGTTGACCGGACCACGACCTTTGTCGATGGAGAGGAGCAGCTTGGTAACGGTGAATTCAATTCGAGTAGCCGCGGCTGGATGATAGAGGGAACCCATTGGCGAAGCGGCAGGACGACCATCGAT
>CBFHWB010000226.1:1751-5162 GCA_965659285.1 Planctomycetota bacterium | reverse complement strand
GATGGCGATGGGCTCGCCGACTGCGATGATTCCGATTGCGCGGCCGAGGAGGCCTGCCAGGTGGTCAAGGGACCGGTATTCCATCGCGCCGACCCCGATGACAACGGCGCGATCCAGCTGACCGACGGAATCTTCATCCTGAACTTCCTCTTCCTCGGCGGCGCCTCGCCTTCCTGCTTCGATGCGGCGGATGCGGACGACAACGGTTCCGTGCAGCTGACCGACGGAATCTTCATCCTGAACTTCCTCTTCCTTGGAGGCGACGCGCCTCCGGCGCCGGGGATGCCGGGATTCGGTCCCTGCGGGCCCGATACCGAGGCTGATGATCCGATCGGCTGCGACAGCTACACTAGCTGTCAATAAGCTGTTAGTTCAAAAATAGAAAGGTTTTAAGTGTTATGCCCCGAGGACTCTCCTGTTTGCGGTGACGTCCTGCCAGGAATCATTTTCGGTCGTGGATCCATATGAAATGTATGTATGAACTCTTTGTGGACTGCCAGCTTTTCAGGAGGTTTTGAACCTATGTGTAAGAGAATTATTGTACTGCTGGCGGCCTTCGGGCTCCTGTCCTCGGCGGGTTCCATATCTTTTGCCCAGGATTTTTGTGATGACGCTATCGAAATAGATGGCAACGATTCGGTCGCAGGGTCGACCCTCGGCGGGCTCATCGCCACAGAGGACAACGACTTCAACTGTGGTCCATGGGATTCACCAGGCGCCTGGTTTACGATTCTCGGTAATGGCGGAACGACAACCGTCACCACCTGCAGTGGTAATCTCTCGAGCTATGACACCGCGTTGAGCGTCTTTTCCGGAGAGTGCGGAGATTTCATCTGTGTCGGTTCCAACGATGACAACTGCGCCTCCTTTCGGACAGATTCGACCGTCACCTGGGAAACCGAAGGTGACGAAACCTACTATATCCTCGTTCACGGCTGGGCTACCTCGCAGGGAGGCTTCACCCTGACCAGCACCCAGCTCGAACCCGGTGACCAGGACGGCGATGGCGTCGCCGATTGGGAGGATAACTGCCCGGAGTTCGTCAACGAGGGCCAGGAAGACGAGGATGGAGACGGCATCGGGGATGCCTGCCAGCCCATTGCCGATTCCTCCATGGACTGGTCGCTCGATGGCGAGCAGGGAGTCAACAACTGGTACTACGGCTACTACAACCTGACCCTGGATGAAGACCCGGGGTACGAAGCGGACGATTTCATTGAATTCGAGGAGTTCGAGCATTGGAGGGGAGCCAACTGGCGCCTGGTTCCAAGCAACGCTCCCTGGACCACCATCGGCAACACGGCCGGCGCTGACTTCGTCCATCCCAACGGCATCAACAACGGCGAGGAGCATTGGGCGATCCGCCGCTGGGTTTGCGACCGCGAGGGCGACCTCGCCTTGACCTGGAGCGTCATGGCCCAGAATACCGGTGGCAACGGAACCACAGGTGTCCTCTTTATCAACGGTGAGGAGATCGACCGTGCCACCATCGCCGGCAATGATACACGCGGCGTGACCAGGATCCTCTGCCGGAGCCTCTTCGAGGGCGACATCGTCGACCTGGCGCTGACTCCCGTAGGTCCGGGAGGAGACACAGGAGATGGCGCGGATGGATCCTACAACCATCTGAGCATCACGGCTTCCCAGCCGCAGAACGATGGCGATGGAGATGGTGTCATCGATTGCCTGGATAATTGTCCTGAAGTCGCTAACGAGACCCAGGCTGACACCGATGAAGATGGTATCGGCAACCTCTGCGACAACTGTCCGGCCGAGGCGAACGCTGACCAGGCTGACTGGAACGAGAACGGCCGCGGAGACGCCTGCGAGGAGCCGCCCTTCGCCGACTCGGTCGAAGACTGGTCGCCTGTGGGTGAGCAGGGGGTTAACAACTGGTACTACGGCTACTACAACCTGACCGCGGATCCGGACGGCATCTTTGAGGAGGATGACTTCATCGAGTTCGATCCGAACGAGCATTGGCGCGGGAATATGTTCCGGCTCGCGCCTTCCAATTGTCCCTGGACCCTGCTCCAGCAGGAAGGCACCCATCCCAACGGAACTAACAGCTGTCCCAACGAGGAGCACTGGTCGATTCGCCGGTGGGTAAGCGACCGCGACCAGATGGTCTCGCTCACCTGGCACGCGCGCGAGGTTAACCTCGCGGGAACCGGGGTCACAGGGATTCTCTTCCACAATGGCGTGGAGCTTGACCGGGCTGTCATCGCCGGCGGCGACGGGGTCGGGGTGACCCGGACCCGGGTGGTGGATATAGCGGAGGGAGATGTCATCGACCTGGCCCTGACCCCTACGGGGCCTAACGGTAACCGTTCCGATGGTTCCGACGGCTCGGCCAATTGGCTGCGCGTCAGCGGTGATCTTCCCGATACCGATGAGGATGGTTTCCACGATGGCATCGACAATTGCTGGGAGATCAGCAATGGCGGACAGGAGGACGGAGACGGCGATGGCGTCGGAGATGTCTGCGACAATTGTCCGGACAACGCCAACGCCGACCAGGCCGATCTCGACCAGAACGGAACGGGAGACGCCTGCGATGATGTGGATGGAGATGGCGTACCCGACACCGAGGACAATTGCGTCGAGGCCGCCAATGCCGACCAGGCGAACGGGGACGAAGACGATTTCGGCGACGCCTGCGACAATTGCCCTTCGGTGACCAACGCTGACCAGGCCGATGGCAACGTGAACGGCGTCGGAGATGTCTGCGACGGCCAGGTCTACGCCGACTCGCGCGACGACTGGTCCGCCGAGGGAGAGCAGGGAGCCAACAACTGGTACAACGGCTACTACAACCTGACCCTCGATGGAGACCCCGGCTACGATCCGGACGATTTCATCGAATTCGATGAGTTCGAGCACTGGCAGGGTACCGCCTGGCGCCTGGTGCCTTCGAACGCTCCCTGGACCTACATCGCCCAGGAACTGGTCCACCCCAACGGCACCAACTCCGCTCCCAACGAGGAGCACTGGGTCATTCGCCGCTGGGTGAGCGATCTTTCCGAGGGGGTCAATATCACCTGGCACACCCGCGAGACCAATCTCAACGGCGCCGGGGTCAGCGGCATGCTCTATCTCAATGGAGAACTGCTTGATTCCGAGGTCATCGCCGGTGGCGATGGCGTCGGCGTGACCCGCACCATCGCGATAGAGGTTTTCGAGGGCGATGTGATCGACCTGGCGCTGAGCCCGGTTGGTCCCAATGAGAATACCCACGATGGCTCCGATGGCTCCGCCAACTGGCTGCGGATCTCCCAGGATCTCGAGTGGGTCGGAGGACCGGACGAAATCTGCGGCAACGGCGAAGATGATGATGGCGATGGGCTCGCCGACTGCGATGATTCCGATTGCGCGGCCGAGGAGGCCTGCCAGGTGGTCAAGGGACCGGTA
>CBFHWB010000226.1:0-1742 GCA_965659285.1 Planctomycetota bacterium | reverse complement strand
GATGGCGATGGGCTCGCCGACTGCGATGATTCCGACTGCGCGGCCGAGGAGGCCTGCCAGGTGGTCAAGGGACCGGTGTTTCATCGCGGCGACCCCGATGACAACGGCGCTATCCAGCTGACCGACGGAATCTTTATCCTGAATTTCCTCTTCCTCGGAGGAGGCTCGCCGGCCTGTTTTGATGCGGCGGACGCGGACGACAACGGCTCCGTACAGTTGACCGACGGAATCTTTATCCTGAACTTCCTCTTCCTCGGAGGCGACGCGCCTCCGGCGCCGGGGATGCCGGGATTCGGCCCCTGCGGGCCCGATACGGAGGCAGATGATCCGATTGGCTGCGACAGCTACACTAGCTGTCAATAAGCCGCTGATTCAACAACATAGAAAGGTTTTAAATTATGTGTCTGAGGCCGCTCCTATTTACGCTGGCGTGGACGGTTTGCGCTGTCGTGTCATCTTCGATACATGCTGTTGATGTCCAGGAGCTTGACGACGATGCCTGGCCCCCCAGCGAGGTCATCAATGTCATCGGACCGCTGCCGACCTACAACGCCCGAACGGTAGGCAATTTTGTCGGTGTGGACCTTCTCGACGCAACCTTCACCGCGGTCATCGAATTTGCCGACAAGCTCGATGGGGAGCGCGAGGTTATCTGGGAATCCGGAGGCGGCACGATCGGTTTCTCATTCGTCTACGAGGCGCCGAACCAGCTCGTTCTGCGCGCCTCGGGGAACGGCGGCCTCTCGCTCGCCACAGCCACCTTCGCGCTGCCGCCGGCGGTGATCGAATCCGGTCCCCACGATGTGGCCTGGACCTTTGATGTCGACAATGGAGAGGGGCTCCAGGCTATCAGCATCATCCTTGATGATTTCAGGGTCGTAACGGCCGCTACCCGGCTGCAGGTCGACTGGAGCGGTTCCAACGCGGCGTCTTTCGGCGCCGCGTCGACCTCGCTCGCGGGTACCGGGACGAATACCGCGCTGACGGGAGCCGACTTCATCTCAGGTGTGATCGATCTGGACGCGGGTCTCTCCTTCTATCCGGATATGAACTACGCGCCGGAGAGCCTCGATGATGATGGGGACGGTATTCCGGATGGATGGGAATTCCTCTATGCCCCGGGCGATCTCGAGGCCTTGGGGGAAGGTGATGCGGACAAGGATGGACTGGCTGATGCCGGCGAGTTCGAGGCCGGCACCGACCCCACCTCGCCGGATACTGACGGTGATGAACTCGAGGATGGAGCCGAGGTTGAGCTCGGGAGCGACCCGCTCCTCACCGACTCGGATGGAGATGGTCTCGGAGATGGAGACGAGGTGAACGAGCACGGCTCCGATCCGACGCTGGTCGATACCGATGGCGACGGAGTGTCTGATGGACGCGAGGTGGCCGACGGCTTCGATCCGGCCGATCCCGACAGCATGCCGGCTGTCTATGTGGAGGAGCTCGATGATCCCGACGAGATGGTGAATTTTCTCGGCGCCATGCCGAGCTACAACAACCGCGACCTCGGACGCGGACCCGTCGATCGCCTGGATGTGACCTTTACCCTGCCTGTGGTTTTCACCGAGAAAACCGCCGGGGAGAGGGAGCTGATCTTTGAATCCGGCGGCGGCTGGACCGGGCTGTCCCTGTGCTACGAAGCTCCCAATACGGTGGTGCTGCGAAATTCAGGCAACGGCATCAACCCGGCGGGCATACTCGAGGCCGGCTGGGCGATGACGGTGATCCGTTACCCGTTG
>CBFHWB010000225.1:0-5174 GCA_965659285.1 Planctomycetota bacterium | reverse complement strand
TGTAGTCGAACTGGAAGTCATCGCCACCGGTCCAGATATCGCCACCAGAAGTACTGGTGTTGGCGGTCGCAGGGGCGCAACTGCCGGTGAAGACGCTCAGGGCCGTGTCGTAGGAACTGCCTTCACCACAGGTACCTACCGTGGCTACTCCGCGGTTACCGACGATCGTGTACCAGACGCCATTGGCGTTTGGAAACAGGGCGCCTGCATCGGGCGTCGCATCGGCGGTAGATCCAGTTACGGAATCTCCACTCTCCAGAGCGATCGCGCCACAAGGCTCATCGTTCTCTTGCGAGAATACGGTCGAGCCAGTCGAGGCCAGGAGTCCGAAGACCGCCAGCAATACAATAAATCTCTTACACATAATTGTGTAACCTCCAATTAGGGGTAATAAACCGATTTGTTTGATGAATGTATTTAGGAACTCACAACCTGGACAGATGGAGTCGGCTGTAATCACTACAGCCGCATCTGTTCCAAACGACTCGTTCCAAATACGACCCTACTAAATCACCGCTGTCTGATGGGACAGACAGCGCAGACAGTAAATTTTTCCTTTCGTACCCAAACGTACCGGCAATTACTGCCGCTACACACTCCTGAGTATAGCAATACTCGATTCGCTGAAAAAGCACTTTATTACAGGGTTTTCAGCCGATGAGGATGGCTTGTTTCAGGATTTAGGATGGAGACATCAGGTTTATTGGGCTCCAAGCAGGCGTTGCCAGGAAATGATGCTGTAAGGTAAATAAAAATAAATATTTCTGCTAATAAGTGGGGTGTCCTGAGGTAGGTGGGGAAGCAGGATTCACCTGCTCGTCAAGGTGGGGACTGAGCAACACTCCCTATTTTCTTAAAACAGGAAGTAACCGTAAATCATTATTAAGTAATGACTAATAGGTTTCTTGGCGACCGGAGAGCCTGGAGTGAACCGCCAAAAAACTGGAAGAACGAGAGCCAAGGAACGTGGTTCACTTTAACCAACCCAGTTTAGATGAACTGGATTGAGTAGTTATCGATCTCCAGCAGAGTCGATTTGATCAGTTGGAGTCTTAGTTTCGGCCTGATGACGGCCAGTCGAGAGGGCCGTTATGAGCAGTGCGGTGCCTGCGATCAGGAGGAATAAACCAAAGAGCAGAGTCGCAATGGATGTTTCCCCTAAAGTATTGCATTTATTGGTGTTCGGGCGGTGATGATCGCTGGCGGAATGCATCATTCTTTAAGCAGATGCTCTCTATTCGCTTCGAGATTTTCAAAAGTGGATGAGTTCCCTCCGGGCCAGCGAATGATGACTTTTTCAGCCTTCTTTGAGCCTGCCAGGCCAAAGTGAAGTCTGAGATCGTTCTGGCAGACATAGCTGCCCCCGCTTCGCACCTCGGCCACCTGGGTTCGGCCAGCCGCGGTAACGCTCGCCCGGGCTCCCAGCGCGTAGGGATCTTTCTTTCCCTTGAGTTTTAGTGAGAGCCAGGTGTTTTTATTCGGCGTCTCGTTGATGAGAAGAGATGGACGCTCGCGGGAATTGCAGATGACTATGTCGATGTCCCCATCGTTGTCGATGTCTCCGAAGGCGGCGCCGCGACTGGAGAGCTTCTCCCTCAGGCCGCTCCCGCCGCCGTTGGTGATCTCGGTGAACCTCTTGTTCTCTCCTCGATAGAGCTGGTTCCGCTGGCGATATTCAGAGGATTGGTCGTATCTGTCGATCTGGTCCTCGAGGTGACCGTTGGCGATAAACAGGTCCAGTTGTCCATCATTGTCGTAATCAAGCATCCGAGTTCCCCAACTGACCATTGGCAAGGTTGAATCTCCAAGACCTCGGCTCAGCGCCTGATCGGAGAAACCGAACTTGCCCTCGTTGTGGTAGAGAGCGTTCAGCTGTTTGTGGTAGTTGGTGACGACCAGGTCGAAGCTCCCATCTCCATCGAAGTCGCCCGCATCGACCCCCATGCTTCCCTGCTCGGCTCCATCGAGTCCGACCGCGGCCATCGCCTCCGTAGCGATGTTCTTGAAGGTTCCGTCTTTCTGGTTTTCGAAGAGAAAGTTGTCGCTGACATCGTTGGCCAGGTAGATGTCCGGCCAGCCATCGTTGTTGAAGTCGCAGACGGCGATGCCCATTCCCCATTTGGGGCCGGGCTCCGGGTCGCGAGCTATGCCGGAGCGCTTGCTGACATCTTCAAATGTGCCGTCGCCGTTGTTTCTGAACAGGGAGTCGTGTACCGGTGTGTACTGTCCGGGGGCGCAATAGCCGGGAGTGTTGTTGTTGAAGCAGGGCTTGCTTGAGGCGAAGTCGACCTCACAGTAATTGCTGACGTAGAGATCGAGGTGTCCATCCCGGTCATAGTCGAGAAAGCAGGCGCCGGCGCTGAAGCGCGTGTCATCGACTCCGGCCTCGGAGGTCACATCCGTAAAGGAGAAGCCTTCTTTTGCGCCGTTGTTACGGTAGAGATGGTTTCGTCCAAAGCCCGCGACATAGATGTCAAGGTCTCCATCTGAGTCGTAATCACCCGCTCCGCAGCCGATGGAAAACCCCCGGGCTTCAAGGCCTTTCTGCCTGGTCACGTCCTCGAAGGTTCCGTCCCCCCGATTACGGTAGAGTGCGTTGGGAGGGCAGGATGTCAGGTCTTCAGGTGGGGGCAGGGGGCAGCCGTTGAGGAAGTAGATGTCGAGGTGTCCATCATTGTTGAAGTCGATGAGTCCCACTCCTGAGGCCAGGGTCTCGACGATGTAGTATTCGCCCGTGCTTCCGTCGGTGTGTTGGAAGGTGATTCCGGCCTCCGCGGATTTTTCGAGGAACCGGGCCGAGGAGGCGTCCTTGCCGCGGACGACAGTGTTGGTTTCTTCCTTGCAGCCGGTTGTCGAGAGCAGCAGCAGTACAGCCAGGGAGGCCTTGAAGGTCTGAACGCAGCCGGATTGTGGAGGTCGGTTTCCAGTCATCATGGAGGTGAAGGATCCGCTAATTATTTCCGGGTAGTCTCTGTTTCAATTGAGCCAATTTTTTTTGCAGGTCTTCCCTGCCGACCCTGTCTTGTGCCGGCAGTCTTCGAATGCCTTCTTCCAGGGTTTCCCTGGCCTCTTCAAGAAGTCCCGCCTCGAAGTAGGTTCTCGCCAGTAGATTGTACGCGGTGGCGTTTGGAATCTTGCTGTAGTTGACCGCGTTTTTCGCGTACGTGAGAATCTCCCCCAGGGTGTTGGCGTCCTTGGAGCCAAAGTTGATGAGGATTTCAGCCAGTAGTCCATTGGCCTCAGCGTGTTCTGGTGACAGCGTGAGGGTTTTCCTGGCGGCCTTTTGCGCGGCGACGGCATGAATGCTCGGATTGCCTTTTCCAGACGTCAGCGTCCTGAGATGAGCCTCGGCCAGCTTTAAGGAGAAGAAAGGATCGTCTGGCATTGAACTGGCCGCCTGGCTGGTCGCGGTGATCAGTTCGGCTGCAGTTCCGTATTTGGAGACAATATCCATTCGCTTGATATGCGCAGTGCGGTTTGCCGGGTCCAATTGCAGGGTCTCCTCGACCGCATCCCCTGCGAGGCTGCGGAATCTCGCCTGGCGCTGGCTATTGGTTGCGGCACGATTGTGTTCTTTCGTAAACAACTCGGTGGCATCCAGCCAGGTGAGCGCCGCATCTTTCTGCTGCCGCTGCAGGCCGCTATTGTCAGCATTTTTACGGTTGGCGAGATCTTTCCGCTCCTGGTCTTTCTTGATTGTTTTCCAGCGCTCCAGGTAGGAGTCCGCCTGCTCTCCCTGGTCCAGTCGGCGCAGAGCTTCCGCGAGGCCATAGAGCGCTTCGCTCCTGTCGGGCTCAACCTCGATCGCGGCTCGGTAGGCGGCGGCGGCCTCTTTCCAGAGCCCCAGGGCTTTGCAGGAGATCCCGAGATTGGTATGGGTCCATGCATCGCCCGTTTCGTGGCGAATTTCAGTTCGGAAGGCCTCGATGGCTTCTTCATGTCTCTGCATATGTGAAAGCACCTGCCCAATGCGAGTCCAGGCCCCTTTTGCTCCCGGGTCGTATCTCAGGGCCATGTGGCAGGCCTTGATCGCTTCGGAACCACGGTTCGTCAGTGAGTAGATCTCGGCAAGTGACAAATAGACGTTGACCGTGACCGGGTTGATCTTGAGCCCTTCACGAAAGAGCGCCACGGCCTTCTCGTTCATCCCAAAGCGTTCGTGGACAGCCCCGATGTTGAATAGCGCCTGCGCTTTCTCCCGCGGGGCCAGGGACTGCGCTCGCCTGGCAACGGCGATGGAGTATTCGTAGAGGTTCTCCTTGGATGGAAGAGAGAAATCTTCCTGTGGTTTTTCGCTGCAGCCCGGGACGAAGAAAAGAAGCGTTGTCAGCCCGAGAGCGGCTGGGCGCATGGACGAAGCTTGCCTCATCTTATTCATGCAGGAGCCTCCTTTTCGCCATCAGGGCCGGGGCCATCTCCGGGTTCTTCGACCGGGGTCGCACCTCCTGTTTTGCTCTCGCCGGGTTGCCTGAAGAAGAGGTAGGTGCAGATACTCGTAAGGACGAAGACTCCAGACGCCACGGGGAAGAAAACGTCAAAACCGAATGCGATTGGGAGGAAGAAGGCCGTCATCGATCCAAGCCCGGCACCTACCGCGTCCATGGCAAAGACGGCCAGGGGATTGTGAGCTGCCTGCTCAAAGAGTACGGGGAAATAGCTTCCCGTTACAAAGGCAACAGGCGCGAGCAGGAGGATGGTCGTGGTCGGCGACAGCTCTGGCTGAAGGAAGAGCAGGAGGATGCAGAAGATCGAGCCGATTAATTGAAAGATGGGCAGGAGGCGAATCGAGCTGAAGATGCTGCCGAGCCCGGAGAGAATGAGGAAGCTGATGGCTCCCAGGACCAGCGCGTCATGAAAGACATAGAGTTTTTTGAAGAGCGCGAGGATGAGGTAGTGCTCCAGGATGAGGAAGTTGGCTCCAATGAGGAAGCTGATCAGGATGACCTGCAGGTAGCTGCGTCCTTCGATTTTCGGGTCGCCTCGTTTTCGCAAGGCGAAGACAAGGACGACTCCAATACAGCACAACAGGCCGGCTGTTATCGCGAAGAGCTTGCTGACCTGCGCTAATGAAAAAATATGGCTTACGTTTCCCGCCAGGAAAGGCTGGTCGTCGCTGATGGCGGGAAAGTCTTCCTCGTCGACGACGGTATAGGGGCCGCATCGTGCCGACGGAT
>CBFHWB010000224.1:0-5208 GCA_965659285.1 Planctomycetota bacterium | reverse complement strand
AGGGCATCCAGGTCGGCCAGGACTTCCTGATGAAGAACAGCGACCCGCTGATCCACAACGTCCGCTCCTTCTCCATGCGCAACAGGCCCTTCAATGTCGCCCAGCCGCCAAAGACCCCCGACCGCAAGAAGGTCTTCAAGCGTAAGGAAAAGGAGATCATGATCCAGTGCGATTTCCATCCCTGGATGAAGGCCTACCTCTTCGTCATGGACCACCCCTACTTCGCCGTCACCGACACCAAGGGCCAGTACCAGATCAAGGGATTGCCGCCCGGCAAATACACCCTCACCGCCTGGCACGAAGAGTTGGGCGAACAGGAAGCCGAGATCACCGTCGACGCTTCCGGCGCCGCGAAGGCCGGCTTCACCTTCAAGGCGAAGAAGAAATAAAGCCGACCGGGAAGCGGCCTCAGCGAGGCTTGGGAAGCGGCCCAATGTACGGCCCCGGATTTTTCGGGGCCAGCGCGCCGAAGATCACCACCGCCGGGGTGATGGTTTCGCTGACGGTGAACTCCGTCTGCCCCGGCCACTGGTCGATATCGTAAAAGGAGTAGAGCTGCGGGATCCTGTCAACCGCCGGCGTTGGCGGATAGATGCCGGTGATCCAGCTCTTGCCCCGACCCGGTCCGTAGACCCAGATTCCCGGCAGGTACTCTTCCAGGCCGTCGTTCATCGACTCGAGGTACTCCGGATGGAGCACATGCTTCTGCCCCAGGCCCGAGCACTGCACCTGCCCCATGGGATTGGCGCCGAGGGCTGAATCCGCGCTGGCGCAGAGCACATCGTAGTATTTCCGCTCACCGGTCATCTTCCACATCAGCGCCATCCACCAGGCCTGCGCCGTGGAGGCGGTCCCGCTCCCTACCGGGGCCCAGGGATGCTTGAAGTGGATGTAGCCCTTCTTCAGGGTGAAGGCGTTCAGGGCCCAGTCGACCGCCCCGACGCAGCCCTTCTTCAGCTTCTGCTGGAAGCTCCTGTCGAGACCGGGCAGGCCGGCCGGCAGCGTGTTGAAGGTATAGGCGAGGCTGATGTTGCTGAGGTAATCGATACCTGCGGTCTTGAGGGTCGGCAGCTTGTCGATGGCCTCGCCATAGCGAGCATCACCGGTAGAGCGCAGCAACTCTGCTGCAGCCTCGGCGATGCTCACCTCCTCCCCGAGCTTCTTCGGGGGAAATTTCTTCAGGCCGCAGTCAAAGGCCCGCCGCGCCGCCTCAACCATCTCCCTGCCCCTCTTCCTTGCCTTCGGGAACTCACCGAGCACCCTCCCCAGTGAGGCCGCGGAGGCCGCGAAGGAGAAGCAACTGTAGGCGCTCACCGGGCGCATGATGTACTCGACGCTTTCGTTGTCGGTATTGCTGCGCCAGGCGTTGTCGGGATGCGCATCGGTGAAAGGATGCCCGGTGCCCTCGCTGCCGCCTGAGATCCCGCCATCGGGCCACTGGGTGTCCTGGTAGTAGCTCAGCAGAAAGGCCGCCTCGTCGAGGATGTCCGGCAGGCCGTTGCCGGACTCCGGGATCATGAACTGCCGGTCGATGAAGGCCTCCGGGTTCATCTCCTAGACCCGGCAGAGCTGCCGGGCGATGGGAATGTGGATCGGCCTGCGGTCGTAGTCGGCCGCATCGTGATAGCCTCCCCGCACCGTTCTGTACTTCAACGTACCGTCGGACTTGCCCTTCCTGATGAATTCAGCGATCGACTTGAAATCAAGCGGCGGGCCGTACTCGGGATAGATACCGATCTTCACATGCTGACTGCACTGATTGCGGGTCCAGGGAGTGTGCTTCTTCTCCAGCGCGACCCCGCAGCGCGCATGGTAGAGAACGCGGATACTGCTGAAGAGAGGCTCCGCCATCACGTCCTCGCCAATACGGAAGGAATAGGAGCGACCGACCCCGGGAATACTGATGCAGTAGGAACCCGGCTTACGGAGACCCGAAAAATCGAGTCCGTAGACATTCTCGCCGGAGAAATCCTGCTTGTAGGCACCCTCGCTCTTCTGCCCCGCCCGGTGGCGAAGCTTCGCCTGGCCCGTGAAGGCTGTCTTGCCGGTATCGAGATCGATGACCGAGAAGGCTGTCGGTTCCAGGGTGAGCGCGCCGGCGGTGCCGAGCCACTTACCGACGTAGGCCAGGCGGATCTTCGAGTCCGGCAGGTAGCCGACCTGGTTCACCTTGATCGCCTCAGACAGGACGGTTTTCGCAGACCACCGGAAGGTGGCGCTGGTCGCACCTGCGCCAATCCCCTTTGACCTGAAGGTATAGCTCCGGCCCTCGGCCATGGGCGCCGCCAGCCTCACGTAGACCACCCCGATGAGCGTCGCCGGGAGGTAGGGCTTCGGCACATGTCCCATATGGTGCAGCTTGACGAAACGGCCCAGCACCTTGTGGCCCTTGAGCGCACGGCCGTTCTCGAGGATCGTGAAGCTGGCCGGGTCGTCAAGACGGCCTGACAGTTTCCTCCCCTGCTGGTAAAAGACGAAGCCCACGGTATCGGCAGTGAGCACCTGGAGCGAATCCTGATGAGTCAGCTTGTCATGGCGCCCCAGGGTGAGAACCCGGCCGAAGCCGTAGGGCTCAGCCCCGGCGGCACTCAGTGTCAGCAGTAATAAGGGAAAAACCGTGAGCCATCTCATACCGACAGTGTAGAAAAGAACGAGGCGAGTTAGAACCCCCGACCTCCTCCCCCGGCTCTCTTGACAGGGGTTGGAGGCATACCTACACTCGAACGGATCATGAAAAACATCACCACGCTCTGCGCTTTGCTGCTGTGCTGCCCAGCCCTGGGCGGGGAAAACGCCGCCCCCTCCTCGCACATGGTCTTTGACGACAACTTCGATGGGGACATCCTCATCAACGAGGTCCGCGTCCCCAAAAGCGGCGAGGCGATGTACACCTACTACGAAACGCTCGGCTGGCGCGGCGGCGCAGCCGGCTACGGCGGGATCCAGGTGCACCCCAGGGCTCACCTCTACATCTTCTCGATCTGGGACCACAAGAAGCACACCGCGCCGATCAAGGCCGTCCACAAGGGGCCCGACACCATCACGCAGAAGTTCGGCGGCGAGGGCACCGGGCTCAAGTCCTGGAACTTCAAGCTCGGCTGGAAACCGGACACCTGGTACACGCTCGTCTCGCGCTGCTGGCCGGTCGGCGACCACACCTTCTACGGCTTCTGGGCACGCTCGGGAGAGACGAAGCAGTGGACCCACCTCGTGACCATGGATGTCGCGGCGAAAGAGGCCTGGTTCAAGGGCGGCACCGATGCATTCCTGGAGGACTGGTCTGAAACAGGCGTCAAACGCCGGGAAAGCCACCTGCGCGGCGGCTGGAAGCGCAAGCTCTCGGGTACCTGGCATCCCTTCAGTAAGGGACGCTACTCGGTCAACTACTGGGATCTCGAGCGCGGCAAGCGCTCCTACAATTTCCGCACCAACTGGAACGGCGGCATCGCGAAGGACAGGACCGGGGAGTACTACTTCATGATCGCCGGCGGAAAGAAAACGAAGCCGACCACGAAGAACCCATCCAGTCACAGCATCAAGCGCACCGAGAAAGAACCGGGCTACGAAACGATCAAAATCAAGACCGTCCGGGCGAACAGATCTGCAGATGGCAAGCTGACCGTCACCTGGGAAAACGACCCGACCACCCTGCCCCAGTTCGCCTATTCCATCCTGGTGATCACTCACTCCAATCTAACCGCAAGAGGAAAGCCGCTCGCCAAGGCTCGAAGCACGACTCCCCATGCCCGCGGGGCTGAACTGAAGCTGCCGGAGAATGTCCCGAAAGGCGCTCTCTACCTGCGCCTTGAATGCGAGGACATCCTCGGCAACACCTCGAAGGCGAAAACTGTCACCCTAAGGAAATAGCAGCCTCGCCTGCAGCTGTTGCCGCTCTCTTCTTCTTCAGCTCTCCTTCAACATCCCCGGAGCCCCCGAAGCTTTCCTCAGGACCCCTTGCCTGTACAGGCCGGCAACACCACCCTGTCCAGCAGGGCGAAGGGCTTACGGGTTCCGTAGCTGGTAAAGACCGCCACCACGTCGAGCTCGGGAACCATGAAGATGAATTGCCCGAGAGCGCCTCGCGCCGACTTGACCAGCAGCTTCCTGCCGCCGACGGTGTGGTACTGGCTCCACCAGAAGTAGCCGTACTTGGCGCGACCGTTGTTGACGTGGATCGCCGTCGATGTATCGATCCATTTCTTGTCGACGACCTGCTTTCCCTTCCACTGCCCACCCGCCTGGACCATGAGGCCGATCTTCAGCAGGTCGCGCGAGCGAAGACGCATACCGGCGGCGGCCCGGGTCTGGCCGGCGGCATCGGTATTGAAATCGGAATTCTTAATCCCCAGCGGCGTGAAGAGCTTCTCCCTGAGAAAGACCTCCAGCTTCTTACCGGTCTTCAGACCGATGAGATGGCTGAGCAGGTTCGGGTCGGTACCCTGGTATTTGTACTCCTTGCCGGGCTTGATCGGCGCGGAGAGGGTGAGCGATGTGACCTCGAGGTTCCTGCCGACCTTCTCCCTGCGCGAGAGCTTCTTTTCATCGACCCGGATTCCGGAGCGCATGGAGAGAAGATCGCGGATTCGGATCTTGTCCGCCCCGGCGACCAGCTTCGACCGGTCGAGAGAAGGAAAGTAATCTACCAGGAGATCCTTGTCGCTGCCGATCACCCCGAGCTCGATGGCCTTGCCGATACCGAGCGAGACGATGCTCTTGGTCACAGACATGGTGAAGTGCGGCTTGTCGATGGTCGAGTCGGCGAAATAGGACTCAAAGACCAGCTTACCCAGGCGCGCCAGGAGAAAGCTGTCGATACAGCCCTGCTTGTTGGTGATCGCCTCCCCGGCCTTCGCCCTCTTCAGGAAGGCCGCGTTGTCCGCATCAATCCCGTTGACCATGCGAACGAGCGCCTTGACGTCGATCCCCTCCCGGCCGGCCGGAGAAACCGGCAGGCCATCGGCGGTCTCTTTGGGCAACGAATAGCGATGGAGCTTCGATTCAGCGAAATTCTCGAGCTTCGGGAAAAGAGGGTGCCAGTTTTTCCCGACGACGCTCTTGCCGCGAGCCGCGTCCTGCGCGAACGCGCAACCGAGAGGCGGCAGGCAGAGCAGAACAGCGAGTAGAAGACGCTTCATTTGAGCGCGACCAGCTTGATGTCGTCGAAGTCGTTCATGTCGTCAAAGGAGCCGAGCCCGATACGCCCCTTGC
>CBFHWB010000223.1:0-5234 GCA_965659285.1 Planctomycetota bacterium | reverse complement strand
GCTCGCCAGCTTCTTTCCCAGGCTGCGCGGTCTCTTCGTCCTCGATCGGGAGGAGGAGGTGGAGGTCGCGCGCTCGGCAGCCTTTGTCTTCGCCACGGCCGGAATGGCCACGACCGCCGGCCGTACAGGCCTGCTCGTCTACATCTCCCTGAGGGAGAGGCGCCTGGTGGTCCTCGCGGATGAGACTGCCCTGGGCGTCCTCGGAGCTGAAGGACTCGAGGAGCTGAAAGACAACGCCGCGAAGCTCCTGGCGGAAGGAAAGTTTACAGATGCTTTTGTAAAGGTTGTCGAGGATGCCGGCGCGAAGCTGGCTGAGTCCCTGCCGGCTTCCCGGGAGGTCAATCCCGATGAGCTTGACAACCATGTGCTTTTCTTCCATCCAAGACCCTGAGGGTCGCTTCAATCACGCCCCCTGACAGGATCCGGCCGGCCATGAATAAACCGCTGAGCCTATCGGCCTTGCTGCTTCTTTCAGCCCTGCCGGCGTACGCGGCCCCCGAGATCCCGCCCCAGCCCGGACCGCGCGAGTTTCTGCAGGACTACGCCAATGTGGTCAAGCCGCAGCATGCGCATTCGATCAGGGAATTACAGAAGACCGGGTTCGAGCAGGACGATACTCCCATCGTGGTTGTCACCATTCAATCGATGGGGAAATACGGCCAGCGGGGCTCTTCTATGGAAGCCCTTGCCGAGCAGTGGTTCAACAAGTGGCAGATCAGCAAGCGCGGAACGGAGGGAGAGCTGATCAACAAGGGGATCCTCTTGCTGGTCAGCATCGGTGACCGGAAAAGCCGGATTGAGCTGGGGGCGGAGTGGGGAAGAGCCCATGATGCCCACTGCCTGAAGATCACGCGTTCGGTCATGATCCCGAGGTTCAAGAAGGGGGATTATTCAGGCGGCCTCCACGCGGCGGTCGTTGAGCTTTCGAAGATGGCGAGGCGGTCGGCGGAGGCAGAGGGGCTTCCAGCCATCAAGGAGACCCGGCAACCCGGCGGGCAGGACCTCTCGGGCAGGATTGTGGATGGGATGATGAAGGCGTCATTAGGCATCGATTTGCGGAAGAACCCAACGTGGAAGCAGATCATCAACATCGTCCTTGTGATCCTGGCGCCGCTTCTTTTCCTGGCCGCGGCGATTCTCGACGCTTTTTACAAGGGCAGATTCAGCGCGGCCTGCAAGCTGGCAGGGGGGGGTTGTTTACCCTGGCGTTGCTTCTCGGCGGCGCCCCTTTCTTTGGCGCGGCTTTTCCCATGGCCTTGACATCGCACGCCCTCCTGGGGAAGAAGTGGTACCTGTGGTGGGTCGGGGTGGGGGTCACAGTTGCTTGTCTTTTCTCTTCCGTCGACGATCCTGGCCTGGCGGGGATCTGGATCGTACTGACCTTCGGCTTTGTAGGTCTTCCATGGACGTTCTTTTATGTCATCAAGCTGTTCGCTTTCGCATGGTTCTGTTGCACGAAGCAAAGCCTTGCCGTGGGGGCAATGGTTCTTATGTACCAGGCTCGACCTGGGTACGGCAAGGGGTTCCTCGAGTCCGCTGGCAGCGGGGATGGCGGCGGTGGCGGCGGGTTCGGCGGCGGAGGATTTTCCGGGGGCGGCGGCGCCTCGGGCAGCTGGTGAGAGACGGAATGTTTTCACCGGAGGGCGGATAGGCATACAATGTTATCGTTTGGTTGGGCGCTGGAAGCCGGACGGGAAGGGCTCCAGCAGGTTCCTGTATCGCATGACCGAGAGAATCGGAGGCAAGCTGATGTCCTGTAGAAAGAAAAACCTGACCCGGAGGCGGTTTTTAAAAGGCGCCGCGACAGCCGCTACAAGCTTCGCGATCGCCTCTCCCGATCTGCTCGGAGGCCCCGGACGGACGGCGCCCAACGACAAGATGGGTGTTGCCTTCATCGGCTGCGGCGGCCGCGGAGGCGCCCAGGTAGGCGGTCTTTCAGGCGGCAACAACGTTGTCGGCCTCTGCGATGTGGATGATCGCCGAGCGGCGGGCTCTTTCAAACGTTTCGCCCAGGCGCCGAAGTTCAAAGACTTCCGCAGGATGCTCGACAAGGTGGGCAAGGAGGCCGATGTGGTGGCGGTCTCGACTCCCGATCACACCCATGCCGTCGCCTGCATGGCGGCTCTCAAGCTCGGCAAGCACGTCTACTGCGAGAAGCCCCTGGCCCACTCGGTGCACGAGGTTCGCGCCCTGATGGCGGAGGCCAGGAAGCAGAAGGTCGTCACCCAGCTCGGCAACCAGGGGCATTCATCCGGCGCTATTCGCAAATGCGTCGAGTGGATTCGCGATGGAGCCATCGGCAAGGTGCACACGGTCCACGCGGCCTGCGGCGCCGTCCACACCAGGGTCAACGAATTGCCGAAGCGCTCGGAGAAGCCGGCGATTCCCAGGGAGCTTGATTGGGATCTCTGGCAGGGGCCGGCCGCGGAGCGGAACTATCACGGCATGTACCTTCCCGGCAACTGGCGCGCCTGGCGTCCCTACGGTAACGGGACGATCGGTGACTGGGTCTGCCACGTGGTCGATCCGTCCTTCTGGGCTCTCGACCTCGGCGCGCCCTCGAGCATCGAGGTGCTGGATATGGTTGATTTCGATCCGAAGAAACATATCGATACCTTCGCCAGGGGCAGCAGGATCCGGTTTGAATTTCCGGCGAAGGGCGAGCGCGGACCGGTCACGCTCTACTGGTACAGCGGGGTCACGAAGATTCCGCGGACGAAGGAGCTGGATCCCGGGAAGAAGCCTCCGGACACCGGGGCGGTGATCATCGGAGACAAGGGGGCGATCACCCACGGGTCGCACGGAGCGGGCGGTGTAAGGCTGGTTCCTGACGCGGCGATGAAGGCCTACAAGCAGCCGCCGCAGACCATTCCCCGCACCCGCGGCCATCACAACGACTTCCTCGACGCGATCCGCAACGGCAAGAAGGCCGGCTCCGATTTCGCCGAATACGGCGGTCCGCTGACCGAGCTGGCCATGCTGGGAATCATCGCGACGAACTTTCCCGGTCGGAAGCTCGCCTGGGATGGAACGAACACCCGCTTCACCGACTGCGATGAGGCCAATGCTTTTATCAATCCGCCCTACCGCAAGGGCTGGAGTCTTTGATCCGACCATGAATCCCATTGAGTAGAAAGGTTGACCGTGTCCGATTACATCGATCATGACCAGTACTACATCCGCAGGAAGGCTGGGGCGTCATTGTCTTCGGCTGCCTGCTGGTGATCGCTGTCGTCCTGTCGATGTAAGCCGCCAGGCGGCTTGATGGAAGACCGCCGGGAATCCTGAAAAACCAATTTCCACTCGTAGACAACAGATCCGATGACTCGAACACTTTCATTTTTTTGCCTGCTTTCCATTTTCTTCGCGGCCCAACCGGCCTGGTCCCAGCCAACCAGCGAGAACAATGCGCGTCTGAAGAAGGGTCTCAAGGACTATCCCGAGGCCGACACTGACGGCGATGGCATTCTGACGCTCAAGGAGGCCAGGGTCTTTCTGAAGAAGGCCGCCGGGGAAGAGAAGAAATCTTCCGGCGGGAGCGGTGACTCCGACAAGGCGATCGAGGTGCCGAAGGAGGAGCTTGATCGCGATGACCTGGAGAAGTTCGAGCCGGAGGAGTCCGGTGGGAAAGGGATCAAGATGCTCTTCATCGGCCATTCCCTGGTGGCGCCGGTGGAGAGTCATTTTCGCAAACGGGTTGCCCCGGGCGCGGGCCTGGAGGGCTACGAGTCGAGGATGCAGTACAGCGGTGGAAAGACCGGGGCTCCCCTTCGTCACTGGAACTACACCGGCGGGAAGCAGAAGACCCGCCCCGCCCTGATGACCGGCAAGTGGGATTGCCTGGCCATGGGCATGTACTACTACTGGTCCGAGGTTGAGGACATCTCGCGCTGGATTGATTTCGCCCTGAAGTACAACCCCGCCATGAAGTTCTATCTGCAGGATGGCTGGCCGGCCGCCGACGGGGGAGGGTCCAACTACGGGGGGAACTCGCGCGAGGCGAAGGCTTTGCGGGAGGCCGCGGGTGAAACCTGGAAGGATGTCGAGAAGGATGACCGGGGCCGGAAGGTTCTTCGCTTCGAGGCCTTTGAGAAAGCGATCACGGCTCTCGACAAGGGTATGGATGTGAAGCTGAAAGCCCTGGATAAAAAATACCCCGGGAAGGTGTTCAGCATCAGGAGTTCACACGCCATGCTGGAGCTCAGGCGCCTGCTCGAGAAGAAGAAAAAAATTCCGCTGGTTAACAGGGTGCTCGCCTCGAGCAAGAGAGACAGAAGCGGCGCTCTCTATGCCGACCAGCTTCATTCGGGGCCGGCGGTGATCCAGCTGGAGGGCTATCTCTACCTCGCCGCGGTTCACAAGCGTGATCCCCGCAAGCTGCCCGCCATCGGAAAAGGCGAGGAGGCGAGGCTGGACAGGCTCCTGCGTGAGCTGGCCGTCAAGATCACTGTCGAGAACCCCTGGTCCGGGGTGAAGAAGGCCTCGGATCTGAAGTGAGCGTTCGGCCTGGAGAAAATTGAAAACTGGAGAACCGTGAGGTGAAAGCGTAATGGCCCTGTTGAAACGAATCTGCCTGATGGTCCTGCTGCTGGCGGCGGGGAGTGTTCCTGTCTTCTCCCGTCCGCCGAATTTCGTCGTGATCTTCTGCGATGACATGGGCTACGCCGACATCGGGCCCTTTGGAGCGAAGGGCTACAAGACCCCGAATCTCGATCGGATGGCGAGCGAGGGGATGAAGTTCACCAGCTTCTGCGTCGCGCGCTCGGTTTGTTCACCTTCCCGGGCGGCCCTGCTGACAGGTTGCTACCCGGTACGGGTGGGGGTGCCGGGCAATTTCGGGCCGGGATCGAAGACCGGGCTCCACCCTGCCGAGATGACGATCGCGGAGGTGGTCAAGCAGAAGCAGTACGTCGCGGGAATGTACGGCAAGTGGCATCTCGGTCACCTGCCGAAGTTCCAGCCGACCAGCCAGGGTTTCGATGATTGGTTCGGTCTTCCCTACTCGAACGATATGTGGCCCTACCATCCGGAGAACGGCACTCGCTTCCGTTTCCCGGACCTGCCGCTCATAGAAAACGGCAAGGTGCTCAATCCGAAGGTCCTGCCGAAGGACCAGGTCCACCTGACCACCTGGTTCAACGATCGGGCAGTGAAGTTTATCGAGAAGAACAGGGACCGTCCCTTCCTGCTCTACCTGCCGCACGCGATGCCGCATGTCCCCCTGTTTGTCAGAA